>DATNAW010000184.1:0-5309 GCA_035572335.1 Rhodanobacteraceae bacterium
CCACGTTGTCGAGCATGCGGGTGAAGACCTTCACCACCTCGCGGTACTCGTCCATGTCGAAGTGCGCCTTGGGCCCGAACGGATCGCGCACGAAACGGGTGAGGTTCACCGAGCCCAGCAGGCACGAACCGTACGGCGGCAAGGGCTGTTCGCCGCAGGGGTTGGTCGCGCGGATCTGCTCGCACCACCAGTTGTTGTTCATCTCGTTGACGCGGTCGATCAGGATGAAGCCGGGCTCGGCGTAGTCGTACGTCGAGACCATGATCATGTCCCACAGGTGGCGCGCGCGGACGTGGCCGTAAATCTTGCACGCGACAAGGCCGTCGTCGCGCACGATGTAGTTGTCGTGGCTGGGCCATTCGCGCCAGACCACGGTGTTTGCGTCGGCGAGGTCGACTTCGTCCTTTTCCTTGACGTGCACCGGGAACACCAGCGGCCAATCGGCGTCGGTTTCCACCGCCTGCATGAAACCATCGGTGATCAGCAGGCTGAGGTTGAACTGGCGCAGCCGCCCGTCCTCGCGCTTGGCGCGGATGAATTCCTTGACGTCCGGATGCGCGACGTCGAACGTGCCCATCTGCGCGCCGCGGCGGCCGCCGGCCGAGGACACGGTGAAGCACATCTTGTCGTAGATGTCCATGAACGACAGCGGACCGGATGTGTACGCGCCGGCACCCGACACGTACGCGTTGCGCGGACGCAGCGTCGAGAATTCGTAGCCGATGCCGCAGCCGGCCTTGAGCGTGAGGCCCGCTTCGTGGACCTTTTCCAGGATGTCGTCCATCGAGTCGGTGACGGTGCCCGACACGGTGCAGTTGATCGTGGAGGTGGCCGGCTTGTGCTCGCGCGCGCCGGCATTGGAGGTGATGCGGCCGGCGGGAATCGCGCCGTGGCGCAGCGCCCACAGGAAACGTTCGTGCCACTTCTCGCGCAGCTCGGGCGTGGTCTCGACATCGGCCAGCGCGCGCGCGACGCGCGACCAGGTGTCGTCCACGGTCGCGTCGACCGGTTCGCCCTGCTTGGTCTTCAGTCGGTATTTCTTGTCCCAGATGTCCAGGGATGCCGGTTGCAGGGGGACTTCCGTCACCGCCCGCGCCATCTGCTGTGCCCGCGCCGTACCCATCTTGTTCGTATCCTCCGTGTCCGTTCCGGGTTCTTGTTTTCGATGCCCGGATGCCGACGACCCGGCCGCGCGTCACGCCTTGCGGCGCCGCGTTGCCTGGGCCTGTTTCAAATGAAGCGCCGCCGCACTGGATTCCATTGCGGGCCGTGCGCCCCGTCCAACCGCCTGATCACCATCTTCGCCCCCTTGCTCGAGACCGAGTTGAAGCCAAATTCTTGGGCTTCGCCGCTACCCAAAACACAAGATGTTGTGATCACGAGCGAGGCTCAACCGTACGCCGACCGGCCGGGGCTGTAAAGGGGTCGGCGCAAAAAATTTCGCGGGATCGTGCGGAGCGCGCGCCACGGTGCGTGAACGCCATGGCGACGCAGCCTGTCTGATAATGAAGCGATTCATTCCCCAGCCCGAGGAGCCATCATGATGTTCGCCGCCCGCCTGCGCCTGCCCACCTTGATCGCGACCGCCGCCCTGGCGACGGTCTGCGTGCTGCCGGCCACCGCGGGCACGCTTCCGGTGGCGGTGAACGGACAGGCGCTGCCGTCGCTGGCGCCGATGCTGGCGAAGGTCTCGCCCGCGGTCGTCAACATCTCCTCGACCAGCCACCGGCGCGTCGCGGTGAATCCGTTCTTCAGCGACCCGATCATGCGCCAGTTCTTCGGCCTGCCCGCGGTGCCGCCCTCGCGCGAGCTGGTGCAGCAGTCGCTGGGTTCGGGCGTGATCGTCAGCGCGAAGGACGGCTACATCCTCACCAACAACCACGTGATCGCCGGCGCCGACGACATCAAGGTCACACTCACCGACGGCAAGTCGTACACGGCGAAAGTGATCGGCGCCGATGCACAATCCGATCTCGCGGTGATCCAGATCCACGCGCCGAACCTGGTCGCGCTGCCGCTGGCCGATTCCTCGAAGTTGCGCGTCGGCGATTTCGTGGTCGCGGTCGGCGATCCGTTCGGCCTCGGCCAGTCGGCGACCTCCGGCATCGTCTCCGGCCTGCAGCGCCAGGATTTGCGGCGCAGCGGCGTGCAGAACTACATCCAGACCGACGCCTCGATCAATCCCGGCAATTCCGGCGGCGCGCTGGTGAACCTCGATGGCGAGCTGGTCGGCATCAATTCGATGATCTACTCGCCGTCGGGCGCGAGCGCGGGCCTGGGCTTCGCGATTCCCACCAACCTGGCCGCGGACGTGATGAAGCAGCTGATCGCGCACGGCAAGGTCGAGCGCGGCACGCTCGGCGTCGATGCGCAGGATCTGAATCCGCGCGTCGCAGCCGCGTTGGGCATCAAGGCGTCGCAGGGGGCGCTGATCACCAACGTGCTGCCTGACTCACCCGCGGCGAAAGCGGGACTGAAACCAGGCGATCTCGTCACGCGCGTGAACGGAAAGCCCGTCACCGACGCGCAGGACTTGCGCAATGCGCAAGGCCTGGCGCCGGTCGGCAGCACGCTGGCGCTGGGCATCGATCGCGGCGGCAAGCCGCTCACGATCGATGCGAAATTGACGGCGGTCAGCACGCAGGCGAGCGGCGCTTCGCTCGATCCGCGGCTTGCCGGGGCGAGCTTCAGCGACACACCTACCGGCGACGAGGGCGTCGAAGGCGTGAGTGTTTCGAACGTCGTGCCCGGCAGCCGCGCGGAGCGCAATGGACTCGCGAGCGGCGACGTGCTGGTCGGCGTCAACAACGTGGCGACGCCCGACCTCGCGCAATTGCGCCGGATGTTCGCGCAGCACCCGCGCGTATTGCTGCTGGCGCTGGTACGCGATGGACAACTGGTGCAGATACAGATCGGCGGGTGAGCCGAGCTTTCGTGGGAGGCCAGTGGCATCTCACGCAGACGGCGTGGCGCGCGGAAGCGCGCCCGAACGTCGAGGGCAGCCGCAGGCGAGCGCCATGTGCGGGCCGGCAAGCGCGGCATGGACGCCTGCTCGCGTTTCTTGAAACGTGAGCCACATCAGCGAACGTCCTTCGGGAAACTGAACGGCGTTGCCGCAAGTGCAATCGATTCCGCCATAATCGTGCGGCCCCTTCTCCCACACCGTCACCTCGGTAAATCGTTCATGTCAGCACGTTCGTTGAGTCTGCTCGCAGCGTCTTTTTCCCTCGCCCTTGCCATCGCCGCCACGGCGGCTTCCGCCAAACACTCCTCCAAGCGCCACTCCGAAGTCCGACACCATGCGGCGGACTCCGGTCCGGCGCTGATCGTGCGCGGCGACCAGGTCAGCACCGAAGGCCTCGTCGATGCGGTCGCGGAAGCCTTCGCAGATACCGGCGAGGGGCATCTCGAAGTCACGCCGTTCAACACGATCGACGGCATCGACCAGGCGTTGTCCGGCAGCGTCGACATCGCGGCAAGCGCGCGGCCGGGGTATTACAAGCGCACGCAGGAAGCGGGCCTCACCTTCACGCCGGTGGCCTGGGACGCGTTGGTGCTGATCACCAACGAAGCCAACCCGGTGAACAGCCTGACCTTGCGGCAGGTGCACGAGATCTACTACGGCAAGATCACCAACTGGTCGCAGGTCGGCGGCCCGGACGAAAAGATCGATCTCGAAGGCGTATTCCCGAAGCTGGACGGGTTGCAGTTCAGTTTCCGCCGCCTGATGTTCGGCAACGGCGACAACCCGGTCGCGGTGCCGCGCCTCCTCATCAACGTCGATTCGCTGCAGCAGGAGGTGTCGCTGAATCCCAAGGCGCTGGCGCTGTCGACGCTGGTGCACGCGCGCCGCCAGCAGGGCATCAAGATCATTCCGATCGAAGGCGTGACGCCGAGCCTCGCCACGCTGGAGAACGCGACGTATCCGCTGCCGCTGACGATTTACCTGGCCTACAAGGCCGACAGTCCGAAGCTGGCGACGATCCAGAAATTCCTCACGTTCCTCGGCGGCGACAAAGCCGCGGGCATCCTGCGCGACCATGACCTGCTGCCGTACGCGCAGGCGGTGGTGCTGAACGCCAAGAGCGAGAAGGACCGCATCAACCTGCTCGGCGCGAAGATGGTCGCGGAAGGCTTGCCGGCCGAATACGCGCCGGGTGCCGAGTTCGAGCGCCTGTCCAGCGAATCCGCGGATTTCGCCCACGCAATGCGGCTGCAGCAGGCTGCCGCCGACCAGGTCGCCTCGGCCAACCAGCAGCGCATCGCGATGGCGCAGGCGGCGGGCGTCAATCCATCGCCGCAGGCCACGTCATCGGCGCCGGTTTCGCAGACGGCCGCGTACACCGTGGTCAGCGGCGATACGCTGTCGAAGATCGCGAAGAAAAATTCGGTCAGCGTCGATGACCTGCGCAAGTGGAACGGCTTGCACAGCGACATGCTGCAGGTGGGGCAGGTGCTGAAAACCAGTGCGCAGTGATGCGCACTTTGACAGGGGATCGGTCATGCAGGGATTGAGCGCAGACCGGCACGGCCGCCGCGCCACCCCGTTGACGCCGGTCACGCGTCGCGCGTGGCCGGCTTTGGCGAAGACGCTCGGCGCGCGCCAGCAACGCTGGGCGCAATCCAGCGGTTTCGAAGGCCAGGCGGGCGCGTTCTGCCTGTTGCCGGATGCGCAAGGCGGCACCGCGCGCGTGGTCTGCGGCATCGATGCCTCATCACCGCCGTTCGCGCTGGGTGGATTGCCGTATCGTCTGCCCGCCAACGACTACCGCCTCGACGGCGATGCGCTCGCGCCGCACGATGCCGCGCTCGGGTGGGCGCTGGGCAGTTACCGCTTCACGAAGTATCACGCGCCACACACCGAACCCGCGCGGCTGCTGCTGCCGCGCAAGGTGCTGGACGAAGTCGAGCCGATGGTCGATGCGATCACGCGCCTGCGCGACCTGATCAACACGACCGCGCAGGATCTCGGGCCCGCCGAACTCTGCGTCGCGGTGCGCGAAGTCGCCGATTGCTTCGGCGCGAAGTGCCGCGAGTGGAGCGGCGACGGCTTGCTGAAGGCGGGCTTCCCGACCGTACACGCGGTCGGCCGCGCCAGCCCGCGCGCGCCGCGCGTGATCGAGATGCGCTGGGGCGATCCGAAGCAGCCTTTGTTGGCACTGGTCGGCAAGGGCGTGTGCTTCGACACCGGCGGACTCGATCTCAAGACCCACGACGGCATGCGCTGGATGAAGAAGGACATGGGCGGTGCCGCGCACGCGCTCGCGCTGGCGCAGCTGGTGATGGCGTCGAATCTGCCCGTGCAGCTG
>DATNAW010000185.1:0-2379 GCA_035572335.1 Rhodanobacteraceae bacterium
GGCGACGGCCATGGCGGCGGATTCCACCAGGGCAAACAGCGGAGCAAACACATTCCCCTGCCACGCACCCAGTTCTGCCGTTGTCAGCGCCAGTGCCACCAGGATCATGATCAAGCGACGCAACCCGCGCCGGCTTAGCGCGCGATTTGGCCTGAGCCACATCGTTACGCGGGGCAAGCCGGCGATGGCTGGTCGAAGCACGATCATGGGGACCCGGCGTGCCTGGAACAGCGGAATGATAGGCCGCGGCGGCGCAACGGGCAAGAATGTCGCACCCGCTTGACCCGGATCAGTCAGTCCGGGCTGCGCTCGCGGGTCGCCCGTGACAGCCTGGAGACGCGTTGCATGCCGTGCGCGGACAACCCCGACAAACCCTCCGGTTCCGCCCAATCCGCGGTGTCCGGCGTACAATCCCGCGGTTGCCCACCGCCCATCGCCATCCCATCGACAAGCCCGTGACCACAACCATTCTCAGCCCCGAGCTTCCGGACAGCAGCACGCCCGCGCGCGCGCGCATCACCGCCGCTTGGCTGCGCGATGAAACCGAAGCGGTCAACGACCTGCTCGCCCAGGCCACCCTGCCACCGGTCGAACGCGAGCAGGTGATCGACCTCGCCGCCGGCCTGGTCTCACGCGTGCGTGCGCGTTCGAAAGACCAGAGCGCCGTCGAATCCTTCATGCGCCAGTACGACCTGTCCAGTGAAGAAGGCGTGCTGCTGATGTGCGTGGCCGAAGCGCTGCTGCGCATCCCGGACAAGGCCACCGCCGACAAGCTGATTCGCGACAAGCTGGGCGAGGCGAACTGGAAGAAGCACCTGGGCCAGAGCGAATCGCTGTTCGTCAACGCCTCGACCTGGGGCCTGATGCTCACCGGCCACCTGGTGAACCTGGCCGAAGACACTCGCCACGATTTCACCGGCGCGCTGAAGCGACTGGTCGGCCGCGCCGGCGAACCGGCGATCCGCCTGGCGGTGCGCCAGGCGATGCGCATCATGGGCCATCAGTTCGTGATGGGACAGACCATCGACGATGCGCTGGACCGCTGCGCGAAGAAGGAATACGCGGTGTACCGCTATTCCTACGACATGCTCGGCGAGTCCGCGCTGACCAGCGAGACCGCCGAGCGCTACCAGCAGGACTACCGCAACGCGATCGCCGCGATTGGTGCTCGCGGCCCGTTCGCGAACCACACCGACGCGCCGTCGATCTCGGTGAAACTGTCCGCGCTGCATCCGCGCTACGAAGTCGCCAAGCGCGAACTCGCCCGTCGCCAGCTCACCGAAAAGCTGCTGGAACTCTCGCAGCTGGCGATGAAACACGGCATCGCGCTGTCGGTCGACGCCGAGGAAGCCGATCGCCTCGAACTGTCGCTGGACATCATCGGCGACGTCTTCGCGCATCCTGCGCTGGAAGGCTGGAACGGCCTCGGCATCGTGGTGCAGGCGTACGCCAAGCGCACCCCGTTCGTGATCGACTGGCTGATCGAAACCGCACGTGCGGCAAATCGTCGCTGGTACGTACGCCTGGTCAAGGGCGCGTACTGGGACGCCGAGATCAAGCGCGCGCAGGAGACCGGCCTGGCCGGCTACCCGGTGTACACGCGCAAGCCGAACACCGACGTGTCCTACCTGGCCTGCGCGCGCAAGCTTTTCGACGCCGGCAGCGAGCTGATCTATCCGCAGTTCGCCACCCACAACGCGCACACCATCGCCGCCGTGCATCACGTTGCGCGCGGCCGGCCGTTCGAGTACCAGCGCCTGCACGGCATGGGCACCGACCTGTACAGCGAAGTGATCGGCCCGCAGAACCTGAACGTCCCGTGCCGCGTGTACGCGCCGGTCGGCACCCACGAGGATCTGCTGCCGTACCTGGTGCGCCGCCTGCTCGAGAACGGTGCCAACACCAGCTTCGTCAACCGCGTCGTCGACGAGACATTGCCGGTACGCGAACTGGTCGCCGACCCGTGCGAAACGGTGCGCAGCTTTGCTTCGATCCCCCATCCGCGCATCCCGCTGCCGGTCAACTTGTATGGTGAACTTCGGAAGAATTCCATGGGCGTCAACTTCTCCAACGACAACGAACTGAAAGCCATGGCCGACGCGGTCAATGCCAACGCCGGCCCGTGGACCGCCGCCCCGCTGGTGCCGGGCGCGAACGCCAATGGTCCGACCGTGCAGGTAACCAATCCGGCCGATCGCCGCCAGACCGTCGGCAGCTACATCAGCGCCGACAGCGCCACCGTCGAGAAAGCGCTGAGCAACGCCGTCGCCGCCCAGGCCAACTGGGATCGCCTGCCCGCCGCCAGCCGCGCCGCGATCCTCGAACACGCCGCCGAACAGCTCGAAGCGCGCCGCGGCGAATTCATCGCGCTGTGCGTGC
>DATNAW010000186.1:0-7403 GCA_035572335.1 Rhodanobacteraceae bacterium
GGCAGCAGCAGGCGCGGCACCGGCAGCGTGGCGTCGCGCGCGCGGCGCCTGGCGACGAATTCGGCTTCGCCCACGCCGCCGCCGATCTGTACGTTCTCGTTCGCTTCGCACGCTACCGTCGTTTCACGCCACGCCGTGCGCGCCGGCGGCGGGTAGTCGTGACACAGGAACAGGCGCGTCGTTTCCGGCAGCGCCAGGATGCGGCGGATGGACGCGTACAACTGCGCCGCATCGCCACCCGGGAAATCGCAGCGCGCGGTGCCGATATCGGGCGCGAACATCGTGTCGCCGATGAAGGCGGCGTCGCCGACGACATACGTCAGGCCATCGCGGGTGTGCCCCGGCGTCGCGATCGCGCGCAGGTGCAGCGAGCCGACCGCGAGTTCATCGCCGTCGTCGAGCAGCCGGTCGAACTGGCGGCCGTCCGCGACGAAGTCATCGCCCAGCCCGAACACCTGTTTGAAATGCGCCTGCACGTCGGTGATGCCGCGCCCGATCGCGACCGGCGCGCCGAGGGTATCGTGCAGATGACCCGCGGCGCTCAAGTGATCGGCGTGCGCGTGGGTTTCCAGGATCCATTCAACGCGCAACGTACGCGACTGCACGAACGCGAGCACCGCGTCGGCGCTGGCCGTGGACGTGCGCGCGGCCGCGGCGTCGTAATCCAGCACCGGGTCGATGATCGCTGCGGTTTCGCCGTCGTGCACGACGTGCGTCCAGGTGCCGGTGTCCTTGTGCAGGAAGGATTCGACTTCGGGATGCGACGGATCGGTTTGCGGCATGGCTGTTCCCCGCGACACAGCGCGTCAGGTCGGCGGCACGACGGTGTCGGCGACTTCGTAGTGCCGCACCAGAGGTTCCATGTCCAGCAGGTATTTGTCGTCCTCGTCGTAGTACACCGCGCGCTCCGGCTTCTTGCCGGCGTACGCGTGCAGCGCCTTCATGGAATCCCACAGCGTCAGCACCTGGAATTCGCACTGCTCGCCCTGCACGCGCCGCAGTACCCACGCGCCGCGCTGGCCCTTGTATTCCTTGAGCGCGGGCAGCGCGGTCTGCTGGAGGTGTTCGAGGTAGGCGTCGGCCTGGGCTTTCGAGGTGATGCCACGCCAGATGCGCATGATCATGGAGGTACTCCGTCAGCCCGCCCCTGGCTGCGTGATTGAGCCGCCCTTCGTGCGTAGCGTCGCCGTGCGTACGGGCGCCGTCAAGCGGCCACGCCTGACGCCCGCGAGACGCATGCCGCCCGCCGTGCATGTTAGGCTGCGTTGCACATTCGCGACCGTTCGTACGCCGTGCCTTCAATCCTTCGCAAGACCTCGCTGTCGCTCGCGTTTTCCGGGTTGCTCCCGCTCGCCGCCATTGCGCAAACTCCCGCATCACCAGCCAGCGCCGCCAGCACCGCGGCAGCCATGCCGGTGAATCCCGACCAGGCCGCGCTGGTCAGCGAAGTGGCGAAGGACACCGGCAAGAATCCCGCCGACTTGAATGCGCTGCTGGACGGCGCGGTGGTGAAGCAAAGCATCATCGACGCGATGAACCGCCCGGCCGAGAAGAAGCCGTGGAGCCAGTACCAACCGATCTTCGTGAATCCGGAGCGGATCGACGAAGGCGTGACGTTCTATCGCCAGCATTCTGCGCTGCTCGACCAGATCAGCCAGCAGTACGGCGTGCCACCGCAGTTCATCGTCGCGATCATCGGCGTCGAAACCAACTACGGCAGCAACACCGGCAGCTTTCGCGTGCTGGATGCGCTGGTGACTCTGGCGTTCGACTATCCGCCGCGCGCGAATTATTTCCGCGGCGAGTTGAAGGCGCTGCTGGAATTGCCGCCGAACAAACTGCCGGGCGCGATTCCCGACATCTACGGTTCCTACGCGGGCGCCGAAGGCCTCGCGCAGTTCATGCCGTCCAGCATCCGCGACTTCGCGGTGGACGAAGATGGCGACGGCCACATCAACCTGATCGCGTCGCTGCCGGACGCGTTCGCCAGCATCGCGAATTATTTCCGCGCGCACGGCTGGCAGAACGGACAGCCGGTCGCGGTGCAGGCGCAAGCCAGCGCCAACGCGGCGCCGCCACCCGCGTATGAGAATGTCATGCCGGTGACGCCGCTGGAACAATTCACCGCAAAGGGTTACGCGCCAACTGCGCAGGAAAATCCCGCGATGCCCGCGAACCTGCTGACGCTGGACGGCGCGAACGGCGCCGAATACTGGCTGACGTTCCCCAATTTCTACGTGATCACCCGTTACAACAAGAGCCCGATGTACGCACTGGCGGTGATGCAACTGGCCGACGCGATCGCGCGCGGTGTCGCCACGCAATGACGCGCCCTCGGTGGCTGCGCGCATTGCTGCCGCTGGCGCTGCTGGTGCCGGCGGCGCTGACGTTGACGGCATGCTCGTCGAATCCGAAACGGTCCGCCGCGCGCGCGGGTAGCAGCAACGGCACGTCGTGGCGCGACGACACCAGCTTGTCGCAGTCGAAGCGCTACCAGCACCTCAGCGATTCCACGCCTGACATCGCGGGCGTCGATTTCAGCAAGATCCCCGAACCCGTTCCGGAAGTGCTGCCACTGTCACGCTACGGCAACAAGTCGCCGTACGCGGTGAATGGCGAGACCTATCGCGTGCTCCCGAGCGCGGCCGGCTACGACGAGCGCGGCATCGCCTCGTACTACGGCAGCAAGTTCAACGGCTACAAGACCTCGAACTTCGAAACCTACGACATGTACAAATTCTCGGCCGCCAGCAAGGTGCTGCCGCTGCCGAGCTTCGCGCGCGTCACCAACCTCGAGAACGGCAAGAGCGTGATCGTGCGCATCAACGACCGCGGCCCGTTCGTGCCCAACCGCATCATCGACCTTTCGCTGGCCGCGGCGGTACGCATCGGCATCTGGCCGCGCGGCACCGGCCTCGTCGAAGTGCAGGGCATCGATCCCGCGAATCCGAACGCGGAACCTGCGCCCGTCACCGCGGTCACACCGCGGACGGGCAAGCCGCCGCAACTGTACGTGCAGGTCGGTGCTTTCGCGGATGCGGGCAACGCGGAGCGGTTGGCGGCGCGGCTGCGGGGTTTGAACCTGGGTGCGGTGCGCGTGGTCGCCGCCAGCGTGAATGGACGCACGCTGCAACGCGTGCAGATCGGGCCACTGCCCGACGTGGATACGGTGGACCGCACCACGGCGCGGCTGGATTCGCTGGGTTTGCCGCATGCCAGCGTCGCGGTACAGTAAGCGGTTTGGTGCAAGCGGGACGGCACTGCGCGGCCCGCAAAACATTCGGGAATCAAGACTCTGATGAAAACCCTGCGTTCGTTGCTGACGGTTTCCCTGGTCGCCTTCACGGGCGTGCTGTTCGCGCAAACCGCCGTTCCGCCGAAACCTTCGACGCCGCCCAAGCCGGTGCCGACGATTCCCGAGACGCCGATCCCGCCGGCGCCACAGCCGAATGCGCAGGCGTGGGTGCTGATGGATTACGCCAACGGCCAGATCCTCGCGTCCAGCAACATGGACACGCGTCGCGCGCCGGCCTCGCTGACCAAGATCATGACCGAGTACGTGGTCAATGCCGAGATCGCGGCTGGCAAGATCCACATGGACGACAAGGTCCACATCAGCGAGCACGCCTGGCGCGCGGGAGGCGCCGGCACCGACGGTTCAACGAGTTTCCTGAAATTGAATTCAGACGTGCCGCTGAAGGATCTGCTGTACGGCATGATCATCCAGTCCGGCAACGACGCGGCCATCGCGCTGGCCGAACACGTGGCCGGCTCCGAGCAGGCCTTCGCGGAAATGATGAATGCCTACGCCAAGCGGCTTGGCATGGACAACACCCATTTCATCAACGCCTCGGGTTATCCGGCGCCCGACCACTACAGCACCGCGCATGACATCGCGATCCTGTCGCGCGCGCTGATCCACAACTTCCCCGAGCAATACAAGATCTCGGCGATCAAGTCGTTCGAATGGAACGGCATCACCCAGCACAACCGCAACACGCTGTTGTGGACTGATCCGACCGTGGACGGCATCAAGACCGGCTCGACCAAGGAAGCCGGGTTCTGCCTTGCGGCCTCGGCGCTGCGCAACGGCATGCGCCTGATCGCGGTGACGATGGGCGGCCCCGACATGAATGCGGCGACCACCGGCGACGAAGCGCTGCTCAACTGGGGCTTCAACTTCTATCGCACCCACGACCTCTACAAGGCCGGCCAGGTGCTGGCGACGCCGCGGTTGTGGAAGGGCGAGGCCAACACACTGCAACTCGGCATCGCCGAGGATGCATCGGTGACGATCCCGCGCGGCAAGTACGATCAATTGCAGGCCACGCTGGAAATCCCGCAGCGCCTGATCGCGCCGTTCAAGCAGGGCCAGCAGGTCGGCTCGCTGAAGGTGACGTTCGATGGCAAGCCGGTGGTCACCGAGCCGCTGGTGGTGCTGAAGGACGCACCGCAGGGCGGCTTCTTCAAGCGGCTGTGGGACGCGATCCTGCTGCTGTTCCATCGCGGCAACGGCACCACCACCACGCCGGCACCCACCGTGACGGTGTCGTCGGCGTCCAGCGTGGCGCCGCCCGCCTCGGCGAAGTAAGGTTGCAGCATGCGTGATCTCGACGACATCGAGAAGCAGGACGGCCAAGGTTTCCAGTTCCCGGGCAGTTTCGAAATTACCGCGATGGGCAACGCCAATGCCAACCTGCGCGAACGCGTGCCGGAAATCCTGCGCGGCCTCGGGCTGTCGGTGCTGGACGCCAGCGTGCGCGAACGGCCGTCCAGCCAGGGCAATTACGTGTCGGTGAGCGTGGTGTTCAACTGCCCATCGCGCGAGAAGCACGAGGAAGCCCACGCCGCCCTGCGCGCCGACCCGGACATCCGGTACACGTTGTGAAGCGGAAACCGGGAACAGGGAACGAAAGAGCGGGAACAGGTTGCCTGCCTCGCCAGACGGTCCCATGTTTATCGATCCCGCATCGCTGAATCCAAATGCCAACGTTCCCCGTTCACGGTTCCCCGTTCCCGCTCCTGGTACGCCGTTTGGGCCGCCAACCCTACGAACCGGTATGGCGCGCAATGCAGGCGTTCACCGATGCGCGTGGGCCGGACACGCCGGACGAGTTGTGGCTGGTCGAGCACGATCCGGTGTTCACGCTGGGCCAGGCCGGCAAGCCGGAACACGTGCTGGCGCCAGGCGACATTCCGGTGGTCCACGTCGACCGCGGCGGGCAGGTGACGTACCACGGCCCCGGCCAGATCGTCGCCTACCCGCTGCTGGACCTGCGCCGGCTAAAGATCGGCGTGCGCGAACTGGTGCAGCGGATCGAGCAATCCCTCATCGACACGCTGGCCGAATGGAACATCGTGGCCGCGCGCCGCGAAGGCGCGCCCGGCGTGTACGTGGGTGACGCCAAGATCGCCGCGCTGGGCCTGCGCGTGCGCCACGGCTGCACCTTCCACGGGCTCGCCTTCAATATCGCGATGGACCTGGAGCCCTTCCACCGCATCAATCCTTGCGGCTATGCGGGCCTCGCGGTGACGCAGATGCTAGACTTGGGCGGCCCGTCGCGGCTTGCCGACGTCGAGGAAGTGCTGATTGCCGAGCTTGGCCGACAATTCGGACTGTCGCCGCAGGACGCGGAATCGGCGTTGCCCCGTGCCGCTGCGTGACTTGCGGCCATATCCGGCGCGCGAAATTTCCGATATTTTAATGCTGGGCCGCGCCCAGACGAGCCTCTCCGCCTGCACCACGCACCCGCACGCGCCAGCGAACGGCTGGCGCATTTCGTCTTTGTCCGCGCTTCGAGCGCAAACGGCCACCCCGTTGCGGCCGCCCAAGGAAAGTCCATGTTGCAGCGTGCTTTTGTTGTCCTGATCGCCCTCCTGATTTCATTCGGCGTGTTTTCGTTCGGTGCGCAAGCCCGCGGCGCGGCGCCGGCCACCGCCGCGTGTCCAGCGTCGGCATCCAGCGCCGTCACCGCACCCCTCG
The DNA here is from genome assembly GCA_035572335.1 of Rhodanobacteraceae bacterium. GTDB lineage: Bacteria > Pseudomonadota > Gammaproteobacteria > Xanthomonadales > Rhodanobacteraceae > 66-474. The sequence goes on from DATNAW010000186.1 coordinate 5,984, forward strand.
CCAAGTACAAGCCCACGCCTGCGCCGGTGCTGAAGCCGAGCACGGCGCAGGGCCAGGCCGCGATCCTGGCGGCGCGCCTGCTGACGCGCTTCCAGTACGAAGCTCTGCCGCTCGACGATGCGATGTCGCAGAAGGTCTTCGACGCCTATTTCAAGGCGCTCGATGGCAGCAAGCTGTTCTTCACGCAACAGGACCTCAACCAGTTCGCGGCGGACCGCACCAAGCTCGATGACGCGATCTGGAACGGCGACATGTCGATCCCGTTCGCGATCTTCAACCTGTACGAAAAGCGCGCGGGCGAACGTACCGCGTACGCGCTGGCGCTGTTGAAGAAGGGCTTCAATCCCGACACCCACGACACCTACACGTTCGACCGCGACAAGGCGCCGTGGGCCGCGAACGCCGCCGCGCTCGACAAGCTGTGGCAGGGGCGCGTGCAGAACGACTGGATTCGCCTGAAGCTCGCGGGCGATGACGACGCGAAGATCCGCAAGACGCTGTCGCGCCGCTACGAGAACTACCTCGATCGGGTGCACCAGCTCGACAGCGAGGACGTGTTCCAGACGTTCATGAATGCGTATGCGATGGCCATCGACCCGCATACCAATTACTTCGGTCCGCGCGCCAGCCAGAACTTCGACATCACCATGAAGCTGTCGCTGGAAGGCATCGGCGCGGTGCTGCAGGAACACGACGAATATGTCGTGATCCGCGAAATCGTGCCCGGCGGCCCGGCCGCGAAATCCAACAAGCTTGAAGTCGGCGACAAGATCGTCGGCGTCGGCCAGGGCGATTGCGGCGCGATCGTCGACACCATCGGCTGGCGCATCGACGACGTGGTCGCGAAGATCCGCGGCGCGAAGGGCACCGTGGTGCGGCTGGAAATCCTGCCGGCCGAGGGCGGCCCGGATGCCAAGCCCAAGCTCATCACGCTGGTGCGCGCCAAGGTCTCCATCGCCGACCAGGCCGCGAAGAAGAAGGTCATCGACGTCAAGGAAGGCGACCGCACCGTGAAAGTCGGCGTGATCGACCTGCCGAGTTTCTACGAGGACTTCGATGCACGCCGCCGCGGCGACGCCGACTATCGCAGCGCCTCGCGCGACGTCGCCAAGCTGCTGGCCGAACTCAAGCAGGACAAGGTTTCCGCGGTGATCGTGGATCTGCGCGACAACGGCGGCGGCTCGCTCAGCGAAGCGGTCAATCTGTCCGGCCTGTTCATCGGCAAGGGCCCGGTGGTGCAGGTGCGCGACAGCCGCGGCCAGGTCGACGAACAGGATTCCGACGAGAAGATGCTGTGGACCGGTCCGATGGCGGTGCTGGTGAATCGCGGCTCGGCCTCGGCCAGCGAAATCTTCACCGCCGCGATCCAGGATTACGGCCGCGGCCTGGTCATCGGCGAGCAGACCTTCGGCAAGGGCAC
>DATNAW010000187.1:0-8113 GCA_035572335.1 Rhodanobacteraceae bacterium
GGGATATACGAATAACCAAGCAGTTCCTGGCCCTCACGCTGCAGCTCGCGTTTCTCGTAGAACGCCTGCACCATCACGCCGAAGGTGTTGGAGTCGTTTTTCCAGTTGAGCAGGCCGCTGAACTGCGGCTCGGTCTTGCCCGGCAGGTCGGCGTACACGCCGCCCACGCTGCCTTCGAAGGAAAGCTTCTGGCTGAAATCCAGCGGCTTGCGCGTGATGATGTCGATGGTGCCGGCCGCGCCGCCTTCCAGGAGCTTGGCTTCCGGCGTCATGTGCACGACGACCTGGTTGACGACTTCGGAGGGCAGCATCGCGAAGCTGACGCTGCGCGTGCCGCCGCCGCCGAGCACGAACCAGTCGCCTGATCCGATCGAGTGGCCATTGACCGTGGTCAGCGTCAATGAGGGCGCGCTGCCGCGAATGCTGGCGCGATCGGCTTCATCGAAACCGCCTTCGGCACCGGCCGCGTCGGCGATGTTGACGCCGGGCAACTGCGCGATGGTGTCGGCGACGTTCTTGGCCGGCAGCTTGCCGATGTCGACGGCGGATACCACCTCGACCTGCGAATTGGCCGCCTTCTTGGTTTCGATCGACAGCGCCTGCGCGGCGCGTACGCCGACGACCTGGACGGTTTCCAGTTGCTGGACGGTGTCTTTCTTCTTTTGCGTGGAATCCGTCTGCGCCCCCGCCCCGGCTTGGGGCTGTTGCTGGTCATTGGACTGGCCCTGAGGCGAGGCGTTCTGCGCCTGGGCAGCTGCTGCGAACAACAGCGCCGTGGCGATGCTCGCCGAAAGCATGCTCTTGCGGAATTTCATGACGTACCCCTTCTCTCGCTCACCAGGTGATGGATGCCGAAGCACCCGGAATGTGTGATGAAACGCGTTACACCGCGGTGCCATCTCCCATCGCGCGGCGGCGCACGGAACCGCGCATGTGCTTTTCGAAATACCAATGCGCCGCGCCCATCACGCCGTGACGGCCGTGCTCGATCAGGCGCACGGGCACGCGCAGCAGGAATTCGCGCATGCCGCCCTTGTCGAGGCAGCGCTCCACGAAGCGGCTGCGCTGCAATAGCTTGCGCATTTCGGGCAGGACGCCGCCGGCCAGATACACGCCGCCATCCGCCATGAAGGCCATGGCGAGGTTGCCGACGAAACTGCCGAGCGCGGCGCAGAACACCTCGACGGCCTCGACCGCGTCTTCATCGCTGCCCGCACATGCCGCGCCAGTCACCGCTTCGGGCGTCGCGAGCCGCGGCTGCTTTTCGCGCAGTGCACACAACGCGGTGTAGAGCGTGAGCAGGCCGGGGCCCGACAGGATGCGCTCGTACGGCACGTAGCCGCCATCGGGCGCAAGATGGGCCAGCACTTCACGTTCGCGTGCGTTGCCCGGCGCGAAATCCATTTGTCCCGCTTCGCTGGCAAGCACGCGCACGCCGGCCGGGCCGGGCAGGCGCACCGCCGCACCCAGTCCGGTGCCGGGGCCAACGACCAGCGCGGGACCGTCTCCGCCTGCTTCGGGTCCGCACAGCAGCAGGCTGCCAGTGCCCTTCACGTCATCGAGGGCGTAGCCGAGCGCTTCGAAATCATTGAGCAGCGCGACATCGTCGAAGGCCAGCGCTTCGCGCAATTGCGACAGGCTGACACGCCACGCGAGGTTGTCGTTGACGATGGCGTCATCGATGACCTGCCCCGCGCAGGCAATCACGCAGCGCCGCACCGGCAGCGTGGCGTCCCCCTCGACGAATGCCGTCAGCAATTCCGGCAGTCCCGGAAAATCCGCGCAGGTGAACTTGCGATAAGCCAGCACTTCGAACTCGCGCTTGCCATCGATGGCTGCACGCATCAACGCAACCCGCGCATGGGTTCCGCCCACGTCAGCAGCCAGGAATGGCTGCGTGTGCAGGCTGACGTGCTGGGTCAAATGACTGGCGGCCACACTCATCCTGCGCTCGGGCGATTCGAATGGGCGCCAGTGTGGTCATGACTGACAACGTTGTCAATTTGCGATGCAGCAATCCGGATCGGCTATTGCTGGACGCGTGAAGCCAGTCAAGATGCGGCTTTCAGAGGTCCATCCATGTTGCGTTGCGTCAAAGCCGGGCGGTTGCGAAGACGCTGTTTTTCGACGGGCAGGACATGCGATACTCGACCCGAGACACGGATATGACAACGTTGCCCACGCCATAATCCCATTGCCCCATCTGCACAGGCTTGCCATGACCACCCCCACAACCGTACCGCAGCCGTCGCATTACATGATGTCGATGGTGATCATCGGCGTCCTGTTCTTCATATTCGGATTCGTCACCTGGCTCAATTCGTCATTGATCCTGTTCGTCAAGGTCGGGTTCGACGTGGACAACGTCGGCGCGTTCCTGATTCCAATGGCGTTCTACTTGTCCTACTTCTTCCTCGCGCTCCCCTCGGCCGTGGTGCTCAAGCGTACCGGGATGAAAAAGGGCATGGCCCTGGGCCTGCTGGTGATGGCCATCGGTTCCGTGCTGTTCGCTTTTTTCATGGGCGGCTACAGCTACGTGGGCGCGCTGGTGGCGCTGTTCGTGATCGGCGCAGGCCTGGCATTGCTGCAGACCGCATCCAATCCCTACGTGAGCATCCTCGGCCCGATCGAAAGCGGCGCCAAGCGAGTGGCGATCATGGGAATCTGCAACAAGTTCGCCGGCGGCATCGCGCCGTACGTGTTCGGTGCGCTGCTGCTCAGCGGTGCCGCCGCCTACGCCGACAAGATCAAGGCCGCTGCCTCTCCCGCGGCGCGGTCGGTGTTGCAGCACGCGTTCGTCTCGCGCGCCGTCATGCCGTATGTCGTCATGGCGGCGGTGCTGGTGCTGTTGGCGGTGTGGATCGTGTTTTCTTCGCTGCCGGACATCAAACCCGCGGGCGAGCGCCAGGAACTGCAAAGCAATACGCACCGGCGCAGCATCTTCAGCTTTCCGCACCTGTGGCTGGGCGTGGTGTGCCTTTTCATTTACGTGGGCCTCGAAGTGATGGTCGGTGATGGCATCGTGATCTACGGGCAGGCATCGGGGTTGTCGCTCGACACCGCCAAGCACCTGACATCCTGGGTCATGATCGGGATGCTGATCGGTTACCTGGCGGGCGTGGTCCTGACGCCGAGGGTGATCTCGCAGCAGCGCTACCTCGCGATTTCGGCAGTACTGGGCGTGCTGTTCGCCTTCGGCGCGTGGCAGACGCACGGGACGTTATCGGTCGGTTTCGTCGCGGCACTGGGCTTCGCGAACGCGATGATGTGGCCCGCGATCTTCCCGCTGGCCATCAAGGGTCTCGGCGACCGCACCGAGTTTGGCTCGGCGCTATTGATCATGGGCATCGCGGGCGGCGCATTGATCCCGCAACTCTTCGTGCACCTCGAGGAAATCATCAACTTTCAGTTGGCATTCCTGGTGGTGATGGTGCCCGGCTATATCTACATTCTGTTCTACGGATTGCTGGGACATCGCGCGGGACGGCCGGCGCGCGAGGCGGCGATCAATTCCGCCGCCGTGACGCCCTGACGCGCGCACTGCACCAGCACGCATCACTAAGGAGCCGCACTTGGGAACCGCCACCATCCGGGATGTCGCACGACAGGCCAAGGTCTCGCTGAAAACGGTGTCGCGCGTCATCAACCGTGAAGGCTCGGTGCGTGAAGAAACGCGCGAACGCGTAATGCGCGCGATCGAACAGCTCGACTACCGTCCCGATCTTTCCGCGCGCAGCTTGCGCAGTGCGAAGGCGTACGCCATCGGCCTGGTGTACGACAACCCGAACCCGTATTACATCATCGCGGTGCAGCAGGGCGCGCTGGCCGCGTGCCGCGAAATGGGCTTCGGTCTGCAGATCCACCCGTGTGATTCGCGCGGGCCGAAACTCGCCGAGGAATTGCGCGACCTCGTGCACCGCTCGCGCCTCGCGGGGCTGGTGCTGGCGCCGCCGATGTCCGAACGCATGGCATTGCTGCGCGAACTGGCCGCCTACAACATTCCGCTGGTGCGGGTGATCTCGGCGGCCGAGGATCCGCGCGACGGCTTTCCCTGCGTGTTCGTGGACGACCGCGACGCGGCCTACGCGATCACCGCCTACCTGATCCAGCTCGGCCACCTGCGCATCGGATTCCTCTGGGGCGGCAAGCAGCACCGTTCCAGTCCCGAGCGTTACAAGGGCTATGAAAAGGCGCTGGAGGATTACGGTGTGCCGATGTCGGACGAACTGGTGCTTGAAGGTGACTATTCGTTCGACGACGGTTTCCGCGGCGCGCGCCGGTTGCTCGGGCTGGCGGAACCGCCGACCGCGATTTTCGGTTCCAACGACGAAATCGCCGCGGGCGTTTTGGCGGCCGCGCGTGCAGCCGGCCTGCATGTGCCCTACGACTTGTCGGTGGCGGGTTTCGAGGACAGCCCGTTCTCGCGCCATTCGTGGCCCTCGCTCACGACTTCGCGGCAACGCACCGAACTGATCGCCGAACACGCCGCGCGGCTGCTGATTGCGCAGATCCACGGCGGTGACGTGGAAAACGAAGGCTTCAGTCCCGAACTGGTGGTGCGCGGCTCGACCGCACCACCTCGGCCGAAGGCGTGATTGGCGCCATGTCTGTTCGGATGAAAGCCGAATCCACGCTGTTGCACCGCGAAGCCGCCGAAGCCGCCGACACGGTCGCGCGGCAACTCGAGCGCAACGACGCGGCGGTGCGCAAGCTCGCGTCGGAACTGCGCGACCACGCACCACCCTTCGTGGCCACCTGCGCGCGCGGCAGTTCCGACCACGCCGCGACTTTTGCGAAATACGTCATCGAAACACAGACCGGTTGCGTGACGGCGTCGGCCTCGCCGTCCGTCGAATCGATTTATTCCGTGCCGCTGCGACTGCGCGGTGCGCTGTATCTCGTCATCTCGCAATCGGGAGCCAGCCCCGACCTCTTGCGCAGCGCCGAAGCCGCGCGCAATGCAGGCGCGCGCGTGGTCGCGTTGGTCAACGCGGAACATTCGCCGCTGGCGGCGCTGGCCGACACCGTGATCCCGCTGCAGGCCGGTCCCGAAAAAAGCGTGGCCGCCACCAAGAGTTTCATCGGGTCCCTGGGCGCGGTGCTGCACCTCGTCGCGCATTGGAGGCAGGACGCGACTTTGCTTGATGCGTTGCGCGAATTGCCGGAACAGCTGCGGGCGGCGTTCGATCTGGATTGGTCACCGTTGGTCGACGGCCTGCGCGAGATGCACGACCTGTTCGTGCTGGGGCGCGGCTATGGGTTGGCGGCAGCACAGGAAGCCGCGCTGAAACTGAAGGAAACCTGCGCGCTGCACGCGGAAGCTTTCAGCAGCGCCGAAGTGCGGCACGGCCCGATGGAACTGGTGGGTCCGCGCCTGCCGGTACTGTTGTTCGCGCAGCAGGACGATGCATTGGCGGGCGTCATGGCAGCCGCGCGCGACTTCCACCAGCGCGGCGCCGAAGTCTGGACCGCTGCGCCCGGCGCGTCCGGCCGCGACGCGCTGCCGATCGTCCCGACCCCCCAACCGATGTGCGCGCCGATCCTCGCAATCCAGAGCTTCTATCGCGCGGTGAATGCGCTGGCGATCGCGCGCGGCCGCGATCCGGACCATCCGCCGCACCTCGCCAAAGTCACCGAGACTGTCTGATGAGCGTCGCGCTCGCCAACGCACGCGTGCTCTCGTCGCAGGGTTGGCGCGATGATGCCGCGGTAATTGTCGAAGACGGTCGCATCGTGGAACTCGCGAGTCGCGTCCCGCCGCACGTAGAAGTGCGCGATCTGTCGGGCCAAATCCTGCTGCCCGGTTTCATTGATTGCCAGGTCAATGGCGGCGGCGGCGTGCTGTTCAACGATCAACCGACCGTCGAAGGCATTCGTGCAATCGGCGGTGCGCACCGGCGTTTCGGCACCACGGGTTTCCTGCCGACCCTGATCAGCGACACCGCCGACAAGATGCACACTGCGATTGCTGCAGTCGATGGCGCGATCGCGAAGAACCTGCCGGGCGTGCTGGGCATCCATCTGGAAGGCCCGTTCATCAGTCGCGAGCGCAAGGGTGTGCACGCGGAAAAGTATCTGCACGCGCCGGACGCATCCGAACTGCGGCTGGCCGAATCGCTGCACCGCGGCGTGACGCTGCTGACCTTGGCACCGGAATGCACATCGCCCGCTGCAATCCGCGATCTCGCTGGCGCCGGCGTCATCGTCAGTGCGGGTCATTCCAATGCCGATTACAGCACTGTCCGTGCCGCGCTGGACGCCGGCTTGCGCGGCTTCACCCATTTGTTCAACGCGATGTCGCCACTGACCAGCCGCGAGCCCGGCGTCGTCGGTGCGGCCCTGGACGATCGCGATTCGTGGTGCGGCGTCATCGTGGATGGCCATCACGTGGATGCCGCCAGCCTGCGCGTGGCACTCAAGGCGAAATCGCGCGGAAAGATATTCCTGGTCACCGACGCGATGCCGCCCGTGGGCGCGGCCGGTGCGTCTTACGTGTTGAACGGCGAGACGATCACCGTTCGCGACGGCATTTGCCGGACCGCGAACGGCACCCTCGCGGGGTCCGCGCTCAGCATGATCGATGCCGTGCGCAACGCGATCGACATGCTGGGCGTGCCGCTGGACGAAGGTGCACGGATGGCATCGACGTATCCCGCAGATTTCCTCGGATTGGGCGCAACGCATGGCCGCATCGAGCCGGGTTACCGCGCAGACTTCGCCGTGATCGATCCATCGCTGCGCGTCGTCGAAACCTGGATCGGCGGCATCCGCGAAGTCGCGTAGTTTTCCGGACACGCGCCCGACAATGCGCGGATCTCGGCGTCGGTCAACCTGCGCCACCCGCCCTTCGGAAGGTCACCCAATTCGAGCGGACCGATGGCGACGCGCATCAGTCGCAGCACGTCATGCCCGCACGCCGCGAGCATGCGCCGGATCTGCCGGTTGCGCCCTTCCACTAGCACGATCTCCAGCCACACATTCTTTCCGCCGCCGCCGACGATCCGCACGGATTCTGCCGACAGCCGCTCGCCCTTGTCCGCGATGCCCACGCGCAAACGTTCGAGCGTCGCTGAATCGGGCAGGCCACGCATTTGCACCCGATAGGTTTTGGAAACGTGCGCCGATGGGTCGGTCAGGCGCGCAGCCCACGCGGGATCATTGCTCATCAGCAGCAATCCCTCGCTGGCCTTGTCCAGCCGGCCGACGGGCGCAAGCCACGGAAGGCCGGCGCCGTGCAGCAATGCATAGATCGTGTCGCGGCCGCGCTCGTCCAAAGCACTGACCACCAGTCCACGCGGCTTGTTGACGGCGACGCAAACCCGTTCGCGCATCTGCAACGGCTGGCCGTCCATTTCGATCCGGTCCGTTGCGGCATCGGCAGGCATTTCCGGATCACGCACCACTCTTCCATTCACACGCACGCGTCCTGACATGATTCGACGCGCGGCCTCGCTGCGCGAACACACGCCCAGGCGCGAGAGGACACGGGCAAGACCGTGCCGCGGCAACAATGCCCGCGGCGTGTCTTTTGATTTCGAAGGTTCGCGACGTGGCGGGCGGGTTGAACGCATGAGGCTATTCTCGCCGAACGCCCTCGTCGATGATGCACAAAGAAAAAGCCCGGCTTTCGCCGGGCTTTTTCGTGTCACACCGGATTCACCGGCAAGAATTCGCCGATGCTTCCGCGAACGGCCTACATGCTGCCGTTCTGGGGCTGCTGCACCTTGAACTCGACACGACGGTTGCGCTGACGGCCAGCCGCGGTCTTGTTGGTGTCGACCGGATCGGCTTCGCCGAAGCCCTTCACCGCGGTGATGCGGCTCGCATCGATGCCGTGCGACGTCAGGTACGAATCGACGATGTTGGCGCGACGCTCGGACAGGCCCTGGTTGTACTTGTCGGTACCCACCGAATCGGTGTAGCCGTCGATCTCGATCGTGACCTGCGGATAGCGGTTCAAGGTGTCGACCGCCTGGTTCAGGATCGCGAGCGAATCGGATGCCGGCGGCTTCAGCGTCGGACCGATGTTGTGCTCGCCCTTCTTCGGACGGTCGAACTTGAAGTTCACGCCACGCAGGTCGATGACGACGTTCTGCGGCGGCGGCGGCGGCGG
>DATNAW010000188.1:0-10896 GCA_035572335.1 Rhodanobacteraceae bacterium
CGCCAACGGGCATCCGACTTTCGTGCACGAACCTTCGCAGGCGATGCAGGATTGCCTGCTGCAGCATTGTCGCGACGAAATCGCCCGCAAAACCGTTATCCCGGTTGCCCGGCCGCTCACGCACAAGGTGCATGCCGTCACGGCGAACTTCGCGGTACTCAACCATATCGCGGACCAGCAATCGCTGTTCGAAGAATGCGCGCACGTCGTCGACCGGGGCGGTTTTTTCCTCGCGAGCATGCTGAGTCCCTGGTATCTGGGCGATGCACGTCATCGCTGGTGGTGGGCGAACGTTGCGAAGCTCGTACGTAACGGCAGCTATCCCAGCCCGGGCGAAAGCCGGATCCATCGTTTTGCGCCAGGCGCCGTGGCGCGCGCGGCGGCGCCGCATTTCCGGCTGGAGCACCTCGTTCCACGCGGTTTCGGATTGGCCACTTCGCTTTACATGTTCCTGCTGTTCCGGCGGGTGTGAGATGTGGAAGGACTGGATAAGGCCGTTCGTACGCCCGTTGCCACAATGGTCGCCCGTTGCGGTGGCTCCGCCGCAAACCCTCGTCACCGCCACCTTGCGCGGGAACGGCGAGTCGGCGGATGTCACGGCGGACCACACCGTGGCTTCGCTCAGGCCGCTTGCGATCGCGACCAGCGTCGATGCCGGCGCCTCGCCGGAACTCGAATACCGCGACAACACGACCGGCCAACTGCTTGGCATCCTGCGGCTGGCACGCACGCGACCGACTGCCGCGACAGACACGTCCTTCGTCCTTTACCACGTTGTCGCGGGCGAACACCATTGCCTCCGCTGGCCGCGGCGATCGTGGAATGCATGGCTCCAGAACCGCGCGATGCAGAAGAACCGTTCGCCGCACAACCCCGGCATGGAACCTGCCGCGGCCCAGCAATTGATGATCGCCTACCTGTGCCCGCGTCCCGTCGTGCTCGTTTCCGTCGAGACGCCTGCGCACCACAATATTTTTCCGATGGATCTGATCGGCCCGCTGCGGCGCAGCGGATTCTTTTCGCTGGCGCTGCGCAGCACCAACGTTTCGGCATCCGTGATGCGCGACGTGCGCCGGGTTGCCTTGTCCGGCGTGCCCGCACATCTGAAGGCAACCGTCTACCAACTCGCCGCGCACCACAAACAGCCGCTCGATGACTGGAATGCACTTCCGTTCCCGGCGCGACCGTCGCGGGCGTTCGGCATCCCCGCGGTGGCTGAAGCCCCGCACCTTCAGGAACTGGCCATCGTGCACAGCCAGGAAATCGGCTCCCACACCTTTTTCCTCGGCCGCGTGGTTTCCGACGAAACGCCGGCAGCAGGCGCGCAACTGCATCACACGGCAGGTTTCCACCAGGCCTGGCGCCGTCGGATCGGAAGCCCGTTTGCGGAAGCCTAGCGTTTCGCTTGCGACGATCCGTCCGCGGCCTGCGCCCTCGCAGCATCACTGCCGGCTTTCAGCCATACATCGTAGGCACCCTGCGAAAACGGTTGCCAGCCTTGGCGCGCAAGCACGTCTTCCATTTCGCCGCGCCAAGCCGCCGAGTGCACGAACACCACCGCGGTCAATCCATACCGGTGCAGTGCATCGGCAAACCACGCGGCGGAATCGGGCGGCCGGTGTTCGCCCGCGACATAGCGCATCAATGAACTGCGCCGCGCGGCATCTTGCCAGGGGAACGCGCGGGTCAGGTAGAGCGAGCGCACGCCCAGCAACTGCGGATGCACCACGAAGCCCGGCAGCCAGATCGACACGGATTCCGGCGCGAGCACGACACCTTGCTCGGGCACGTTCCTGTCCAGCGTCGTGGCCACCTGATATTCGACCGGCGCGACTTTCGGTCCCGGCAAACCGAGCATCACGCCATTCGCACCGCGCAATGTCCCGAAGCGCCAGCCGAACGCGATCGCAAGGCCCGCCAATACCGCGCAGGTGCACGCCGCCAGCAGCTTCGGTCGCAGGCGCAACGCGCGTTCGATCACGCCATCCAGCAGCACGGCAAGGAACAACGGCAGCGGCAAGGTCCAGGTCAGGCGCCAGTAGGTGCGAACGCCGACGAAGTGATCGGCCACGACGCGAACCGTGTAGGGATCGAGCACCGCGATCAGGAAAAAGAACGCGCCGGCGGACAGGTAGCGCGCGCGAACCGGATCGCGCACGAACGCCCACGCGGCGAGCAACGCGACCAACAGCAGCCGCGTGCTCCACACGCCCCAGGTGTCGTCGAGTATCGGCATCACGGCAGGCATGGGGCTTGTGCTGACCAAGTCCTCTGCCCCGCCATGCGCGACGGACGCCATCGCCCAGCCCGCGCCGAACACGTAGGCCGAAGCCAACATTCCCGCTGCAAATCGCCGGCTGCTTGCACCGTTTGCGGACCAGCCGCCCGCCAGGCCCAGCGCCGCCGCCGCGGGCGCCACGAACAACGCACTCGCGCTGACACCCAGCGCCGCGATTTCGGCAGCGAACAGCAGGAGCCAGTGGCGCACGCCGCCATGCCGGGACAACCGCAACGCCGCACCGGCGATGACGGGAACCATGCCGGTGACTAGGATCGCCTTGCCCTGGAACAGCCGCACGAACGCGAAATTGCCGACGTCGCGATGCATCTCCCCCAACGCCAACACCGCGAGGAACAGGATCAGCAGCGCCCACGACCAGCGCGCGGGCACGATGCGCCGCAACAGGTACGCCCATCCCAGCACGGAAAATGCCGCGAACAGCGACGGCAGGACCAGGTAGGCCACCAGCAGGTGGTCGATGCCGGTGAGCCGCGCCAGCACCGCGACCAGCACGTCGTAATTGCTCAGCCGGTAGAACTGCAGCAGGATCGGAACATCCGGCAACCGGTACAGCGTGTCATGCAGAAGCACCGGCTGTTGCGGATGGCGCAACAGCGTCGCCGAGATGCTTCGGTAAAACGCATCGTCGGCGTCGGGCCGGCTCGCGAACAGGGTGACGCAAACCGCGGTGGCCGCAACCATCACCATGATCCACACCGCGCGCCTGCCCGCATCTTCGTCGTGCGTCACGCGCACTTCGCCGCCCAGATTCCACATCCACGCGCCGAGCATCGCCAGCAATGCCATCCACCAGAACACCGCGTACGGCAAGCCGGCCGAAAGCAATCCGACCCAAACGATCGCGAGCGCCAGGATTGCGATGGGCGCGCTGCGATTTCCGATCGCCCGCGTGATCAAGGCTGCAACCGTCCCGCCGACAGGCCAGTCGCCCGTCGTTGCGGACTCGTTGCGATGCGCTGACTCCGGCAGGCGGAACCATGCCGCCGTGGCAGCGACCGCAATGAACGCCATGACCAGCAAACCGTACAGCAGCGTGTCGAAGCTCGCGTGCGTGGCCGTGATCAAATGGACGTACATCGTCCACACCGCGTACGGCAACACGAACAGCGGCACGCTGCGGTCCACGACACCGTTCAGCGCAACCCGCATGTCATCGCCTGCGCGACGGTTGGTCAACGGCGTCCATTCGCCTCATTGGCGCAGGCCGAAATACGCATCGTTCGGCGCCAGGTTGGGGTTGTGGAACGGATCGCGATCGTAAAAGCCGGGATGCTTCCCGAACACGATCACCCGTTCCCGCTCTCCCCTCGCCATGCGCCCACGATCGAGCGCGTCCTTGCCGCGGCTCAGCGATTCGTGGTGGATCAACTCGACGCCCGGACAGACGACCTGGTGCAAGCCGTGCTCGGCAAGGCTGAGGCACAACGCGGTGTCGTTGTAGGTGACCGCAAGGTCTTCGTCGAACCCGCCCACCGCGTCGAACTTTTTCCGCTCGATCATCAGGCACGCACCGGTTACCGCGATCCAGTCGTGCTCCAGCATGTTGCGCGCGAAATACCCCGGCGCGCGCGCTTCGACATGCACGAAGGCGTGCGAAGGTCCATTGGTCAGGTTGAGGACGCCCGAGTGCTGCACGGCCTGCCCGCCGGGATACAGCAGCTTCGCGCCCACCGCCCCCACGTGCGGCAGTTGCGCGTAGCCGCCCATGTACTCCAGCCACTCGTCGGACAACACCCCGGTGTCGTCGTTGAGGAAGACGAGCAGTTCGCCGCGGCTGGCGCGCACGCCGGCGTTGTTGATTTCCGAGTAATTGAACGGCACGTTGCAATCGAGCACGCGAACCTGTTCGCGTGCTCGCAAACCTGAAAGATATTCGAGCGTGGCGGCGTCCGTTGAGCCGTTGTTGATCACCACGACTTCGAACAACCGGTACGTGGTCCGTTCGAAAATGCTGTCGATGCAGGCTTTCAGTACCGCGCCATTGTTCTTGCTCGGAATGAGGATCGAAACCAGTGGCTGGCCCTGCATGCGGTAACGGGTGCGGTAGTAGCCGGGAAGTTCGGGCACGGGCACCAGTTCGCCGGACTGGCCGCGCCGACGCAGCGCATCCTCGCGCGCCCTTTTGCCAGCATCGATCGCCCAAGGCTTGGCCTGAAGATCCGACGCGCACGACTGCGGCGTCATCCGCCAGTGGTAAAGCACCTTGGGAACGTGCGCGATGCGTCGCGCGCGTTCGCTCAACCGCAACACGAAATCCCAATCCTGGCTTCCGTCGTATTCGCTGCGCAGTCCGCCCAGTTCCAGCGCCAGCGATCGACGCACGCACGACACGTGGCTGGTGAACATGGTGCTCATCAATGTGTCGGGCGACCAGTCCGGCTTGAAGAACGGATCCACGCAGCGGCCGTCGGCGTCGAGCTTGTCCTCGTCGCTGTACAGATAATCCGGATCCTCGCGATCGATGCGCAACGCCAATTCGTACAGGCAATCCACCGTCAATTCGTCATCGTGGTCCAGGAACACGATGAAGTCGCCGGTCGCGCGGACGATGCCTTCATTGGTGGCGCCGGAAATGCCGCGGTTTTCGGCGACCTGGACGACCACGATCCTCGGATCGACGAGGCTGCCCAGCACTTCGCGCACCGCGGGCGACGTGCTGTGATCGTCCACCAGCACCAGTTCCCAATGGGAATACCACTGCGCTTCGACCGACGCGATCATCCGCCGCAACAGTGTGGGGTCGGTGTTGTAGACCGGCACGACGACCGAAAGAAGCGGATGCCGCGACAGCGCGAGCAAGGCCCTGCCGATCGCAGCGGGTTCCGTTCTAGGCGGCGAGTAGTTGTACGCAATGCGTGGAGACGGCGATTGCGCCGGGCCGACGGCTGTTTCAACGACCGCTTCGACAGAGATGTTTTCCGGGTGCGCCGCGACACGCTGCTCGCGGAAAAAGCGCCAGCGCGCCGGCATGCGCCACGGCGTCACGATCCACCAGGCGGCCCGCATCGCCCGACGCAACATCAAGCGCACATTCGCGGGCAGGCACAGAAGGATCGACCGCACGCCTACCAGTGCGCGCCACAAAGTGCTGGCCTTGATCTCGTCGAGCTCGTGGCGCAAGGAGGATTCCGACTCGTTCTTCTGCGCGCAATATGCTTCCAGGCCGGCGTTCCGGATCCGCTCCGCTTCGAGTTGGTTCGAGAGTTCGAGGGATTTTGCGATCACGCAAAACGTTTCCCGCTGTACCTGCGCGGCGCGTTCGCGGACTGACGTCAGTTCGCGCTCGAGTTCGGCGCCATGCGCTTCCAGCTCGGCCACGCGCTGGGGCGAGCCACTGGCCGTCAGGCTGGAGCGCGCCGCTTTGGCAGCCTGCTCGATTCGATCCAAGGCACTGTCCATTGCCTTTTCGGCGAGCAGTGCGTTGTCCTCGAGGGCACGCTTTTCGTCGAACAAATGCTCCAGCCTGTCGAGGAACGGGGGCGCAATCAAACGATAAGCGTCCACCACCCGCGAGATCGCTTTCCAGTCCTGCCGCTCCGGATCGAATGCGCGGCAGAGTCCATACAGGCGCTCCAGCACTTCCGGCGTTGAGCAGAAGCCGTTCGAAAAAACGTGGTGGCGTTCCGTTCGATCCAGGAACGCATCGATCGAAGGATGCGCATCCTCGATCGGCACCGGCCACCGCACGCGCAAGGCACGCCCGGCCTTGGCGAAAGCATTGCGCCAGTCCGCAAGCAGGTCGTCGTAGGCAAGCAGGCTGCGCGGCATGCCGCGGGTCGCGGTTTCCGCTTCCACGAAATGCTGGAGCCAATTGAGACACGTCGTTTCGCAGCGGAGCCCGTCCCTGGCGTTCAACGAACGCGCCACTTCCGCCGGGTGGCGCACGACCAGCAGCGCGACCGCGTCCAGCCCGGATTCGAGCAGCACCTCGCGCCACAACGGGACGAAGCGGCACAGGCGAGGGTCTTTCACCGCGCAGAGCACGCTGGCGTCGAACTCGTCGGCGACGAGCTTGGCGAGCTTGCCGCGCGCCTTGCGCGCTGCAGCCGAGAGCAGCCAGCCTTCCGGCAAGGCGCGCGCGTCGTGCCACGCCCGGCCCAGGTCCTTCAGCAGTTCCTCGTGGATCGCCACGACATCGGCGTGCTCCCAGAAGCCCGAGCGGTTGTCTTCCGCGGGCGGAAGCAGTTTGTTGCCCACTTCCGCGCCCAGCAGGTTGAGGCAGCGCGTGACGGCGGACGTGCCGCTGCGATGCATGCCGAGCACGAGGATGACCTTGCGCACCTCGGTGATGCCGGTCCGCCGCGTGCCATTGAGCCTCGACACTGCCGTCGTCACGACACGGCCTCCACGCTCAGGTCCGGAAGCACGTGGAAATCCACGGTGCCGGTCGCGATGCGCTCGGCGTCGTGCGTCACGCGGAACATCAGCACATCGATGATCCGGTCGAGGTACGTTTCGCCTTCCGGCTCGGCCGCGGTGACACCCGCGTTCATGAAATACACGCCGGGGGCGAGCATGGCGCGAAAGCGGAAACGCGCCTGCAACCGCTGTCCGGCCGCAACGGACATGCCGCTCCCGGGATTCGGCGCGGTGGCGGCGCCGCCCAGTTCCATGCCGGTGATGGTCTTGATCATCATGCCCAGGCGCACCCCGGCCGCAGCCGCCTGGAACAGCACGTCGTACGTGTAGATGTATTCGCGGCCGGGTGACAGGACGTTCACCTGGCGCCCCATGCCGGTTTCGATCCGCGGCGCGGAAATCAACGCGCCGCGGGACGGGTAATGCAACGTGCTGAGCGGCGTCATCGCTTCGTCGAAATACGCCGATTCCTCGACATTCCTGATCTCGACGTCGTTCACCGCCGCGGGCATTCCATCCGACGGCCTGCGGCGCGCCTTTGGCCGAGCTGCCCGTGATGCCGCGGCGTTCACGGCAATGGATTCCTGCCTGATCGCTTCGCGTACCGCGATCGCCTTGTCCGCCGGCGCATACAGCAACTTGTGATAGCGCGATACCACGAATTTCGGCGTGCCGTCGGCGATCATCTCGCCTTCGTCCAGCAGGATCGCGCGGTCGCACAGTTCCATGACGGTGCCTGTCGCGTGCGACACAAACAGGACCGTCGCGCCCGCGTCGCGGATCGCGTCGATGCGCGCAAAGCACTTGCGCTGGAAAGCCTCGTCGCCCACTGAAAGCGCTTCGTCCACCACCAGCACATCGGGCGACACGTTGATCGCGACCGAAAACGCCAGCCGCACATACATGCCGCTGGAATAGGTCTTGATCGGCTGGTCGATGAAATCGCCGATCCCGGCGAAATCGAGGATCGCGTCGAAGCGTGCGTTCAACTCCTGCTCCGACAATCCGTACAGGAGCCCGCTCAGGCGCACGCTTTCCCTGCCCGTGAATTCCGGGTTGAAGCCGGCACCCAGTTCCAGCAGCGCCGCGACGCGGCCGTTCACGGCGATCGTTCCGCAGGTGGGATTCAACGTTCCGCAAATCATCTGCAGCAGCGTCGACTTACCCGAACCGTTGCGGCCCACGATGCCGACAGTCTCGCCCTTGCGGACATCGAAGCCCACGTTGCGCACCGCCCAGAATTCGCTGAAGTATTTCCGCGGGGGCCGGCGCACCGCGCGCCGCACTCGCGGCAGGATCATCTGCTTCAGCCGGTCCGCAGGTTGCGCGTAGATTTCGTAGCGCTTGGACAGGCCGTCGATGCGGAGGCTGAAATCGTCAGACGACATCGGCAAAGCCCTTGCGCGTCCGTTCGAACCAGGCGAACGCGGCCCACGCGAACAGCGATGCGACAACAGCGTACGCGGCGAGATGGTCCCAGCGCGGAAGGCGTCCCCAGATCAGCACGTCCTGCGACGCTTCCGCGATGATGGTCAGCGGGTTGAAATAAAGCGCGAAGCGCCAGCGCTCCGGAATCGACGTGGCGGGATAAAGGATGGGCGCCAGGAACATCAGCGCCATCGTGGCGATGCCCACCGCCTGCTTGAGGTCGCGCAGGTACACGCCCAGCGCCGCCAACAGCCAGACCGTCCCGGCGACGAACGGCAGGAAACACGCGACGACAATCGGAAAGAAAACCGCCGTCCACGAAACGTGTCCCATGGCCAAGGGCGAGATCAGCAGCAACACGAGCGTGGACACGCACAGGTGGAACAGCCCGGCGCCGAGCGTGCTCCAGGTCAGCGTTTCCAGCGGAAACACCACGCGCTTGACGAAGTTGGTGTTTTCGATGATCAGCGTGGTGGCGCGATTGGCGCACTCCGAGAACAGCGCGTTGATGTTCAGCCCGGCGAACAGCACCATGGCGTACTGGAACGGATTGTTCGCCTGCGCATTCCAGCGCGACTTGAAGATCACGCCGAACACGAAGGTGTAGATCGCGAGCATCAGCAACGGATTGAAGAATGACCACAGCAGCCCCGCGAACGAGCCCCGGTAACGCCCCGCCACGTCGCGCCGCGCCAACTGCACCACCAGCGCGAAATGGCGTGCCAAAGCGCGGTAGGGCGAAACCGGATCCGTCAGCCGGTAGGCGGAGGTCGTCATGGCCTGTGTGTTCCCTGCCGCGCCGCTTCGGTTGCAAATCTGCTGCCCTTACGTGGTCCCCGTCGCCAGGGTAAGGCTTTGCAGGAAATGGAAATCCCTGCGACGGAGCGCGTAGCCTGCATCGTCCGGATCGCACAGGCGCGCCAGTTCCGCGAACTCCTCCGGCTTCAGGTATTTCCGCAGGCGTTCGCCCCAGGTGCCGCGGAAGATGCATTCGAGCAGGTAACGCTCGTCCGCATCCGCAAGCGGACAGGTCCGCTCGATCATCCGGGTCCGCACGCCCACGTTCTGCAAGCCGGCCGAATGCAACCAGCCGGCTAGTGAACGCACCGCGGCGAAATCGCGCTCGCTGCGGCCGTAGCGTTCCCGGTAATAGGCGCGCACGGCTTCGTTCACCCGTGCTTCGAGGCGGGCATCCCAGGCGAAGTACATGTCGGGCACCAACGAACTTTGTCCCACCACCAAGCGTCCGCCCGGACGCAACAGCCGCGACAGCGTGCGTATGCCGGCGACGGCGTCGCGCAGGTGATTGACGACATTGACTGCCCAGACCAGATCGAAAGACGCTTCCACAAAGGGCGGTTGCAGAAGGTCGCCCTGCACGACCGGCGTGGACACGATCACGCGGGCGGCGCGCACGTGCGCCGAGGCCAGATCCATGCCGACCACCATGCCGCTGCCGCATAGCGATGCATGCCACCAATCCAGTGCTTCGCCGGTGCCGCAACCTGCGTCGAGCACGCGCGAACCTTCTGGCAGCGACAGCGCATCGATCGCTTCGCGCAACTCCGGCTGCGCGAACGCGTTGAACAGCCGCAGCTTCCGCGCGTAGTCGCGCTGCGGGGTGTCGCCCAGCAACCCGGTTTCGGGCATGCGTGGTTGCACAGCGACTTTCATCTGCAAGCGCCACCGCCCAGGCGCTGGTACAGGGCCTCGAACGTTCGCGCCGTGTAATCGGCATCTTCCGACAACGCCCTGCACTGCGCCGCACGCGCCACCCGAAGCCTGAGTGCTTCGTCGGCGAGCAGCGTGTGGATGGCATCCGCCAACCGTTCCGGATTGCCGACCGGCACGGCCAGCGCCGCCGAGGGCGCCCATTCGGCAATGTGGCCCACCGTGGTGCCGACGGTCGGGACGCCAGCCACGGCCGCTTCGAGCAGGACGAACGGCCCCGCCTCGTGCCGCGACGACATCACCAGCAGGTCGGCGGATTCCACGATCGGGCGCAGTTCACGCTGCGTTTTGAAGCCGGGAAACCGCACACGCGAATCCAGCCCCAGCTGGCGGACGAGTCCCGGGGCCGCACCCTGCAAGGTGTCGGTACCGACGATATCCATTTCGAATTCAATGCCCGTCTTCGCCAGCCGCGCGAGCGCGTGCAGGAGCGTCACCTGGTCCTTGACGCGGTTGAGGCTGGCGACGTGGACCAGGCGTGCCGGCCCGTCGCGTCGTTGACGGGGTGCAAGTGGTGGCCATTTCCGCAGGTCCACGCCGAGCGGCACGCGCTGTGCCTGGATATTGAGCGCGTGCAACAGCTCGATGATGGGCGCGCTGGTTGCCGTGACGGCATCGGCGCCGCGCAGCGCCAGGCGTTCGCGCAGCCGCCCCTTCCAGCTCAGCCGTCCGCCGTAGCCGATGTCGCGCATCGCGACCAGTTCGCCGCCGGTGACATGCACCGTGCTGGGCACCCGCAGCAGCTTCGCCGCCGCGACGGCAATCAATCCGCACGGTCCCGAGAAGATCGCCTGCACCACGCCGAACGGCCCGCGGCGATGTTCGGCCCGGATCGCGACGATGCCGCGCAGGTAGACCGCGCCGTCGCCGAGGTTGTGGATGGTGGCGCCTGCGAGTTTCCAACAGTCCGCAACGGCTTCCTGGTGCAACGCGAAAACATGCACCTCGTGCACGCGCGACAGCCGCTCGATCAGCGCCAGCAACGCGGGAATCACACGCACCTCGCCGCTGCGGTCGACGCCGCCCGGCACCACCAGCGCGAGCTTCACGCCGCCCTCCTGCGCCAGCCATCGAGC
>DATNAW010000189.1:0-3221 GCA_035572335.1 Rhodanobacteraceae bacterium
AACGGCAGCACGGGCAGTTCGAGGTTGGCGGTCAGGGATTCTTTGGATTCGGTTGCCATGATTGATTCGAGGGGTCGTCACTTCAGCCCGCAAATGCAGGCGATGACAGGAGAATGGAGGCGGCGGACGTCGGGATCAAGCACCACGCCAGCTGAGCAACGGCATTGATCGCTTCCGTGGCGGCCACCCTGGCCCTGCGAAAGCACGCGTCAAGCGTTCCCGCGTCGAGACGCGAAGTGCGCAGGAAGCGCACCACCGGGGCCCCTCGAACGCGGCGGGCGGTCGACGGATCAGTCCGAAGGATGGCGCACAGGAGATGCGCCTCTTGGTGACTTCTCGTCGGCCAAACAAAGAGAAGTTACCGCGCTACCGGACTATATCCGCAGGATTGCCGATTTGAACGCCGCAGGCGGCCCGAAAGGCGCCATGGATGGCGCGAGTCAGGCGCGCGGAAAAAGACAGGGATGTCGAATACAAACTTGCGGGCGCAGCGCGAGCACTTCCCCCCATCCGCCTTCGGAACCTTCCCCCGCAGCGGGGGAAGGAACTCATGCGTCAGTCGCCCATCTGCTTCTGCAGATGTTCGCGGCGTTCCTGCGCGTCGAGGGACAGGGTCGCGATCGGGCGTGCTTCGAGGCGCTCGAGGCCGATTTCCTCGTCGGTTTCCTCGCAATAGCCGTAGCGGCCTTCCTCGATCTTGCGCAGCGCCTTTTCGATCTTGGAAATCAGCTTGCGATAGCGATCGCGGGTGCGCAATTCCAGCGAGTTCTCGGTTTCACGGGTCGCGCGCTCGGCGTCGTCGCCGACGTCGCGCACTTCCTCGCGCAGGTTCTCCATCGTCTGCCGCGATTCCTCGACCAGCTGGTCACGCCAGTCCTTCAGCTTCTGGCGGAAGTACGCCAGTTGCCGCGGACTCATGTATTCCTCTTTCTCGCTCGGACGATAGCCCTTGGGCAGATCGATGTTGACGGTGGACGGCAAGGCGTAGCGGCCGTCTTCGCGCGTGATGGTCTGTTCGTCCGCACCGGTCGCGACGTTCAGCCGCGCTGCCACGCCGCCGGCCGGCTTGACGTGCGCGGGCTTGCGCACGGGCGCGTGCGCCGGCGCATGATGCGCCTGCTGCGCGGGTGCAGAATGCGTACGCGTTTCGCGCTTGGCCGCCTGCTCATGGGCGTGGGCCGCCTTCTTGGGAGCCGCCGGCTTGGCAGGTCTGCTCGCGTGGCTCGTCTTCGCAACCTTCTTCGCCGCGGGCTTGGCGGGCTTCGCCGACTTGGCCTTCTTCGGCGCGGCTTTCGCGACTTTCCGCGCGACCTTGGCGGGCGCCTTGCGCGCCGCCTTGGCGACGGGCTTCTTGACCGGCTTGGCCTTGACCTTCTTGGCCGCGGGCTTGGCTGCCTTGGGGCTGCGCTTGGCGGCGTGTTGCTTCGCTTTTGCCATGTTCCCTGCACTCGATATTGTGGAGATGCGACCGCGTGTTATAGCGTAGTCAATCCGGCCCGGCAACCGGTTTCATGAACCGGGCCCTGCACCCTTCGCTCGCGGCACATCCCCACGTGACACGCTTCCTGTTGTTCATGATAGCGGCGTACAAGCGCCTGCTGAGCCCGTTGCTCGGCGCGCGCTGCCGCTTCCATCCGACGTGCTCGTCGTACGCACGCATCGCCATCGCCCGATTCGGGCCGTGGCGCGGCAGCGTGCTTGCGGCATGGCGTATCCTGCGCTGCCAACCGCTGTGCGAAGGGGGGTTCGATCCCGTGCCCGATCATTTCACGCTGCGCCGCTGCCACGAACACCAGGACTCCCGATGAGCAATTGGCTGATCAAGAACGCAGAACTCGTCAATGAAGGCCGCCGCTTCCAGGCCGACCTGCGCATCCGCGGCCAGCACATCGCGGAAATCGGCGGCGACCTCGCCGCACACGCGGACGAACAGGTGTTCGACGCGTCCGGGCTATGGCTGCTGCCAGGCATGATCGACGACCACGTGCATTTCCGCGAACCGGGTTACACGGCGAAAGCCGACATTGCCTCGGAATCGCGCGCGGCGGTCGCCGGCGGCGTCACCAGTTTCATCGACATGCCGAATACGAAACCCGCGGCGCTGACGCACGAGCTGCTGGAAGACAAGTACGCGATCGCGTCACGCTCGTCGCTGGCCAACTACGCGTTCTATTTCGGCGCCAGCAACGACAACTTCGACGCGATCCGCGCGCTCGATCCGCACAAGGTGCCGGGCGTGAAGGTGTTCCTGTGCGAATCGACGGGCAACCTCTGCGTCAGCGACCCGACGGCACTGGAAGGCGTGTTCCGCGATTCGCCGGTGACGGTGCTGGTGCATTGCGAGGACAGCCACATCATCCATTCCAATCTCGATCGCGCGAGGGCAGAGTACGGCGACGACATTCCGATGCGGTTGCACCCGGAAATCCGCTCGCGTGAAGCGTGCTTCGAATCGACCAGGTGGGCGGTCCAGACCGCGCGCCGCCACGGCACGCGCCTGCACGTGCTGCACGTTTCGACCGCGGATGAACTGGCGCTGTTCGAGCACGGCCCGGTTGCCGGAAAAAAAATCACGTCGGAAACCTGCGTGCATTTCCTGCGCTACAGCGACGCCGACTACGCCAAGCTGGGCGGCAGGATCAAATGCAATCCCGCGATCAAGGCGGCGTCCGATCGGGAGGGGCTGACGCGTGCACTGGCCGACACCCGCATCGACATCCTCGCCACCGACCATGCGCCGCACCTGGCTTCGGAAAAGGCCAACCCTTACACGAGCTGTCCGTCCGGCATCCCGCTGATCCAGTTCGCGCTGCAGTCGGCGCTGGAATGCGTGTTCCGCGGCGACTTCACGCTGGAACGATTGGTCGAAGCGTACGCGCACGCGCCGGCGACGCTGTTCGCGATCAAGGATCGGGGTTATCTGCGCGAAGGCTATTTCGCCGACCTGACGCTGGTCGATCCGGGCAAACCGCAAGCCGTGCGCGCGGATCTGGTCCTGTCGAAATGCGCCTGGTCACCGTTCGAGGGCGAAACGTTCCGTGCCAGCATCGCCGCGACGTTCGTCAACGGCAATCTTGCTGCGCGCGACGGAAAAACCCTCGATGCGCCCACGGGCATGCGACTGGCATTCGACCGCTGAACGCAACGATCGATCAGTCGAAGTTCTTCGCCACGTCAGCGACTGCATCGTGCGGATGCAGGCTCTCGTGGTGCGCGGCGCG
>DATNAW010000190.1:0-2525 GCA_035572335.1 Rhodanobacteraceae bacterium
CGCGTCGGCAAGCCCGGCCGGCCCGATCGCACCTTTCGTCCATGGATGGACGAAAGGCGCAGCACCGGGGTGGCCTTTCTTTGGGCCACCTTTCTTTGGCCACGCAAAGAAAGGTGGCTCGCCCGCCCGGGAGGCGGGCGAGAAAGAGACAGGGATGTCGAAATTTCAAAAGCAAAGTCACTGGGTCCCGGCTTTCGCCGGGATGACGGATGGTGGGTTGCGGGTTCTGCGCGAAGGTTTCCCTCATCCGCCCTTCGGGCACCACGGAGTTCTTCGCCAGGGATGGCGGCTCTCCCCGCAAGCGGGGGAAGGAAATACAAGCGTCAGAGCAACACGACATCGAACTGCTCCTGCCCGTACTGCTCCTCGGGTTGGAAGCGGATCGACTTCCCGATGAAGGCCTCCAGTTCGGCGACGGCGGACGACTCCTCCTCAAGCATCCGCGCGACGACTTTCGGCGACGCCAGCACCAGCAATTTTTCCGCATCGAACTGGCGCACCGCGCGGGTGATCTCGCGGAAGATTTCGTAGCCGACGGTCTCGGCGGTTTTCAAAATGCCGCGACCCGCGCACGCCGGGCACGGTTCGCACAGTTGCCGCGCCAGGCTTTCGGTGGTGCGCTTGCGGGTCATCTCGACGAGGCCCAGCGGACTCATTTCATACACGGTGGTCTTGGCGTGGTCGCGGGCCAGCGCCTTTTCGAGCGTGCGCAGGACCTGGCGCTTGTGCTCGTCGTCGTGCATGTCGATGAAGTCGATGATGATGATGCCACCGAGATTGCGCAGCCTGAGTTGCCGCGCCGCGGCCTGCGCGGCCTCGAGGTTGGTGCGGAACGCGGTTTCCTCGAGGTTGCGCGAACCGAGGTACGCGCCGGTGTTGACGTCGATGGTGGTCATCGCCTCGGTCTGGTCGATCACGAGATAGCCGCCCGATTTCAGCGGCACTTCCTTGCGCAAGGCTTTCTGGATTTCGTCCTCGACGCCGTAAAGGTCGAAGATGGGTCGTTCGCCGGGGTAATGTTCGACGCGGTCGGTCAAACCCGGCATGAATTGCCGTGCAAATTCCAGTGTGCGTTCGAAGGTCTCGTGCGAATCCACGCGCACCTTTTCGATGTCGTCGTGCATCAGGTCGCGCAGCACGCGCAGCGGCAGCGGCGGTTCCTCGTACACGCGCTCGCCGGGTTGCGCGCGCGCGATCGCCTCGGACACGGTCTGCCACACGCGCGTCACGTAGGCGACGTCCTCGCCCAGTGCTTCCGCGTCCAGGCCTTCCGCATTGGTGCGTGCGATCAGGCCGAAACCGTCGCCCGCGAGTCCGGCCATGATGCCGCGCAGGCGTTCGCGTTCGGTTTCGTCCTCGATGCGCACGGAAACGCCACGCGTCGTGCTGTCCGGCAGCAACACCAGGTAGCGCGACGGAATGGAGAGATGCGTGGACAGCCGCGCGCCCTTGCTGCCGATCGGGTCCTTGATCACCTGCACGATCACGCGCTGGCCTTCGTGCACCAGCTCGGTGATCGGCGGCGCGCTGGCGGGCGGCGCCGGCGCGCCATCGATGGGCTCGGCGTTGAGGACTGGATGCGCCATGTCCGCCGCGTGCAGGAACGCGCTGCGCTCCAGCCCGATGTCCACGAATGCGGCCTGCATGCCCGGCATCACGCGCTTCACGCGTCCGCAATAGATGTTGCCGACGTAGCCGCGGCGCCCGCTGCGCTCGACGTGCACCTCCTGCAGCATGCCGTTCTCGACCACGCCGACACGCGCCTCGCGGGGCGTGACGTTGATCAGGATTTCCTCGGTCATGGGGACACCCGCGGGATCGCAAACGCTTCTTATATCCGGGCGCCTCTGTACCTGTCGATGCACCAAACCGGACCGTTCAGGCCCTGTCGGCCCAGGCTCCCACCTCGCGCAACAAGCCCACGGTCTCAAACAGCGGCAGGCCCATCACCCCGGAGTAGCTGCCGGACAGGTGAGCGATGAAAGCGGCCGCGCGTCCCTGGATCGCATACGCGCCGGCCTTGCCGAACGGCTCGCCGGTGGCGACGTAGCGTTCGATGGCCGCGTCGTCCAGTTCCGCGAAGGCCACGGCGGACACGCAGGACACGATGCGTTCGCCTCGCGCGCTCGCGCAACACACCACCGAAACCACCTCATGCGTGCGGCCCGACAGTGCGCGCAGCATCGCCGCCGCCTCTGCCACGTCGCGTGGCTTGCCGAACACGCGATCGTCCAGCACCACTTCGGTGTCGGCACCCAGGACCACCGCATCAGGGTCGCGGCTGGTCACGGCGTTCATACCCGCACGTGCCTTCTCGCAAGCCACGCGTTCGACATAAGCCTGCGGCGCTTCGTCCGCACCGCGCACTTCCGGCACGTCCACGTCGATCGTTTGGAACGCGACACCGATCCGGGCGAGCAGTTCGCGGCGGCGCGGCGATTGCGAGGCGAGCCAGATCATCGCGCAAGGATAGCCGCGCGTCAGGCCGCGGCAGTCTCCTGCGCCGGCGGCACCAGCGCGATCAC
>DATNAW010000191.1:0-3301 GCA_035572335.1 Rhodanobacteraceae bacterium
TCGGCGTTGTCGCTGCCGGCCGGCACCCGCAGCAGTTGCGAATATGCGCCCCTGCGTGCCAAGACGTACAGCGCATCGGATGCGGCATAGATGCCCTCGACGACGCGTTCCGGTTGCGCCGGTACCAGCGTCTTCGCCGAAGGCAGCGGTTCGCCCGCCTTGAGTTCCAGCACCTTGAACGTCGGCGCATCCTTGTGCGAGAGCAGGAAAATATCGCCGCCGCGCATCGCGACACTGGTCACATCGTCACTGCGGTCGAAAAACGGCTTCCACGCAGCGGGCTTCGCGACATCCGCGACAGGCGCCAGCCACGCCTTCCACTCGTTCTGGACGCCGTTGAGGGAGATCGCAATCGCTTCCGTCGCATCCGGTGTGATCCCGAGGACCGGAAACGCCTCCGGCGTAAATTGGGGTCCGCTTGCGACGCGCGTGCCCAGCAGCGCGACCGGTTCGCCTTTCAAATCCCAACCGTAAAGCGTGGAGTTCTTGTAGGTGTCGGTTTCGGGCGCACCGGGTTTGAGTTTGGCGAGACGGTTGAAATACACCGTCTTCGAGTCGTTGCTCCATGACGTGGCACCGAAACGTACCCGGTCGATCGGCCCCGCAATCCGCTTGCCGCTCGCGGCTTCGTACACCGTCATCGAGGCGTTTTCCGAGCCGCCCTCGGACACGCCGACCGCGACCTTGCTGCCGTCCGTCGACGGCAGGAACCAGTTGATCGCGTACGGCTTGCCGCCATGCGCCTTGCGCAGCGCGTCGATGTCGACCAGCTTGTGGGTGCCCTTTGTGTCACGCACCAACAGGTCGAAGTCATCCGCGCCGGGCGCGCGTTCCTCGTAGAACTCGCGGCCACCGTACGACACGAACCCCTGCACGAAACCAAAGCTGCCGGTGAAGGCCGACACGCGTTTCTGCAACGCCGCCAGCGGCGCGATCGCGTCCATCACCTTGCGCGTGTATGCGCCCTCGGACTTCATCCATGCGACGGTCGCGGGATCGAGTTTCTCCATATAGCGGTAGTTGTCCGTCACCTTGACGCCCCAGAGCGTTTCGGTGACGGGTTTGATGGGTGCGGTGGCAGGCGGCGAGCCGACGCCGAGCGGCGCCAGCGCGTCGGTCGCGGCCGAGGCGGACGAGCCCGCGGCAAGCGCGGCCGCGAGTGCGAGAACGGAGACTGCGGCGAAACGTGCGGAACGCATGACCGGCCCTCCTGATCGTTGGCCCCGCGAGTCTAGTCCTTCCGTTTGCGAAAGCTACAGGTTCTGGTAGTTGGGCCCGCTGCCGCCTTCCGGCGGAACCCAGGTGATGATTTCGTACGGATCCTTGATGTCGCAGGTCTTGCAGTGCACGCAGTTGGCGGCATTGATCTGCAGGCGCAGCGAAGGCGCGCCGCCGCTGCCGGCCTCCTCGACGATCTCATATACGTTGGCGGGGCAGAACCGCTGGCAAGGATTGCCGTACTCCACGGTGCAGCGTTCGATGCAGATGTTCGTGTCGGCGACGTGCAGGTGCACGGGCTGGTCTTCGTCGTGTTCGGTGGCGGCGAAGTACACACCGGCGAGGCGATCGCGTGGCGGCAGCGTGCGTTCGATCCAGCCGGGTTCACGCGGCGAGGTGGCATTCGGGCCGGGACGATTCGTCTTCGTCGCCGGTGGATCGAGTTTCTCCAGCGATGACCAGTCGGCGTGGTTCTTCAGCGTCCATGGCGACAACCCCGCGGTCACGGTTTCCCAAGCGGCATTGAACAGACCGCGCCACAGTCCGCCGTTGAAGCCAGGGCGGATGTTGCGCACCTTCTTCAGTTCCTCCGCGATCGGCGAGGCGCGCAGGCGCGCATCGAAACCCCGCGCCGATTGCTTCTCGGCGAAGTGTTCGGCCGCCAGCATGCCTGAGCGGATCGCCTGGTGCGTGCCCTTGATCTTCGGCACGTTCATCAGGCCCGCCGCGTCGCCGATCAGGATCGCGCCCGGCATTTCCGTGATCGGCAGCGATTGCAGGCCGCCTTCGATCAGGGCTCGTGCGCCGGCCGAAACGATGGTGCCACCTTCCAGCAGCGGCTTGACCCGCGCGTGGTTCTTCAATTGCTGGAAGGCTTCCCATGGTCGGAACAACGGGTCGGAATAATCGAGGCCCGCGACGAAGCCGATCGCGATCCGATCCTGGTCCAGTTGATAGATGAAGCTGCCGCCGTAGGTCCGGTTGTCGAGCGGCCACCCGACGGTATGGGTGACGTGGCCGGGTTGCGCGCGCCCGGCCGGCACCTGCCAGAGTTCCTTCAATCCGATGGCGTAGGTCTGCGGATCGGAGTTCTTGTCGAGTCCGTACTTCGCAATCAGCATCTTGCTGACGCTGCCGCGGCAGCCTTCGGCCAGCACAGTGAGTTTCGCGAGGATGTCGATGCCTTGCGTGTAACCCGGTTTGTGCGAGCCGTCCTTCGCCACGCCCATGTCGCCGATGCGCACGCCCGCGACCGCGTCCTTGTCGTCGAACACCGCGCCGGCGGCGGCGAAGCCGGGAAACACGTCCACGCCCAGCGCTTCCGCCTGCGGCGCCAGCCAAGCGCACAACGCACCCAGCGAGACGATGAAGTTGCCGCGGTTGTGCATCTGCGGCGGCGTCGGCAGTTTCGTCGCGCGTTTCGCGTCACGCAGCCACAGGAATTCGTCGTGCGCGGCGGGCACGCAGATCGGCGGCGGCGTGTCGCGCCACTTCGGAAGCAGGACGTCCAGCGGCGCGGGTTCGATCACGGCACCCGAGAGGATCTGTGCGCCGACGGCCGACGCTTTCTCGATCACGCATACGCGCGTGTCTGGCGCGAGCTGCTTCAGTCGGA
This sequence comes from Rhodanobacteraceae bacterium, assembly GCA_035572335.1. GTDB lineage: Bacteria > Pseudomonadota > Gammaproteobacteria > Xanthomonadales > Rhodanobacteraceae > 66-474. Next base: position 2,834 of record DATNAW010000191.1, read on the forward strand.
TTGCGAAGGCGAGTCCGGCGGGCCCGGCGCCCACCACCACCACGTCGTATTCCATCGTTTCGCGTTCGCTCATGGCGGGCTCCCGTCACGCTTCGTGTCAGCCCTTCATTGTCTTGGGTTCCCGCGCGGGCGGCAAACCCGCATAATCGGGCCTCCGGGAGGAGCAATGAGCGCAATCGAAGACGGCGAAATGCTGGGCCAGGACGCGCTGCGACGCGGCGGGGTATGGCAATGCCTGCACTGGCTGGCGGCGGGCCGCACCACGTCCGAGGCGATCGCCGAAGCATGCCTGGCCGCAATCGATCGGCGCGATCCCGAGTTGCATGCGTTCGTGGACGTGCGGCGGGACATCGTGCTCGACCAGGCCGCCAGCGCGCAGCGCCGCCGTCGCGAGGGCCCGATCGGCCGGCTCGACGGCATTCCGGTCGCCATCAAGGACAACTTCGACGTCGCGGGTTATCCGACGCG
>DATNAW010000192.1:0-22658 GCA_035572335.1 Rhodanobacteraceae bacterium
TAGATAAAAATTCTTGAGGAACAGCTTGCCATTCTTGTTGAAGTAATCGAGCGAGATGAGAATCGCGGTCTGTTCGTAATTGTTGTTGTTGCGCTGCGACCACTTCGTCTTCGGCAGCGGCGGATTCTGCTTGTACCAGGTGCGCGCGTACTCGTCCGGTCGCAGGGTGCGCTCCACCGTGTCGGCGCCGCCGTTGCCGAACGTCTCGTAGAGGCGGCTGATGCCGTTGTGCAGCGCGGCGATGAACATCAGGTAGCCGGGCGACCAGGTGTCGAAGTTGCCGTGCGTGAAGACGCCGGGCATGCCGAACTTGGTCATCTCCGAGACATTGTTCCAGCCGATCATCTGCCACTCGTCGGCGAGAATCGGATCGATCCAGGCGTTGTAGGGGCCGTCGCCCACCGTGTTGTCGTAGAGATACGGCACCGATTCGTGCAGGTCGTGCAGCACTTGTGCCTTCCAGCCGGTGAAAGTCTTCAAGACGTTCTGCGTCAGCTTGAGTGTCATTCCCATCGCGTCGCGGTTGTTGTCGTGCGCGACGTAGTGGCCCCAGTAGAGCAGGTGGGGATAGTTCTCGCCGAGGTGTGCGCGGTGCCATTTGTAGAGATCGACCATGCGGTCACGGCCATCCACCTCAACCACCGGGGTGATCAGCGTGATCATGTGCGAGCGGATGTACCGGATGTAAGGCGCGTTGTCGACCGCGAGGCGGTATCCCAGTTCCATCAGCGCGGTCGGCGCACCGGTTTCCGTGGAGTGGATGGTGCCGGTGACGTAGTAAACGGGCACCGACTGCTTGATGAGCGCCGCGGCTTTCGCATCATCCATGCCCAGCTTGCGGGGATCGGCCAATTGCGCGAGTCGCGCCTTGTTGGCATCCAGATCCTTCATCAGCGATTCGTCGGCGATCGCGACCGCGATCATCTCGCGGCCTTCCTCGGTGTGCCCGATCGTAAACACACGCGCCCGCGGCGTGGCCTTGGCCAGCATCCTGAAGTAGCGATACACGTCCTCCGCGTACGGCAGCATGTTCGGCGCGCCCGCGACATCGCCGAGCACGGCTTCCGGCGTCGGCACCGTCTTCGATGCCGGCAGGTAGTCGGTGAGCGGGGTATTGAAATCGGCCTGCGTGGTGTACTTCGCGATCTTCGCGGTGTATGCCTGATCGACAGGCTGGTCCGGGTCGCGCGCATACGGATTGTTGGCCGCGGCGAATGCCGTGCCGCACATCGCCAATGCCAGCCACGCCAAAGCGCAACGCGTGCAACGCATGTCCCCACTCCCGCCGCGGTTCAATCCTCAAGCGTAGCCAAAATCAGCGCGCGGCGGGGGTGTCGAAAGGCATGGTGGGAGACGGTCGGAAGAACCGTCTCAATCGCAGGCCAGCCATTGCACGCTGAATTGCCTGTGGGGATCGGTCCACACGTCCACGACCCGCAGGCCGGCGCGCGCGGCGAAGCGGGCGAATCCGTCCAGCGTGTATTTGCAGCTGTATTCCACCAGCATCGGCTCGCCTGCCGCGAAACGGAATGTGCGGCCGTCGATGTGCACGTCCTGCTCGCGCAGGCTGACAATGTGGGTTTCGATGCGTTCCGCCAAAGGATGCCAGCGCGCACGATGGCGGAAACCGGCCAGGTCGAAATCCGCGCCGAGTTCGCGATTCATCCGCACCAGCAGGTTGAGGGTGAACTCCGCGGTGACGCCGGCGGCATCGTTGTACGCGGCATCCAGCGCCGACTTGTCTTTCACCAGGTCGATCCCGATCAGCACGCCGCCATCCAGCACGCCACCGCCCTGCCCGGCTTCACCGCGCATCTGCCGCAGCAGTCGCAACGCCTCGTCCGGTTCAAAATTGCCCAGTGTCGATCCCGGGAAATACACGACCGTCTGCCTGGGCGCACGCGCCGCACGCGGCAACTTGATGGGCTGCGTGAAGTCCGCGCAGACCGGCAGCATTTCGATGCGGGGAAACTCGCGTTCGAGTTGACCCACGCTTTCGGCCAGCGCGCTGCGCGAGATTTCCACCGGAACGTACGCCACCGGCGATTCGAGGTTGCGCAGCAGCAAGCGTGTCTTCAAACCGCTGCCACTGCCGTATTCGACCAGGCGCACGTCCGGACCCAGCGTGGCGGCGATCGCGCCCACGTGGTCGCGCATGATCGAAAGCTCGGTCCGAGTCGGGTAGTACTCGGGCTGCTCGCAGATGCGCTCGAACAAGGCCGAGCCGCGCGCGTCGTAAAAATATTTCGACGACAATCGTTTCGGCGATTTCGAAAGTCCGGCCAGCGCATCGGCCAGCAGGCCCTCGCCGGGTTGGCGGTCATCCAGGCGGTATGCGCGCGCGGCCCGCGGATTCGTTTTCATGCGTCCCTCGCCAATCGCAACCCGCTGAACTGCCAGCGCGCCGCGGGTTGAAAGAAATTCCGATAACTCGCCCGCACGTGCCCGGCCGGCGTCGCGCACGAACCGCCGCGCAGCACCCATTGCCCGCACATGAACTTGCCGTTGTATTCACCGAGCGCGCCGGCGGCGGGTCTGTAGCCCGGATAGCCGACGTAGGGGCTGGACGTCCATTCCCACACGTCGCCGAACATCTGCAGCGCATTCGCGTGATCGCCTTGCGCGGGCAACGGACGCAACGCACCGGTATCGACGAAGTTGCCCTCGACGGGAATGTCCTGCGCCAGCGCTTCCCATTCGAACTCCGTCGGCAAACGCGCATCCGCCCAGCGCGCGAACGCGTCGGCTTCGAAAAAACCCACGTGGCAAACCGGAGCCGCCGGATCGATCATCTGCCGGCCGCCCGGCGTGAAGATCGTTTCCAAGGCATCGTCCCAATACAGCGGATGCGACCAGCCCTCGCGCCGCAGGGTGTCCCAACCTTCGGACAACCACAGCGCCGGATTGCGATAACCGCCGTCGTCGATGAATTGGCGGAACTCGGCATTGGTCACGCAGCGATTGGCAATCGCGTGCGGATGCAGCAATGCGCGATGACGCGGCGATTCGTTGTCGTAGGCGAAGCCGCCTGCGGCATGGCCGATCTCGATGACCCCGTGGCGACCGGCAATGAATTGCAGCGGCACGGGTTCCGCTTTCGGATTCGGCGGCGCTTCGCGATACACCGGCTGCAGCGGATTCAACGAGAACAGGTGCAGGATGTCGGTCAACAACAATTCCTGGTGCTGCTGTTCGTGGTTCAAACCCAGCGTAACGCGCGCCACCACCTCACGATCGTCACCACGATGACGCAACAACCCGATCATCGCGTCATCGACATGGGCGCGATACGCGACGACTTCCTCCAGCGTCGGCCGCGTCAGCAGCCCGCGCTGCGGTCGCGCGTGCATCGCGCCGACGGTCTGGTAATAGGAATTGAAAAGGTAATCCCAGCCTTCATGAAAACGGCGATAGCCAGGATCAAAATGCGTGAGCAGGAATTGCTCGAAGAACCATGTCGTGTGCGCGAGATGCCATTTCGCAGGGCTGGCATCGGGCATCGATTGCACGACCGTGTCCTCGGGCGCGAGCATGGCGCACAATGCCAGGGTGGCCTGGCGCACGCGCCGGTATGTCGCGTCCGGACAATCAGGATCATCATGCTTCGTTCTGGCCAGGCGGGGCTGTGCGGACATTTCCGAAGGTTCCCTCGATGCTGCGAGCATCTTCGTTCCCGTACACTGGCAAACGCCGATTCAAGCAACCTGCGCGTTCAGTCAACGTGACGAAGTCGGCCGCCGATGCAGGGTATCTGGTGGCAACCACGCCCATTTCAAGAAATCCGTGACAACCCGCCCATGAAACCGGCCACTGACCACGACCTCGCCACGCAGACTCTCGACCATGCGTTCGCCTTGCCCGCACGCTTCTATATCGGCGCCGAAAGCTTCGAACGCGATCGCCGCGCGGTGTTTGCGCGCGGCTGGCAGTGGCTGGCGCGCGCCGATCAGCTCGCTGCCACGGGCGATCACGTGGTCGCGGACATCGCCGGCGTGCCGCTGCTGCTGGTGCGCGGCGACGACGGTGCGCTGCGCGCGCTGCACAACGTGTGCCGCCATCGTGCCGGCCCGCTGGCGACATGTGACGGCCGCGGCGCCAAGCGCCTGCGCTGCCACTACCACGGCTGGAGCTACGCGCTGGACGGCCACCTGCTCAACGCGACCGAAATGGACGACGCTTGCGATTTCGACACGGCCTCGGTCCGGCTGCCGCAAGCGCACGTGGCCGAATGGCGCGGCCTGGTGTTCGCCGCACTCGATCCCGTGGTGCCGTTTGCGGATGTGATGGAGGGCATCGATACGCGGCTTGGCGAACGGCCGCTCGACCGCTATGTCTTCCATCGCCACTACGCCTACGACATCACCTGCGACTGGAAGACCTATGTCGACAACTACCTCGAGGGCTACCACGTGCCGCATATCCATCCGGAATTGAACCGGATGCTGGATTACCGCGATTACGTGGTCGAAACCGCGCGCTGGCATTCGCTGCAGCACAGCCCGCTCGCGAGCGACGCGGCGCTGTACGGCGACGGCGAAGCGCTGTACTGGTTCGTGTGGCCCAACACACTGCTCAACGTACTGCCCGACCGGATGCAGACCAACCGGGTGATTCCGCTCGCGCCGGGGCGTTGCCGCGTGACGTTCGACTATTTCTATCCGCCGGACGCCACCGACATCGAATCACGCCACGCCAGCGACCACGCCTTCAGCGACCTCGTGCAGCGCCAGGACGTGGAGATGTGCGAAATCGTGCAGCGCGGACTGGAATCTGGCTCGTACCACGCCGGACGCCTGAACCCGAAGCGCGAGAATGGCGTGCACCACTTCCACGAATTGCTGCGCGAAGCCTACCGCGCCGCGCGTTGAACGCGGCGCGGCAGCCCGGGATTCACAACACCGGCGAATCGTCGTGCAGCATTTCGCGGCGGACGATCGCGATCGGCGCAAAGCCGTGCTGCATGAAGTCATCGTGGAATTTTTCTAGGTTGAAGTTCGTGCCTTCCTTCTTCTCGACGTCGGCGCGCAACTTCAGGATCTCCAGCTTGCCGAGTGTGTAATACAGATACGTCGGATCGGAGGTGCCGCGCTTGGTTTCCACTTCGCCGACAGCCGGCGACTGGTAGCCTTCAGTGACGAAGAACTGCTTCGCCTGGTCCAGCGTCATCTGTCCCGTGTGCAGCTTGATGCCGACGATGAAGCGCGCGTTGCGCAGCAGCGCATCCTGCAGCTGGCCGAGCCTCAGCAGCAACTGCTGCCGGCGGTCCTTCGGAAACTCGTACTGTGCCAGGCCCTGGTCCAGCATCATCTGCTCGCAATAGTGCGCCCAGCCTTCCGCGTTGGTCGCGGAACCGAGCAGCTTGCGCACGCGATCATTCACATTGTGCATCCACAGGAACTGCACGTAATGGCCGGGATAGGCCTCGTGCGTCGCGACGCTGGTGATCACCGGATAGCTGAATTGCGCCATGAATTCGTCGATGCGCTGTTTCAGCCAATCCTTTTCCGGCAGCGTCACGTTGAAGTACGCAGTGGTCGCCTTCGTTTCATACGGGCCGGGCGTGTCCATCGACGCGAACGTGGTCGCGCGCATGAACGGCGGCGTTTCCTCCAGCGTCGGACGCACGGTGGAAGGAATCGTGATGATGTGATGACTGTTGATGAACCCGATCAGCGTGTCGAACGTGGCGCGGAACGTGTCGAGCAGCTTGTCGGGTTGTGGATGGTCGGCGGCTAGTTCCGCCAGCACTTCGCGGGGCGTCTTGTTCGGATCGAGCTCCTTCGCCACCTTCGCGAACTCGGCCTGGTTCGCCTTCATGTTGGCTTCGTCGAGGGCGACCAGCTTGTCGAGCGGCAGGTCGACCATCTCGTCGTATTCCAGTTTCTCACTGAACACCTTCGCGCCGATGCGGAAATCGCCGTGTGATTTCGGCAGCACGTCGCTCTTCAGCCAAGTCTGGTAATCGCCCAACGCCTTGATCACGGCGCCGTTCGAGGCTGCGAATTCCTTCTTCAGCGCAGCGTCGCTGACGTCGGTGAACGCCGAGGGCACGTCGTGCTGGAAGAATTCGATCAACCCCGGCAACTGTTCCAGCGCGATCTCGGTGTAGATCTTCGGCGGATTCTTCAGATTGGCCCGCGCGGCAAGCAAGGCCGCCGGCATCTGCTTTTCGCGCGAAATCAGGTTACGCAGGCGCGTTTCCGGCGGCGCGAACTTGCGCTCCATCAGCGTGAACGCGCTGGACGTGATGCCGCTGGAATAGAAATCCGGGTTCTTTTCCCACGGACGGATCGCCTGCAGCGTCAGCAGTGAACTGCGGATGCTGTTGAGCACCAGGTCGCGATCGCCGCGAACGTACAGGCTGAGCGACGCCGGATCGATCGCAGCCACGCGCTGCTCCCAGGATTCGAGCGCCCTCTCTTCGGCAGCGATACCGGCGCGCGAATAATCCTCGAGCTTGCCGTCGTACTTGTGCACGCCGTAACTGGTCGCCGCCGAAGGATTGGTCGGCAGGTAGAACGTGCCGAAGTATTGGTCGGCCAACCTCGAGAATGCCTGATCCGCCGCCGTATCCGCAGGTGCCGCCGCGCCCGCCAGCAACGGCGCAAACACCAAGGCCCACGCCGCGACACGCCACCGCTTGCCCAATTCGCGCACCATGACACTCTCCCTATCAATGAAGACGCTTGATCGCCGGGCCGCGTCCGAAGCGCGTCAGGCTAACAAGACCTGCGCCGCGTTCCCCGTGCCAAAGGTTGGCCGAGCGCCCGCAAAATGAAAAGGCCCGGTTGCGGACAACCGGGCCTTGAAGTGCATCCGAACGCGAAGATCAGTGACCGTGGCGTGAGTAGTAATGCCCCTGGCCACCGCCGTGCTGGTCACCACCGCGACCGCGGTAGCCGCCGTAGCCGCGATGATCGTATCCGCGCGAACCGCCGTAGTACCCGTGTCCGCCACGGCCGGTATACACCACGCCGACGTTCACGCTGCCATAGCTCGGGTACGCCGGATAGCTGTAGTAGCCGCCGTCGTTATACGAATACGCCGGATAGCTTTCGTAATACCCCTGCGGCGGATAGCTTTGCGGCGGGTAGTAGTAGCCGTTGTCGTAGTAGCGGTCTTGGTGCGCGCTGGCACTGGCGATCACGCCGCCGATCACCGCGCCGACGACCAGCGCGCCCAGCACTTTGCCGGAATCGTCGCCATGGCCGCGATAATCGTGCGCCATCGCCGCGGGCGTGGCCAGCACGGCCGCCGCGACCAGTGCGCAGGCGAGCATCAGCTTGTTGCGGATCGAACCGGATTTGCGTTGCATGGCGAACCTCCCCTTCTCAAGGTGGGCGCCAGTATCACCGCACCATGGTAAATCTGAACTGAAGAGTTTTGTTATGGAAACGCTAAACGTTCAGACACTTGGAAGCGTCAAGCGCCCTTCGCAGCAGCGGCGCCGCGATCCTTGCGCTTGCGCGATTCCAGCAAGGCCTTCAGGTTCGCGACGGCCTGCTCATGGCTGATCGCCTTCGGTTTCGGCGCGCGCGGCTTGGGCGGCTTGCGCGTCGGCGCGTGCGCCGCCGGGGCCGGCTGGCGCGGCAACTCGACAGTGCCGCCCAGCATCCAGTCGTCGTTGAAACGCGAGCGCGGAATGTAGGACGGCGGACGGCGCTTGGCGGCGCTGGCGCGCGCAGCGGCCACCGCGCGGGCGGCGGTCTTCACCGAAGCCGGACGGGACACGGGCTTGGGAGCGGCAGTCGGTTTTTCCGCCGCGCGAACGGGTTTGGCAGCGGACTTGCCCGGCGTAGACGTTGCCTTCACCACCTTCGCGGGCTTCTTCGCAGGCTTGCTCGCGGCTTTCTTCACAGCTTTGGCGGGCTTCGATGTCCTGCTGGCGGCCGCCTTCGCTTTTGCGGGCGCCTTGCGCGCCGCGTGCTTGGCGGACTTGCCGGAGGTTTTGCGATTCCGTGATGTTGCCATTGCTGCTTTCCTCGTGTTGTTGCGTTGCAGGCTCGGCCTTGCGGGCCAGGGCTTGGCGAGCCGAGCCAGTTGTGATGCCTTCGATGGCGGGCGGCTGCGAACTACAGGCTGCGCCCGTCGACATGGCGGATTTCCAGACCGCCGGGTTCGACCCCTTCGAGGCAGCGGACGTTCACCGCTGCCAACGGATGCCCCTCGTGTTCGCCATCGGCGAACGGCGCCACCCCGCAAACGGGGCAGAAGTGATGGGCTATCTTGTGTTTGTTGAAACGGTAAGTGCTCATGTCCGCTTCCGGCGTGGACAGCCTCAGCGAATCACGCGGCACGAACCACATCAGGTAACCCTTGGGCCGGCAATGCGAGCAATTGCACTCCACCGCGCTGCCGATTTCGCCATCCACTTCGAAGGCGATCCGGCCGCAATGGCACCCGCCACGCCACGTTGTCATGTGCTTGGTCCGAGCGTCAGGCCTGCAACATTATCGCATGAACCGGCCTTTCCCGCACGTGTATCCTGTTGATCCCTCTCCCGAAGCGCTCCCCATGCGCAGTTTCGATGACGAACACGGCGGCCACTGGCAGGCGGCCCTGCTGGAGGCATCCTTCGGCAATGTGATGCTGATTTTCAGCCGGATAGGCGCCGGCGGGGTGCTGCACATGCCCCTGGACACCGCCAATTTTCATGAGGCGGAACAGTGGCTTGCCGGTGCGGATGAGGATGCGTTGCGGGACCGGCTTGCCAAGGCCGAGCCTTGGGGATAGCGATCGAGGATCAGCAGCGCAACGCTGCCGTCTCGCGGATGCCCTCGATGACCGCAGGATCGAGTCCGACGTTGTTGCGCTCCAGCACCTGCTCGGCGCGGTAGCTGGACCGCACCAGCGGGCCGGACACGACCTCCAGGAAGCCCATGCCGAGCGCCAGCTCACGGTACTGCTGGAACCGTTCGGGCGTGACGAAGCGTGCGACCGGCAAATGGTTCTGCGTCGGGCGCATGTACTGCCCCATCGTGACCACATCGACGTCGGCGGCGCGGATGTCGGCCAGCGCGCGTTCGATCTCGTCGTCGGTTTCGCCGAGGCCCAGCATCATGCTGGTCTTGGTGACGGTCTGCGGTGCGTAGCCCTTGGCGAACTTCAGGATGTCGAGCGTCTGCCGGTAACCCGCGCGCGCGTCGCGCACAGGATGCGTCAGCCGCTCGACCGTTTCGACATTCTGCGCGTAGGTCGCCAGTCCCGCATCAAGGACGGTTGCGACGTGCGGGTGGCAGCCGGCGAAGTCCGGCGTCAGCGCTTCCACCGCCGTTTCCGGCATGCGGCCGTGGATCGCGCGAATGCACGCCGCGTAATGCGCCGCGCCGCCGTCGGGCAGGTCGTCACGATCAACCGAGGTCAAGACGACGTATTTCAGGTTCATCAGCGCCACGGCATCGCCGACGCTGGCGGGCTCCATCGGATCCAGCCAGCCGCGTGGATTGCCGGTGGAGACCGAGCAGAACTTGCAGGCGCGCGTGCACACGGAACCCATCAGCATCAACGTGGCGGTGCCGCGGCCCCAGCACTCGGCGATGTTGGGGCACTTGGACTCCGCGCACACCGTCGACAGCTTGTGGGTGCGCACGATGTCGCGGATTTCCTCGTACTTCGCGCCCGACGGAAGTTTCACGCGCAGCCACGGCGGCTTGCGTGTTGCATCCGGCATGTAGCTCAACTTGCTGGGCCGGATGCCGTCCTTGACCGCACGCGTGCCCTGCGGACTGGTGAACTTGCTGCCCGGCGCCGGGCGTGCATTGCCGATCGTTTCGCTCATGGGATTTTCGGATCCGAAAACGCGCGGTGCAGTCACCGCAACTGCACATTGTAGCTTCCCGTTACCCGCCAAACGACGGATGCAGCAACTGCTGCACGAACAGCACGGTGACGCGCGGTTCCATGATCACCATGAAAAGTACGCCGTAGGCCGCGCCCCACGAGTGCGCGCTGTGGTTGACGTAGCCGCCGCCGCGATGGTCCATGTAGATCGAATAGCCGAGAAAGGCCACCGCATAAAGGATTGCCGGCACCGGAATCACGAACACGAGGATCATTGACCAGGGCGACATCAGGATGAAGGCGAACAATATCCCCGAGACCGCCCCGGAAGCGCCGAGGCTGTAGTAGTTCGCGTTGTGCCGGTTCTTGATGTACGTCGGCAGGATCGAAACCAGCAGCCCGCCGAGATAGAACCAAAGCAAGCCGAGCGGCCCGAGGTAGCCTGCGAAGAACCCTTCCAGCGCGCGTCCGAAAAAGAACAGCGTGATCATGTTGAACAGCAGGTGCTGGAAATCCGCGTGCACCAGCCCGTAACTCAGTAGCCGCCAGTACTCGTGCTTCTTCTGGACCGCGGGCGGCCACAGCAGCAGGCGCTGCATAAGTTTGCGGTCCTTGAACGCCACCCATGAAACGACGCAGGTGACGGCGATGATCGCGAGGGTCAACAACATGTCGGCTGGTTTCCTTCATCGGCGGGGTGTTTCATGAATGAATCGCTGAAACGCATGTGCAACTTTTCGTCACATTTGGTGCTAGGCTTGGCGGGCTTACCGGGGACCATCGACCACATCGGAGGACGCCACCATGCATGCATCGTCGCGCAGCGGTTCACCAGGGAAGATGCTGATATTAACCGCCAGCCTGCTGGCCGCCATGGGCGCGGCCGCGGCCATGGCCGCGGAGCCCATCGTCGGGCCGCCCATCGCGATCGGCGAAACCGGCGCCGCCGCCGCCGACCCGCTGGTGCCGGTACCGGCCGAGACGCCATGCGTGGTCACGCTCTACACGGCGGGTTCGGCCACCGGCACGTTCGATGATTACGCCGCCCATCCCTTCGACTATGCGCCGCCGGCCGGCTGCAGCGGACCATGGAACAAGGTCGTGTTCAAGGCGGATTTCAATGTCAGCACCGGGCGCCAGTTCGACCGCACCGCGAGCGTGTGGATCGGTGGCGTGAACATGTACTTCGGCACGACCCAGGAACCCTCGGCCTCGCGCAGCCCGAGCTGGCATGTCGAGCGCGATGTCACCGACCTGTCGTCGTTGTTGATGAGCGCGCATTCGGGCAATGCCGTCGTCTACAACATCTTCGACAGCACCTACAACGGCTCGATCACCGGTAGCGCGGAACTCGATTTCTACCCCGCCACCCCGGAATATCCGGCCCCGCGGGTGCCCGACCAGGTGCTCTCGCTGGGCAGCGATCCGGCCGGCAACACGGTTTCCATCTACACGGACCAGACGCCGATGTCGCAGACCCTCACGCTGCCGACCAACATCGATCGCGCCTATCTCGTGGTCACCGCCGAGCCGCAGTCGGGGGACGAGTTCTGGTACTCGTGCGGACCCGACGCCTATGCCGCGATCACCGGCTGCGGCGGCACCGCGTTCCGCGAAGCCGAAGTCAGCATCGATGGCAAGGCCGCCGGTATCGTGCCGATCTCGGGATGGGTTTACACCGGCGGCGTCGATCCTTACCTGTGGCGCCCGGTCGTCGGCGTGCAGACCTTCAACTTCGAGCCGTACCGCGTGGACATCACGCCGTTTGCCGGACTGCTGGACAACGGCCAGCCTCACACCGTCAGTATCAGCGTGGTCACCGGCGATCCGGCCTTCCAGAACAACAGCCAGCGCTTCGACACCGCGGCTACGCTGCTGCTCTACCAGGATCACGGCGCGACCCAGTTGACCGGTGCGCTGACCCAGGATGCCGACACTGGCGTGCATCCGGTGCAGCAGAACAGCGTCAATCCCGACGGCATCCACTACGCGTTCACCGTCACCTCGCACCACAGCCTGGTGACACGCGGCTATCTGGATACGCCGCAAGGGCGGGTGCCATCGAACGTGGTGCAGGACGTGCGCTTCGGCAACGCGCAGCAGATCGTCAACTCCGACACGCAGTTCGAGCAGGACATCACGCAGACCAGCACGGCCTCGCAGCGTTCGTATGGACGCCCGTATGACGGCGGTTCCGCCGACGCGACGACCAGCTGGTCCTTCCCGCTCGACATGGACATCAACGTGCAGGTCGCCGATGACGGCAGTGAAACGCAGGCGACGACCGTCGGCCAGAACTACGCGCGGCAATACAGCGAGTCCGGTCCCGGCGGCCACTTCGCGTCGAACCGCAACCAGTCAGACAGCTCGGCCGACACGTTGAACTTCGATTCGAACGGCAACTTCACCGGACCGACCGGACAGCAGGCGTCGCAAAGCTACGTGTTCACCGACTCGCGCGGTGCGTGCTACAGCCGCACCGTGAACGCAGTCGCGGGCGCGGTCACGCAGGTGACGGACGGCAGCGCGTGCATGGCGCCGCAAGGAAACGGCCGCACGCACTGAGGCGACTTGGAACGCGCGACGGTCGCCGCGCGGTGACCGTCGCGCCGATCAAGGTGTATGCTGGGGAACGTTCAGGTTCTCCTTATTCCGACTGACGATGGCACCGCAATCGCTGGTGCCCAACCCACCGCGCGAGGATTGTCCATGTCACCGTACCGCCGAGTCCCTCTCATTGCCACCGCCTTCCTGATCGGCGTCGCCAGTGCCTGGGTGATCTCACCGGCCATCGCCAGCACGCCGGTCACCGTGACCTTCCAACCCAACACCCATTGGGTGCAGGAAGTGGACACCCTCAATCACTACGACTACTACCATGACTATTCGGTCGCCATCGAGCCCGGCAAGATCCTGCAGATCAACCTGATCACGCGCGACCCGAACATCTTCTTCAAGATCAAGAACGACACCACCGGCAAGCAGGAAGTCGACACCTACCAGACCGGCGCGACCACCTGGTCGGCACCGGCCGGAACGTCGGCGGCAACCTACACGATCCATGTCTACGTGCAGCCCGACGCGATGCAGCGCGACGAAACACCGAAGTACGCGCTGCAGATCGGCCAGTACGGCCAGTCGGACATGCAGGTCGAAGCCACGCCTGTGAACTTCGAAGGCAACAATCCATGGGCACAGGAAGTGGGTACGCTGGATGCGCAAGGTTCGTCGCGCGATTACACGGTCGCGATGCCGGCGGGACAGACGCTCGCGGTCAACCTGATTACCCAGAACACCAACGTGCACTTCAAGGTCGAGTCGAACGGACAGAAACTGGTCGACAGCGCCGACACGCATGCCGTGAGCTGGTCCGCACCGATTGCCACGGCCGGCACCTACACGGTGAACGTGTACGCCGATCCGTCCGCACTGCCGCCGGGCACCCGCGCGGGCTACGCGTTGCAGATCGGGCATTACGCCCAGAACCAGACGCAGGCCGCGCCGGCGGGCACGGCGGCAGCGCCGGCTTCGACAGCGGCGCCTGCAACGCCGGCGACACCGAACATTCCCGCGACGCCAGCCGCTCCTGCGACTCCCGCGAGCGCAGGCACGAGCGGCAACTGACGCGCCGCGCAACGCCTCGCATCGCAAACGCCGCGCGCGACCGTGCCTTTCAGCACAGTCGCGCGCGAGCCTGCATCGCTAAGCTCGCACGCTTTCCGTGGGAAGCCCGCCGATGCAAAAGCCTTTCTTCGCGACGGTGTTCGCCGTCGCCAGCCTGATCGCCTGCGCCGCCACACCGGTGCACGCCGATGCAGCCGCCAAGCACGCCGCCAGCAGCGCATCCGAGTCCGAACGGCCGGCGCTGCCCGCCGAAGCCCGCAAGGCGCAGAGCATCAGCGTCGATGGCCGCACCCTGAAATATGACGTCGCGGTCGGCTGGCTGCCGGTGCGCGACGACAGCGGCAAGACCATCGCGCAGGTCGTCTACACGGCTTACACGATGCCCGGCAAGAACCGTCCGGTGACGTTCGCCTTCAACGGCGGGCCCGGCGCATCGTCGGTGTTCCTGAACTTCGGCGCGATCGGCCCGAAAATCGTCAAGTTCGGCGTCGAGGGCGACACGCCTTCGGAACCGGCAACGCTGCACGACAACCCGAGCACCTGGCTGCCCTTCACCGACCTCGTATTCATCGATCCGGTCGGCACCGGCTATAGCCGTTCGCTGGTCGACGACAAGCAATCGACCAAGGATTTCTATTCCACCGACAACGACATCGCGTACCTGTCGCGTATCGTCTACGACTGGCTGGTGAAGAACGGCCGCATGGAGTCGCCGAAGTACATCACCGGCGAAAGCTATGGCGGTTTCCGCGGCCCGCGCATCACGTACTACCTGCAAACGCGGCTCGGCGTCGCGATGAATGGCATGGTGCTGTTGTCGCCTTACCTCGACCCGCTGGCATGGAGCGACGAGTTCACGTCGCCGATGGCGTGGATGACCACCCTGCCCTCGATCGCCGCGGCGCACCTCGAGCGCGAAGGCAAGCTCAGCGCGGAGAACATGGCGCCGATCATCGCGTACACGCGTGGGGAATACGCCCAGACACTCATGAAGGGACGCAGTGATCCCGCCGCGTACGACGCCATGATCAAGAAGGTCACGGAACTCACGGGTCTCGATCCAACCTTCGTGAAGAACTCCGGCGGACGCCTGGAAACGCAGGCCTACTTGCGCGAGGTCTATCGCTCCGAAGGCAAGCTCGGCAGCCGTTACGACTCCAACTTCACTGCGTGGGATCCGTTCCCGTATGCGCCGCACCAGCAAAGCGGCGATCCGATCCTCAACGGCATCATCGCGCCGACCACGACCGCGATGGTGAATTTCGTGACACGGACGGTCGGCTGGAAATACGAAGGCCGCTACAACACCCTGAGCTACGACGTCGGGCGCCTGTGGCACAACGACGACGACGCGAACGATGGCTCGGTGAAACAACTGCGCGAAGCGGTGGCGACCGATCCCAACCTGCGCGTGCTGATCGCGCACGGCTGGGATGACCTGTCCTGCCCGTTCATGGTGTCCGTGCTGGCGGTGGACCAGATGCCCGCGATGGGCGATTCCGATCGCGTGCAGGTCAAGGAATATCCCGGCGGCCACATGTTCTACGCGCGCGCGGCCAGCGATGCGATGTTCGTGAAGGATGTGCGGGCGCTGTTCGACAAGAGCTGACGATTGGCATGACCGGGTCGCGACGCATCAATGTGTCATTCCCGCGCATCGTGCTCGCCGCGATGCTGCTGGGCGCGCTGTCGATCGGAAGCGCGTGGGCGGCGGCGCCCACGCACTACCGCGTGATTGGCTACGTGACGGACTGGAATCCGGCGCAGGACAAGGATCTGCACAAGATCGACACGCTGATCTTCGCGTTCGCGAAAGTGGAGGCGGGACGCGTGGTGTTGGGCGACGCTGCGGCGGAACGATTGCAATCGGTGGTCGCGCTGAAGTCACGCGACCCGGAATTGAAGGTGGACATCTCTGTCGGCGGCTGGAGCGCCGGCGGATTTTCCGAAGCGGCGCGCACAGCCGCGGGCCGCAAGGGGTTCGCGGAAAGTGCCGCGCAGATGCTCGTCGCGCACGACGCCGACGGACTCGACATCGACTGGGAATATCCGGGACACGACGAATCCGGCATCGCGTCCAGCCCCGATGACCGGCGCAACTTCACGCTGCTGCTGCAAACCGTGCGCGCCAGCCTCGATACCGCCGGCGCCGCACATCATCACCATTACACCCTGAGCATCGCGGTCGCCGACGGTCCATTCGTCAACGGTGTCGACCTCGCGGCGGTGGATCGCTACGTCGACTGGTTCAACATGATGACGTACGACTTCTGCAATTCGATGACGCCGGACACCTGCCATCACAGCGGCCTGCATGCTTCGAAAATCGCACCCGCCGATGCGCGCACGAGCGGCCGCGCGGAGCGGCAGTTCCTTGCAGCCGGCGTGCCCGCCAGCAAACTCGTCATCGGTGCGGCGTTCTACGCGCGCGTGTTCGGCGGCGTCGATCCCGCGCACGACGGCCTTTACCAGCCCTACAGGAAATTCGTCGGCGAAATACCCTGGCCGAAACTGAAAGCGAAATACATAGGCAAGCAAGGCTTCGTGCGCCACTGGGATGCGCAGGCCGACGCGGCGTGGCTGTGGAATACCACGACGCGCACGTTCATCACCTACGACGATCCCGCATCGATCGCCGCCAAGGCAGCCTTCGTGAAGGCGCGGCATCTCGGCGGCATCATGTACTGGGAACAGGGCCTCGATCCGACCGATGAGTTGCTCGACGCGATCTGGACCGGATTGCAATAGCCCGCTTCGCATTCGTGCCGCACCACAAGCGGAAGGGCCAACTCAGCGTTTGGCGATCTGGCGAGTTCGCGGCTCAATGTCGCGTTGAATGATCCGGTACAAGGCCTCGGTGAAACGCACCGCATCGCCCGCGGCCAGGTGTGACCACTCCGGCAGCCAGAAGCCCTGCAGCTCCGGGTGATCCTGGAAATGCACGCCGGGCGCGCCGGTCTTCGCCAACAGTACGTCCCAGGTTTTCGCGCGCGGGAACACCTTGTCCTCGAACGCGAGATAGTTCTCCGCGCTGGGTGTACGCACGAAGATCACTTCGACGTTGCGCTTGTGCAGTTTGGCGACGGCCACGGCGGCACGCGTGATCTGTTCGTCAATCTTCTTCTGCAAGTTCGCCGGCGATTGGTCGCCGCCCTTCAATGAAAAACGCTGTGCCCAGATGCTTTGCGCCAGCGCGCGATATTGCGGATCCTTCTCCAGCTTGTCCCAGATGTGGCTGGCCCGATCCTCGGCAACGACCACCATCAACTTGCGAACGTCCGTGTGGGGATGCATGCCCGGACGCACCGGCCACCAGGTCTGCCGATCCAGCACGGTGGGGAGTGCGTAATCCGGATCGTCGAAGGCGAAATTCGGTTCCACCCACCGCATGGACAACCATTGTCCGACACGTTGCGATGGGGATTGCTTGCGGAAATATTTCAGTACATCGCCGCGTGCGGCGAAACCGCTGAAGAAAAGATCCGGTGCCACACCGACCAGCAGGCGGCCATTCTTGAAATTCGGATCGTCGGCCAGGTCCTCCAGCGCGAACATCGGAGAGGTGCCCTCAAGCGCGAGCTGGATTGGACGCTTGCCTGAAAGCTTCTGCCAAACCGGCAACTGCAAATCGAAAAGCATTCGCGACGATCCGATCAGCACCGTCGCGCCGCTGCCTTCGCCGTTGTCAATGCGGCGGCGTTGCGTAGCCCACAGTGCGTCGCTGTTGGCGATGCTGGGTTCCACGCCATAGGCGCGCCAGTGCCACTCCCACGCACCCATCATCAACAAGAACATCGCCAGCGCGCCAAGCATGATCGCGCCCCAGCGGCGATCTGGAATGTCGCGTTTCGGGACCGGTTGCGCCTGGCCCGGACGATCGGCCGCGGTCAGGCGCAACCCGGGACGCAAGGCGATCCGCGCCTCGGCACTCGCCGAACGCTCGACGACCAGGTCGGAACCGGCCGCTTCAGGGAACGCTGGACTCTCGCTCATTGCGTTGGATTCCGCTTCAGCCCCCTTGAGTCAAGGGGGCGAAACCGTTGCGAAGCAACGGTTGGGGGTTGTGGGGGCATGACGCTTTTCAATGCGCGGCACCTGTGGACTGCTTCAAAACTGGAAATAAATAAATGCATTGCCGTTGCCTTGCGTCGCGACGATCGCAAAAGCCATCACCGCCCAGGTGCACGACAGCACCGCCGCCGGCGCGCGCGCCAGCACCGATTCCAGCGTACGGTTGCGCATCAGCCAGTGCGTGCCCACCAATCCGGCGATGATCACCGCGACCACAACCAGCGATTCGACGCCGAGCAGCGGCACCGGCTTGTCGTTCGCGCCTGCCATGCCACGCAGCACCATCCATGCGCGCGAGAACGTCTTGGCGCGGAAGAACACCCAGGTGACATTCACCAGCGCGTAGGTAATCAGGCCGAACGCCAGCAGCACCCACACGTTCGGCCGGAACCCCGCGAAGCGCCTGCGCAGCCAGCGTTCGGCGGAAAGGTAGATGCCGTGCAAACCGCCCCACGCGACGAAAGTCCAGTTGGCGCCGTGCCATAACCCGCCGAGCAACATCGTGCCCATCAACGCGGCGTAGGTGCGGCGCGGCCCGTGGCGGTTGCCGCCCAGCGGGATGTAGAGGTAATCCCGCAGCCACGACGACAGCGTGATGTGCCAGCGCCGCCAGAAATCGGAAAAACCGATCGCGGCATACGGAAACCGGAAGTTGTCCGGCATCGCGAACCCGAGGCACATCGCCACGCCGATCGCGATCGTGGAATAGCCGGCGAAGTCGCAGAAAATCTGCCCGCTGAAGGCCAGCGTGCCCATCCATGCGTCCAGCGCGCCGGGAATCTTGTCCGTGTCGTAAACGGTCTCCGCAGCTTTCGCGAGGAATCCGTCGGCCAGCACGACCTTGTTGAACATGCCGATCGTCATCAGCGCCAGGCCAAAAAACAATTGCTGCCAATTGGCCCGGCGCGGCTGCTCGAACTGCGGCACCAACTCGGTCGGCCGCATGATCGGGCCGGCCACGAGGTGCGGGAAGAACGTCACGAACAACGCGTAGTCGAGGAAATTGCGTGCCGGCAATGCGCGACGCAAGTACACATCCAGCGTGTACGACATCGTCGCGAACGTGTAGAACGAAATACCCACCGGCAACACGATGTCCGGCGCGGGCGCGTGGTACGTCACGCCGACCGACGTGAGCAGCGCGGTGAAATTCGCCAGCAGGAATCCGCCGTACTTGAAGTAGCCGAGCATGCCGAGGTTGGCAACCACCGACAGCAGCATCCACGCACGGCGCGCCACCGGTTTTTGTGCTTTCACCAAGCCTTGCGCGGCGTACCAGTCCACCACCGTCGAGATCCACAGCAGGATCACGAACGGCGGATTCCACGCGGAGTAGAAAAGGTAACTCGCGACCAGCAGGTTGATCTTACGCGTCTTCCACGCGAGCGGGAGCGAGTGGATCGCCAGCACGATCGCGAAGAACGCGATGAACGTCAGCGAGTTGAAGACCACTGAGGCCTCCCCGGCCCGGGGCCGGACGCGGCTCCGCAGGCGGCGGGAGTATGTCACAACCGCCGGACCGCGCCAGTGCCGGCTGCGGCCGGCGCTGACGCTGGAAACCGCCGGGCGCGGCGGCATCCCGCGCCTGCGAAAGTCTCACGCCATCACTTCGCCGGCTTCTTGAACCGATAAATGAACTGGCTGGTATGCCCGCGAATCGAAGGATCGAACACCTTGATGTTGAGCGGATCCTTCGGGTTGACCAGTGCATCGCTGGAACCGTCGAACACGAATCCCGCGGATTCGACTTCCTGCTTCACCACTTCGGGATCGATGCGGTGCAGCGTGTTGGTGTCGCTGATGCCGGAACCGGCCGGCGCGATGTGGTCGATCACGATGAACACGCCACCCGGCTTCAGCGCGTCGTAAACCTGCTTGTCGAACTTCTTCATGTCCACCGGACCCATGAACGGGTCGTGATAATCGTGGTAGTTCTGCGAGGTGAACACGACGTCGACCTTCTGCGGCACGCTCAGCGCGGTCGCGGGCTGCTTCAGCAGGCTGACATTCTTGTACGTGTCCTTCGCCAAGCTCTGCCAGTTCGCGAAGCTCTTGGCCGAATACTTCGCCATCTCGTCCGGCCAGACGGTATAGACGTGGCCGTTCGGGCCAACGATGCGGCTGAACACGCGCGTCCAGTAACCGCTGCCAGGCACGAGTTCGAGCACCCTGTCACCCGGTTTGACGCCACTGAACGCCATCACGTCGGCGATCTTGCGGCGCGCATCGTCTTTCCTGTCGGCGGCGCGCGCGGGATCGTTGATGGCCCTGGTGATGTACGCGGGCACCTTCACGTCAGCGGAACCGGAAGCCGCAGGCGCGGACGTCTGCGCAGCGGCCGCCAGCGGCAGCAGCAACACACCCAACAGGACACAGGCTTGCATTCGCATGGCGTTCTCCTGGAACCGGGAATGCCCATTGTGCTCCGAAACCCGCGCGAATCCCATGCCGAAGGTCATGGTGCGACACCCGCAAACGCGAGCGTCATTCTTCGGCCCCGCGCCGGCGGGAAAGCCACTCCAGCGCACGTTCGCGGGTTTCGAACACGTTGTTGATGAAGCCCTGGTTCATGCCGAACGCCACGCCGAAACGGTCCTCCGAGAGGAACTCGGGGCGGGTCACCAGCGCCATCCGCACCGATCCGCGGCCGGCCTTGGCCCATTCACCCACCAGCCAGAAGCGCATCTCTACCGAGGGCGGCTGGATACCGCTGATGCCGGTGACGTCCACCAGCAACTTGCCGAGCCCGCGCGCTTTCGTACGCAGGATCGCATCGGTGATCTGGTGCACGCCGTCCACCAGTTCCTGCTCGCCGCTTATCGAAAAGCAGGCGATGTCTCCGAACACTTCGAACGAAGACGGACCCATGGGACACCCAACGGCAAGGCGCGGGACTCGGCGCGGATGGTAGCACCGGAGAGGCGCCGGCAAACGTGCCGGATGGCTCTCCAAGTGATCAGTTCGCCACCACGAAACGGTTGCGGCCGGCCAGCTTCGCGCGGTAAAGCGCGGCGTCGGCATCCTTCACCCACTCGCGCGTGCTGTTCGTCCTCGCGGGGCTGCGCGCGAGCCCGATGCTGAGGGTGCTGCGCAAGCCGGGCGCGCGTTCGAGCAATGAACAGGCCACGCCGGAACGAATCCGTTCCGCCACCGTAGCGGCCGCATGCATGTCGATGCCGCACAGCACGATCACGAATTCGTCGCCACCGTAGCGGCCGGCCAGGTCGCCATCACGCAGGCTGCCGCGAATGATCTTGCCGACCTGCCGGATCATTTCGTCGCCCGCCGTGTGGCCATGCTGGTCGTTGATGTGCTTGAAGTGATCGATGTCGATCAGCAGCATCACGGCGTCGTCACAGCAGTGGCGCAGCATCGCCGCGGTGACGGCGTCTTCCCAATGCTTGCGGTTCAACAAGCCGCTCAGGCTGTCGATGGCTCCCATGCGCAGCAACTGACGGTTTTGCGTGCGCACGCGCCGCGCCAGGCTGCGCATGATCGCACCCAGCGTCATGGGGAATATCACCAGCAGCGGCAGCGACGCCAGCAACTCCACGGTGTCGGTCGCCGGCGCGAACGGAAGACCATTGGCCACCGCCGCCACGCAGCACGCCAGCGCCATCGTCAACAATCCGCGCAGCGCCAGCCAGTTTCCGTCGGCCGCGATCAGGGTGATCGCAAACATCGTCGCCAGCAGGATGCTGGGCAGCATGCTGAATTGCATCAGGGCAATCCACACGCCGCCCATCGCGGCGTCACCGATGAAGAAGCGCTGGTCCAGCGTGATCGGTTCGGCGCTGCGGCGCAGCACCAGCCACGCGACGTGCGGCCATACCAGCGCATACGCCGCCAGCATTACCCACGCCGACTCTGGAACACCGCGCCGATACAACACCGTCCCGACCATCACCGCGCCCAGCGCCAGGCCGAGCGTGCGCATGCCGTGCGAACGCCGCACGACGCGCCGAGCCTGGTCGGCTGTGATGGCATGGGTGGCTGGCAGTACGTCGAAGGACATTTCCGCGAGGTTTCGAGTGGTTCAGCCAGCACGGAGCAAGGCCGATGCCACACCCGCGGCAGCGTGTGATGCAGTCCACACACGGATACAGATGTTCACGCCACATCTGCGCGCCGCCTCCCGAACGCGCGGCACGGAAACAGTTGTTTACCGCGGACGACTTCGCGGTCAGGCCTTGAGGCGCCAGCCCGTGCGGAAAATCCACCACACGCCGGTAAGGCACAGCGTGAGGAACACCAGCGTCGCGACGATGCTGATGCCGACATTCACGTCGGCGAGGCCGTAAAAGCTCCAGCGGAACCCGGAGATCAAATACACCACCGGGTTGAACAGCGTCACCTTCTGCCAGAACGGCGGCAACATGTGGATGGAATAGAAGCTGCCACCGAGGAAGGTCAGCGGCGTGATGATCATCAGCGGCACCACCTGCAGCTTTTCGAAGTTGTCGGCCCAGATGCCGATGATGAAGCCGAACAGGCTGAAGGCGACCGTGGTCATTACCAGGAACAGCACCATCACGCCCGGATGAGCGATCGAGTAGTGCACGAATACCCGCGCGGTGGCGAGAATGATCAGTCCCACGATGATGGCCTTGGTGGCCGCCGCACCGACGTAGCCGGTGACGATTTCCAAGTACGACAAGGGCGCTGAATGCACCTCGTAGATCGTGCCGACGAACTTCGGGAAGTAGATGCCGAACGAGGCGTTCGAGACGCTCTGCATCAGCAGCGACAACATCACCAGGCCCGGAATGATGAAGGCCGCGTAGCTTACGCCTTCCACGCTGGTGATGCGCGAGCCGATCGCCGAACCGAACACCACGAAGTACAGCGACGTGGACACCACGGGCGAGAGCACGCTCTGCATCAGCGTGCGTCCGGTGCGCGCCATCTCGAATTTGTAGATCGCGCGGATGCCGTGCAGGTTCATGCGTCCTCCTTCACCAGTTCCACGAAGATCTGCTCCAGCGTGTCCTGGCGCGTGCTCAAATCCTTGAAGCCGATCCCGGCAGCCGAGAGGTCACGCAACAACATGGTGATGCCGGTGCGCTCGCTCTGGGTGTCGTAGGTGTAGGTGATCTCGTCGCCCTTGCCGTTGAGGTCCAGATTGTATGGAGACAAGAGCTCGGGCAATGTCGAAACCGGTTCGTGCAATTGCAGGCGCAACT
>DATNAW010000193.1:0-5466 GCA_035572335.1 Rhodanobacteraceae bacterium
ATCATCGGGAACCACGAGTGCCCGACTTCGTGCACGCCCAGCAGGAATAGCGTGTAGCCGCTGGCCTTCCACCAGTCGAACACGATGCCGGGATATTCCATGCCGCCCGCGATGCCGGCCTCGGCGATCGCGTTGGGCCACGGGTATTCGACGCCGGTGTATTTCGAGAAGAACTCCACCGTGTACTTCACGCCTTGCGTGGAGTCCTGCCAGCCGTCCTTGCCGATGCTCTCGACCGGATACGCCGATTGCGCCATCGCGTGCTTGCCGCTGGGCAGGTCGATGCGCGCCGCATCCCACACGAACGCGGCCGACGCGCCGAACGCAACGTCGCGGCTGTCGTGCATCCTGAAATGCCAGGTCAGCGTGCCGCCCTGTTTTGGATGGTCCGGATCGGTGACTTCGCCGGCGGAGCGGATCACCACCGTCTTGTCGGAGTTGCGCGCCCGTTCGTAGCGCTGCAATTCGGTCTTCGTCAACACGTCCTGCGGATTCACCAGTTCGCCCGAACCGACCACGATCATGTTCGACGGCACGGTGATCGAATAGTCGAAATCGCCGTATTCGAGGTAAAACTCGTTGTTGAGGTAGGGCGCTGTATCCCAGCCGCGCAGGTCGTCGTATACGCACAGGCGCGGATACCACTGCGCGATTTCGAAGATGTCGCCGTTCTTCGTGTGGAACCAGTCGGTACGGCCGCCGAATTCACCGGGCACCGTGTAGTGCCAGCCGATGCGGACGCGCACCTTGCCGCCGTTCGCGGCGACGGCCTGCGGAAGATCCACGCGCATGCGGGTGTCACTGACGATGTAGCGCGCCTTGACGGTGCCGCTGGCGCTTTCGATTTCCACCGAGGTGATCACGTCGCCCTCGGTGTGCTCGTCGAACTTCGGCGCGCTGTCGCGGGTGAAATTGCCGCGCGCATCGGTGCGATACAGGTTCTGGTCGAGCTGCAACCACAGGTAGCCGAGCGCCTGCGGGCTGTTGTTGATGTAGGTGATCGTCTCGATGCCGGTGAGCGTCTTCGCTTGCGGATCAAGTGTTGCGTGTATTTCGTAGTCCGCGCGGTTCTGCCAATAGTCGGGACCGGGCCGCCCATCGGCGGCGCGATAGCGATTCACCGGATTCTGGTGGTTGAACGGTGCGAACAAAGCGAGCGGATCGTACTTCGATGCGACCGGCTTGTGTGTCGCGGGCGCCGCTGACGTGAGAGGAGCAATCAGCAACAGCGCGAGGGCGCACCAGCATGCGTTCTTCATCGGGTATCCGTGAAAGCAGAGGGAAGGGCGCAACAAACGGCGCCAGCCCGTGAGGATGCCATGTCATCCGCGCAGGGTCACGATGACCAATGGCACAGGCCGGGCATCCGCCCTGCGGCGCGATTACAAAGGCGCGGATTGACCCGCCGCGTTCGCGGGCTTGCCGATGAATGTCAGTTTGTCGCCGTCGGCGCCGGTCAGTAGAAGCCGTGGTTGTTGGCCGTGCACGTCGAGGCCGAGCGTGAAGGTGCCTTGCAGAATCCTGCCCGCGGCCGCGTCAAGCGCCGTCAGCGCGGAGTCATTGCAGGCCATGCGTGTCGAAGCGAGATTGCCGACGGTGAGTTTGCCGCCCGCAACGGAATAACTTCCGCGCATGCGATTGCAGGCATTGCCGGTGGCGACGCCCTGCGCATCGAAATCGAGTTGCACGGGTTGGCCGGGACGCACGAACAATGCATCGATGCGCCGGCCGGACCTGTCGATCGCGTTCGCGAGCTGCCAGTGATACTGCGTGAGCACCGAAGCATCGTCGGCGGCCGGCGCCGTCGCGGTGGCAGCGGGCAATGGCGTGGAAGCGCCCGACGCCGATGCTTCGGCCTGGCCGGGCGGTGCGCCGGCGACCTGGGCGGTGGCGGAAGCGAGACTCGTCCCGTTCGGTGCTTGCGAACACGCGGCCAGTGCGCAAACCGCGATGGCCGCGAAGGCGATCTTCATGGCACCTCCTCGGGTCGCTCGGCGCCCAGTGTGCCGCGGTAACGCTGAACCGCCCGTGCCCGACGGCGACGGATCAACATGAG
Source organism: Rhodanobacteraceae bacterium (assembly GCA_035572335.1). Taxonomy (GTDB): domain Bacteria; phylum Pseudomonadota; class Gammaproteobacteria; order Xanthomonadales; family Rhodanobacteraceae; genus 66-474. Next base: position 2,057 of record DATNAW010000193.1, read on the forward strand.
TAAGTTCTAAACCCGGCAGTCACTGGAATACGAACGGCACCGCCAGCGTGCTTTCGCCTTCCGCCGGATTGAACCGCAAAGTGGACAACTGTTCGTCGATGTGCGCAACCAGCGCGGACGCGTCGCTGCTGCCGGGCAATGGCAGGATGCGATCGACCAGCGTGCGCACGCCATGGACCGCGCCGTCAGCGCCGACCTTCATTTCGAACGTGGCGACGCCGTGTACGCGGCCGCGGAATCCCTGGGTGATTTGTTGATGCACCTCCGCCAGCTTGTGCGCACCCGCGCTGTCCGCGTGTTCCGGTCGCTGCAGCGGCCCGTGTGCGATCACGCGCCGTGCGGTGATATGGCCGTGCATCACGATGCGGCCATCGCAGGGATCGACCACGCCGCGCACCGTCGGCACGCTGTGCGGCACGCGATCGTCGAACAGCAGCAACTGGTTGAAACGCGCCGGCACAAGGTCGTAGAACGATGAGGTGGCGCCGATGGAGGTGAATTGTCCGGTGCCCCAGTAGTCCTGCTCGTGGAACAGCATCGTTTCGCCGCCGGAAAACTTGCGCTCGTCCCATTTCGTCAGCGAGAACACATAGCCGATCGAACCGTTGCGCGAGTCATTGTGCAGCGCCTGCCCGCAGCCGTCGACGTACAGGCTGAGGAACGGCCAGGTGACATGGTCCATGCCGAGTTGCGTCACCGCCAGTTGCGTAATCTGCGCGACGAATGGCTCGACCAGCCGGCGCTCGATCACCTTGTCGGGCGTGGTGCGCAGGTAGGTGTACGAATCCGGCACGTACCAGTAATTCCAGACCTGATGCTCCGGCCCGTGTTTCTCCGGCGTACGGAAATGGCGTTCGACCTGCTCGCGCATCGGTTGCGCGAGCGGCGTGAGATCGGGGATGACGTGGCGCGGTGCGCGCGGGTCCATGGCCGGCTCCCTGGTGCGGTAGCCGGAATGTACCGGAAACGCAGCTCGGCCGGATTGCGCCGGCGCACGCGCCGGTGGCGTGTTTCAGCCCTTGTGCTTTGCCAATCGCAACCAGGTATCGACGACGGTGTCGGGGTTCAGCGACACCGATTCGATGCCCTGATCCATCAACCATTCGGCGAGGTCGGCGTGATCGGATGGGCCCTGGCCGCAGATGCCGACATACTTGCCCTTGGCGCGCGCTGTCTTGATCGCCATCGACAAGAGTTTCTTCACCGCCGGATTGCGTTCGTCGAACAGCGAAGCCACGATCGAGGAATCGCGATCGAGGCCCAATGTCAACTGCGTCAGGTCGTTCGATCCGATCGAGAAGCCGTCGAAGATGTCGAGGAATTCCTCGGCGAGCAACGCATTGGACGGCACCTCGCACATCATGATGACCTTCAGCGCTTCGTTGCCGCCGATGCTCTCGCCCTGCTTCAGGCCGTTGGCCTTCAATACGTCGATGACCTTGCGGCCTTCGTCGAGCGTGCGGATGAACGGAATCATGACCCACACGTTGTCGAGGCCCATCTGCTCGCGGACCTTTTTCACCGCCTTGCACTCGAGGCCGAAGGCTTCGGCGAAGGAATCATCCACGTAGCGCGAGGCACCGCGGAAGCCGATCATCGGGTTTTCCTCGTGCGGTTCGTACTTGCCGCCGCCGAGCAGGTTGGCGTACTCGTTCGACTTGAAATCGCTCATGCGCACGATCACGGTTTTCGGGTACACCGACGCCGCGATGGTGGCGATGCCTTCGGCGAGGCGATCGACGTAGAAATCGACCGGGCCTGCGTAGCCGGCGATGCGCTCGTCGATTTTCTTCTTGGTTTCGGCATCCTGCTGGTCGTATTGCAGCAGGGCCTTCGGATGTACGCCTATGTGGCTGGCGATGATCATTTCGAGGCGCGCCAAGCCGATGCCCTGGTTCGGCAGCATGCCGAAATCGAACGCGCGCTCCGGGTTGGCGACGTTCATCATGATCTTCAGCGGCGCCTTCGGCATGTCGCCGAGATCAGTGGTGATGCGCTCGAACTTCAGCTTGCCGTCGTAGATGAAACCGGTGTCGCCCTCGGCGCAGGACACGGTGACCTCATGGCCGTCGGGGATCTTCTGCAGCGCGTCGCCCGTGCCGACCACCGCGGGCACGCCCAGTTCGCGTGCGATGATCGCGGCGTGGCAGGTGCGGCCGCCGCGGTTGGTGACGATCGCCGCGGCGCGTTTCATGATCGGCTCCCAGTCGGGGTCGGTCATGTCGGCGACCAGCACGTCGCCTTCCTTGAATTCGCTCATCCGGTCCAGCGACCTGATGACGCGCGCGGTGCCGGCGCCGATCTTCTGGCCGATCGAACGGCCTTCGGCCAGCACCTTGCCTTGCTCGTTCAACTGGAAGCGCTCGAGCTGCGTCGCGTGCGCGCGCGATTTCACCGTTTCCGGGCGCGCCTGCACGATGTAGAGCTTGCCGGTGGCGCCGTCCTTCGCCCATTCGATGTCCATCGGGCGCTTGTAGTGTTCCTCGATGATCAGCGCCTGCTTCGCCAGCGATTCGACGTCGGCATCGCTGATGCAAAACTTCCGGCGCAACTCGTCGGGCGTCGCTTCGACGCGCACGCGCTCGCCGGGCTTGTCGGAGTACACCATGCGCTGCTGCTTGGCACCGAGATTGCGGCGCAGCACCGCCTGCTTGCCGGCGCGCAGGGTCGGCTTGAATACGTAGAACTCGTCCGGATTGACCGCGCCCTGCACGACCATTTCGCCGAGGCCGTAGCTCGCGGTCACGAATACCACGCCGCGGAAACCGGATTCGGTGTCGAGCGTGAACAGCACGCCTGACGCGCCGAGGTCCGAGCGCACCATCAATTGCACGCCAGCCGACAGGAACACTTCCTCGTGCCTGAAACCCTGGTGCACGCGATAGGCGATGGCGCGGTCGTTGTAGAGCGAGGCGAAGACTTCCTTGACCTTGTGCAGCACGTCCTCGATGCCGGTGACGTTGAGGAAGGTTTCCTGTTGTCCCGCGAATGATGCGTCAGGCAAGTCTTCCGCGGTGGCGGACGAGCGCACCGCGACGGGAATGTCCTCGCCGCCCGCGTCCTTGCAGAGTTTCGCGTACGCGTCGCGAATTGCCTGTTCGAGTTCGTCAGGCAGCTTGGTATCGACGATCCAGCCGCGGATTTCCTTGCCGGCCGCGGCCAGCGCATTGACATCTTCAACGTCGAGTGACGCAAGCCGCTTCTGGATCCTGTCGGCGAGACCACTCTTTTCCAGGTATTCGCGGAACGCGTCGGCCGTGGTGGCGAAACCGCCCGGCACCGACACACCCAGCTTGGCGAGGTTGCCGATCATCTCGCCCAGCGAGGCGTTCTTGCCGCCGACCTTGGCCAGGTCGGTCATGCGCAGTTGGTCCAGCCACAGGACGAGTTCGGTCACGACGATCTCCATG
>DATNAW010000194.1:0-5693 GCA_035572335.1 Rhodanobacteraceae bacterium
CACGCCGTAACCGAGATCCAGCAAATGATCCGGCGCGCCGAGGTCGCTCGAGACCAACAGAAGAGCGACGTTCCGGACGCATGAATCTGGAGCCGTTGCCGCTTCACGCAGTAATTTTGTCTACGCGATATGCAGCGAGCGTTGCGTATCCGCACCGCCGTGCACGATCTTCGCGCGCAGTTCCTCGGGATCGAAGTCGTCCACGTTGATGAACTCCGCGGTCGCGCGGCGCAGGCGCTCCAGCAGCGCGCGTTCGGTTTCGCTGATTGCGCCTTCGCGCTGTGCTTCCGCGAGCTGCTCGAAGTAGTCGTGTGACTGGATCGTGCCGGCCTTGACGGCTTTGAGGAACTTGCGCTCGATCGGTTCGGCCGCAACCACGTCGGGCAGCAACGCGTGCATCCGCCCGACCGGGTTGTTCGGCGTCTGCGTCAGGTAGATGCCTTTCACCAGCGCATCGCGCGCGCTGTTCGGCGCGGTCAGGATCGCGGCGACGCGGCGGCCCAGGCGATCCGACGGCGGCACCTCGCGGCGGCCGAAGGGAAACACGAGCGTGTGCACCAGCCACGCCACCGGACGCACCGGGAAATTGCGGATCACGCCGTCCAGCGCCATCTGCATCCGCCACACCGAATCGTGGAACGCCCAGGCCAGCATCGGCCGTTCGGCTTCCGGACGACCCGCGTCCTCGTAGCGCTTCAGCATCGACGAGCAGATGTACAAGTACGACAGCACGTCGCCGAGGCGCGCCGAAATCTTCTCCTTGAACTTCAGCTTGCCGCCCAGCACACCCATCGCAGTATCGGACAGCAGCGCCAGGCACGCCGAATAGCGGTTCAACTTGCGGTAGTAGCGGCGGGTGTAGGCGTCGCCCGGCGCCTTGCCGAATTTCGCGTAGGTAATGCCGAGCAAAAACGAACGGGCCGCATTGGAAAAGCCGAAGCCGATGTGCCCGAACAATGCGGCGTCGAACTCGCGCAGCGCTTTCTTCCGATCGGGTTCGTTGACCGCCTGCATTTCCTTCAGCACCCACGGATGGCAGCGGATCGCGCCCTGCCCGAAGATCATCAGGCTGCGGGTCATGATGTTGGCGCCTTCCACCGTGATCGGGATCGGCGCGCCCTGCCACATGCGGCCGAGGTAATTCGACGGCCCCAACTGGATGCCCTTGCCGCCGTGCACGTCCATCGCGTCCTGGATCACGATGCGGCCGAGATCGGTCGCGTGGCACTTCGCGATTGCGGATGCCACCGCCGGTTTCTCGCCGCGATCGACCGCCGCCGCGGACGCGCGCGACAACGCGGTGACCGCGTACGCGTAGCCGCCGATCCGCGCCAGCGCTTCCTCGACACCTTCGAAACGCGCGACCGCCAAACCGAACTGCTTGCGGATGCGCGCGTAGGCGCCGGTCGCGGCCACCGCCGTCCGCACGAATCCGGTGGCGTTCGACGGCAGCGAAATGCCGCGCCCCACCGACAGGCATTCGACCAGCATGCGCCAGCCGTGGCCGGCCATGTGCGGGCCGCCGATCAGGGTGTCGATCGGCACGAACACGTCTTTGCCGCGCAGCGGGCCGTTCTGGAACGGAATGTTCAGCGGGAAATGGCGGCGGCCGATTTCGAGGCCTTGCGTATCGCGCGGAATCAGCGCCAACGTGATGCCGAGGTCTTCCTTGTCGCCCAGCAGGTGTTCCGGGTCGTACATCCGGAACGCCAGGCCAACCAGGGTCGCGACCGGCGCCAGCGTGATGTAGCGCTTGTCGAAGGTGAGCTTGATGCCGAGCGTTTCCTTGCCGTCGACGACCTGCTTGCAGACGATGCCGTAATCGGGAATCGAGGTGGCATCGGAGCCTGCGTACGGGCCGGTCAGCGCGAAGCACGGGACTTCCCGGCCGTCGGCGAGGCGTGGCAGGTAATGGTTCTTCTGCTCCTCGCTGCCATAGCGCAGCAGCAGCTCGGCCGGCCCCAGCGAATTCGGCACCGCGACCAGCGACGACAGCGTCGCCGACATGCTGGACAGTTTTTGCAGTACCGCCGAATGCGCGAGGGCGGAGAACTGCCTGCCGCCGTACTGCTTCGGAATGATCATCGCGAAGAAGCCTTCGCGCTTGATGAAGTCCCAGATCTCCGGCGGCAGGTCGGCGATCTCGTGGGTGATGTGCCAGTCGTCGACCATCGCGCACAGCTTTTCGCACGGCCCGTCGAGGAACGCCTGTTCCTCGGCCGAAAGCTGCGGCTTCGGCTCGGCCAGCAACTTCGACCAGTCGGGCTTGCCGGCGAACAGCTCGCCTTCGAAACCGACGGTGCCGGCGTCCAGCGCGATCTGTTCGGTTTCGGAAATCTTCGGCAGCACGCGCTTGAACAGTTTCAGCAGCGGCGCCGCGAACAGGGCGCGGCGCAACGGCGTCAGGTTCAGGGGCAGCGCGACCAGCACCACGAACAGGCCCAGCAGTACCCACATCGGCGTGAACGCGTGCAGGCCGAAACCGATCACCAGGATCGTCACGATGGTCGCCAGCGTCCACTGCCACAGGCGGCTGCGGAAATACGCGCAGGCGATGCCGATGATCGCGGCGCAGACAAGAATGATGATGGTGTTCATGGCAAACCTCGCTGGATCGCCGCGGCCGAAGGTGACGCGGGAACGGCATCAGGATCGAGTGTATTCAAAAACGGTTCGATGGCGGCCGTGAACGCGGCGTTGTCGTCGCCCGCGAGGGTGTGCGTCGCGTGCGGGATTTCGACGTGGCGCGCGTGCGGCACCGCTTGCAGGAATTCCGCGACGGTGGCGTCGGACACGATGTCGCTGCGCCCACCCGATACCAGCAGCACCGGCACGTCGACGTTGCGCGCGGCATTCAACAATCTTTGCTGATGACGCTCGCCTTCGTGTGCGACCGTGTCCAGCAGAGCGGGATCCCAATGCCAGCGCAGGCGGCCGTCCTCGCCGCGACGCAGCAACTGCGCGAGTTCGTAGCGATCCTTGCGGCGCCGGCGCTGTGGCAGATAAGCGGCCACAGCGTCGGCGGCTTCGTCTAGTGAAGCGAACCCCCGCGGATGCGCACGCATGAAACCCAGCATGCGTTCAACGCCCTCGCTTTCCCAGCGCGGCGTGATGTCCACCAGCACCAATGCACGAAACGGATCGGGCCGCGTTTCACCCGCTGCAACCAGTCCGAGCAAACCACCCATCGATGCGCCGACCAGCACCGGCGGCGCCGCCAGCGAGCGCGCGATGGTGAGCAGATCGTCGACGAATTGTTCCAGCGCGTAACGCCCGTCCGCCAGGCGGCCGCTGTCGCCATGGCCTCGCGCATCGAACGTGACCGCATGCCAGCCGTGCGCGGCCAGTCCTTCCGCCGCCCTCGCCCAGGCGTGCCGGCTCTGGCCGAAGCCGTGCGCAAACAACACCGCGGGCGCATCGGCCGGGCCGCGCATTTCGACCGCGAGCGGCAAGTCGTCGCGAGCGGTTATCGTGATGAGTTGCGCTCCACCGCGCGCATCGATCCTTTCCATACGCATCAGTATGGATTTGTGCCAGGGCGCTGTCAATACGCTACAGTATGGTCATGTCCCCGCCGCCCACCGCATCGACCCAGCCTCCGCGCCGCGGCCGCGCACGCCCGCGGCTTTCCGCCGCCGACTGGGAACGCGGCGCACTGGAAATGATCGCGCAGGAAGGTGTCGATGCACTGGCCGTCGAAGCGCTGGCGCGCCGCCTCGGCGTCACCAAGGGCAGCTTCTACTGGCATTTCAAGAATCGCGAAGCCTTGCTGCAGGCCGCGCTCAACCGCTGGGAGGCCGGCGACGACGCGGAACTTCAGCATCACATCGGCACGACCGGCGACCCGCCGCGCGAACGGCTGGGCGCGCTGTTCCGCTGGGTTTCCGGCGAGGCGCAGGCACACCGCATCTATGCTGCGCTGCTGCAGGCGCTGGACCATCCGCTGGTGCAGCCCACCATGACGCGCGTCTCGCAGCGGCGCATGGAGTTTCTGGAAAGCGCGTTCCGCGAAGCCGGGCTCGACTCCAACGCCGCGCGCCACCGAGCGCGGTTGACCTACGCGGCTTACGTCGGTTTCCTTCAATTGAACCTGACGCTGGAACTGCCGCACCTGTCCCACGAGCAGTACGAAGCGTACGTGGAACACGTGATCGCAACGCTCGTGCCGTGATTTTTGCGCTCATCCGTGAGCGCTGCCTCGCCGAACCGCTTTGCAAGGCGGAACTTTCTGAGGTCGCCAAGGCCACCTCGGCCAAAGCTGCCATCCATGGCCGAGAGCTCCGTGGCCTGACCTCTCACAACGCCTGCTCCGGACGTCACCCACCCCAGCCCGGAATGCTGCGACCGCACAATCGCGCGCCCGCGCCGCGCCTTGCAAACCCCGCAGGCGCGGACTAACGTCACTTCCCCGCCCTCTTTCCAAGGCGCCACAGCATTCCACGACACCAGGCCGGCTCGACGCGCTCATCCGTCGAGGGAAGGACACAAAAACAAAATACCTTCCCGCTTCACGCTGCCTGATGCGCAACGCTTTCTCTCTGGAGTATCACAACCGATGCCAAGCAAACTCGATTCTCTGAACCGATGGGTTGACGACGTCGCAAAAAGGACGAAACCCGATCATATCCATTGGTGCGACGGCTCCGAAGCCGAATACAAGCAGCTCGTGGACGAGATGCTGAAGACGGGCGACCTCATCGAACTGAACCAGAAGACCCATCCGCACTGCTACCTGCACCGTTCCGATCCCAAGGACGTCGCGCGCGTCGAAAAACTCACCGTCATCTGCACGAAGAACAAGGACGACGCCGGTCCCAACAACAACTGGATGGACCCGGCCGAGGCGCACGCGAAGATCGACGCGTTGTTCGAAGGCTGCATGGCGGGTCGGACGATGTACGTGATCCCCTATTGCATGGGGCCGCTCGGTTCGCCGCTGTCGCGCTGCGGCGTCGAGATCACCGACTCGCCGTACGTCGTCGCGAACATGCGCATCATGACCCGCATGGGCACCGCCGCGCTGGAACGCATCGAGCGCGAAGGTGGCTTCATCAAGGCGCTGCATTCGATCGGTGAACTCGACCCCTCGCGCCGCTGGATCATGCATTTCCCGGAAGAACTCACCATCAAGTCATTCGGCTCCGGCTACGGCGGCAACGCGCTGCTGGGCAAGAAGTGCCACGCGCTCCGGATCGGCTCGTACCAGGCACGCAGCGAAGGCTGGCTGGCTGAGCACATGCTGATCGTCGGTATCGAAAACCCGCAACACGAAATCCGCTACGTCGCCGCAGCGTTCCCCTCTGCCTGTGGCAAGACCAACCTGGCGATGCTGATTCCTCCGGAAGGCTACCGGCGCGAAGGCTGGAAGGTGTGGACGGTGGGCGACGACATCTGCTGGATGCGGCCCGGCAAGGACGGGCGGCTGTACGCGATCAACCCCGAGGCCGGCTACTTCGGCGTCGCGCCCGGCACCTCGAAGAAAACCAACCCCAACGCCCTGGCGATGCTGCAGCACGACACCATCTTCACCAACGTCGCGGTCACCGACGACAACCAGCCGTGGTGGGAAGGCCTGGACGAGCGCACGCCGGCGAAGGATTGGCAGGGCCGCGATTACGATCCCAAGAACGGTCCCGCCGCGCATCCGAATTCGCGCTTCACCGTGCGCGCGAATCAATGTCCGAGCTGGTCAC
>DATNAW010000195.1:0-9387 GCA_035572335.1 Rhodanobacteraceae bacterium
GCTCGAAGCTGCCGTCCGCCGCCGGCACGCCGGGCGTGGTCAGGTCCACCGCGCAGCCGGTCTGGTGTTCGCTGTAGCCGGGCACCGCGTTGATGCTGAGTGCTTTCTGGATGCTCATGCCGCTTTTCAGTTTCCTGCGGATCAGACCGGTCTGGTAATTCATGCTGCGGAAGCCCGACACGGTTTCGAGCTTCACCCCGTCACGCGCGGCGGCCGCGAACATGCGTTTCAACGCGGCAGCGGCGGGCGCCACCATTTCCACCTTGCGTCCGTACACGTCGCGCGGCGCTTCGACCAGATCCTTGCCCTCGGGCAGCGGCACCAGGTTGTGTTTCGTGGCGTAATCGGTCGGAATGCCCAAGCCGCGATTCACCTCGTTGATGTGCGCGACCCATGCGGCCGGTTGCGATGGCCAAGTCGCGGGGCACGCCACCGCTGCCGCGCGCGCAGCGGGGACGGCGGCGATGAGCATCACGGCAAGACTTGCGGAACGGACGAACGGCATAGGGTTTCCTTGCGGCAAATGTGCATGATAAAAGCCGGGCCATGATAGGCGTCGCACCCGAATGCGTGCACAACGGTGCGGCAGTCTCGTGCCCCCGGCGTTATCATGGCGCGATCGTTTCAAGGGTTCCCAGTGATGCCCATCTACGTATTCCGCTGTGACGCCTGCGGCGAAAAATTCGAGCGCCTGCAGAAGCTCTCCGACCCCGAGCCCGACGCCTGCCCGCATTGCGGCAAGCGCCACACCGTGCACAAGCAGGTGACCGCGCCCGCCTTCCGCCTCGCCGGCAGCGGCTGGTACGAAACCGATTTCAAATCCGACAAGGAAAAGAAGCACAACCTTGCCGGCGACGCGGCCAAGCCGAAGGAAACCCCGGCCGACAAGCCCGCGGAACCCGCCAAGGAACCCGCCAAACCCGCCACGGAAAAGAGCAGCAAGGCAGCCGGGGACTGAGCCGCGTCATCGCCAGCCCCGGTTCAGTTGTCGATGTGGAAACTGACGCAACAACAACCAGGAGGGCAGTGCGATGCGCAAGATCGGATGGATGTTCGCGGCAGCTGTTTTGGTAGTCGCCGGCGCGGCGAGCGCGCAGGTGAGTTACGGTCCCCGCCCACCGCCGCCTGGCTATGGCCCGCAGACCGTTTCCTGCGGCAGCCCGCAGCACCGCATGCTGCGTTGCGCGGTGCCGGGCAACTGGCGTGGCGTGCGCATGGTCCAGCAGACCTCGAAATCGGCATGCATCCAGGGCCGGACCTGGGGCTTCGACCGCGGCAGCGTCTGGGTTGACAGGGGCTGCGGCGGCGTGTTCGCGGCGGCCGGCGGCTGGCAGCCGGGACCTGGATGGAACCGTGAGTTCGTGGTGTCCTGCGGCAGCCCGCAATACCGGCGCTACTTCTGCCAGGTCGACGTGGGCGCGCGCGGCCACGTGAGGCTGCAACGCCAGAATTCCAGTGCCGCCTGCATCGAAGGCCGCACCTGGGGCTGGAATCGTGCCGGCATCTGGGTGGACAAGGGATGCGGTGCGCAGTTCCTGGTGAGGCGCCGCTGGTAAGGCATGACGTGACCCGCGGTCAGCGCGGCCGCGGGTCACGATCATCATGGACAATCGCGGCTGAATTCGTGCGGCGGCGCGCGCGAGGGACTGGTTCCGATCCGCTAAAATCCGCCGACGCCTTTGGATAGATAGATCACCTTGTCCTGGTTCGAGCGCGTGCGCGGGCTTGTCGCCCGGGTCTGGCCATTCGCACGCTGGCCCATCCTGATCGGCATCGGTTTCGCGGTCGGCTTCGTGGTGCCGTACACGCTGGTGCTCGATCACCGCGTGAAGACGCGCGTCAGCGAAATCGACTTCACGCAGCCGACGCGCGTGTACGCGCGCCCGCAGCTGCTGGAAGCCGGCGTGCCGATGAACAAGGCCACGCTGGAGCTGGAACTGCAGATGGCCGGTTACACCGAGGCCGCGCGCGTCGCGCAGGTGCCCGGCACGTACAGCATCGACGGCGGCACGTTCACGATCGCCTCGCGCGGTTACATGGATCCGGTCGGCGGCGAATTGCCGCGCCGCGTGCGGGTGGCGCTGGGTTCGGGGCAGATCCAGTCGGTGTTCGATCTCACCGCGAACAAGCCGCTGCGCAGGACGCACCTCGATCCCGCGCGCATCGCCACGATGTACGGCTCGCAGCAGGAAGAACGCATCATCGTGCAGTTGGATGAACTGCCGCCATGGCTGGTGCAGGGCGTGCAGGCGGTCGAGGATCGCGATTTCAAGAACAACCACGGCATCGACCTGTCCTCGATCGCGCGCGCGGCGATCGCCGATCTGCGCGCAGGCCACGTGGTGCAGGGCGGTTCGACGATCACCCAGCAGCTGGTGCGCAACCTGTTCCTCGATCGCAACCAGACGCTGATCCGCAAGTTCAACGAAGCGCTGCTTTCGATCCTGCTGGATGCGCACTACACCAAGGGCCAGATCCTCGCCGCGTATTGCAACGAAGTGTTCATGGGCCAGCAGGGCGGTCAGGCCGTGCACGGGTTCGCGGCGGCAAGCTGGTACTACTTCGGTCGCCCGGTGCAGACGCTGCGCCCGCAGGAAATCGCGTTGCTGGTCGGTATGGTGCGCGGTCCGAGTTACTACGATCCGCGCCGCAATCCCGAGCGCGCGTTGGCGCGCCGCAACGTTGCGCTCGACGCCTTCCATGCGACGGGCATCTTGAATGACGCGCAGTGGAATGCGGCGAAAGCGTCGCCGTTGGACGTGACGGCCAATCCTCAACTCGTCGTCGATCGCTTCCCGGCGTTCATGGACGTGGTGCGCGGCCAGTTGAAGCAGGACTTCAGCGACCAGCAACTGCGCAGCGGCGGCCTCAAGGTTTACACCACGCTCGATCCCGCGGCGCAGACCTACGCGGAGCAGTCGGTGGACGAGGCGTTGAAGAGCCTTGGCAAGCGCGGCAACGGCATGGAAGGCGCCGCGGTGGTGGTCGATCCGTCGGATGGCGACGTGCTCGCGATGGTCGGCGGTCGCCAGTCCGACCAACATGGTTTCAATCGCGCTTACGACGCGCGCCGGCCGGTCGGGTCGAGCCTGAAGCCGTTCTATTACCTGATGGCGCTCACCAATCCATCGCGCTGGAACGTCGCGTCGCTGCTCGATGATTCGCCGATTTCGATGAAGCTGCCGAACGGCAAGCTGTGGACGCCGCAGAACGACGACCACCAGTCGCACGGCGAGGTGCCTATGGTCGAGGCGCTGGCGAAATCCTACAACCTCGCCAGCGTGCACCTGGGTTTGCAGCTCGGCATCGATCGCGTCGCGGCGTTCCTGCGTTCTTTCGGCCTGAAGGACGTGGAAGCGAATCCGTCGCTGCTGCTGGGTGCGGTGGACGTGTCGCCGTTCCAGTTGGCGCAGTTGTACGAATTCATCGCCGACGACGGTCACGCATTGCCGTTGCTCACCCTGCGTGGCGTGCTCGACGCCAAGGGCAAGGTGATCAAGCAATATGCGGTGCAACCCGGCAAAGGCCAGTACCAGCAGGCCGTGGGCCTGGTGCGCTGGATGATGCAGCAGGTCACGCAGTACGGCACCGCGGCGGCAATCGGCAATTCGTCGTTGGCGTCGCTGCACGTCGCCGGCAAGACCGGCACGTCCGATCACCAGCGCGATTCATGGTTCTCGGGATTCACCGGCGATCGCCTCGCGGTCACGTGGATGGGCCGCGACGACAACCAGCCGACGCACTTGTGGGGCGCGACCGGCGCCCTGCGCGTGTGGATGAAGCTGTTCGAGAAATTGCCGAGCGCACCGCTGACCACGTCGCTGGATGAAGGCATCCAGTACGCGTGGATCGATCCAGCGACCGGGCAGGGCAGCCTGCCGCAGTGCGATGGCGCGAAGCAGTATCCCTTCATCGATGGCTATGCACCGGCGGTGCAGAACCATTGCTACCTGCAACGCCTCGAAAATTTTTTCGGCGGCGGCAACACTGACGCGGCGACGCAACCGCCCGCCGGTACGCATCCGCAGCCGTGACCCTTCCGGAGCAACGCATGACTCGCAACGTGACCTGGACCGCGCTGGGCGCGGTCGGATTGGCCGTCGTCCTGGCGGGATGCTCGCATCCGCCGCAACCGGCGCCGGTGAGCAGCCGGTTGTCGCCGACGACGATGGTGGAAGCGATCCGCGCGGCGGGCGCGGCTGACAAGTCGGTGGTGCAGGTCACGCCGCTGCGCGATCCCAATGTGGACGGCTACCTGGATGGCGCACACGCCGACGAGAACGCGGGCAAATACGAGGACGCGCTGGCGAAGGTAAACCAGGCGCTGAAGCTGTCGCCCGATGCACCGGACATCCTGCAGTTCCGCGCCGAGATCGAAATCCTGCTGAAGAATGACGCGGCTGCCGAAGCCGACGCGCGCCGCTCGTACGATCTGGGTGCGAAGGTCGGTGGCCTGTGCGCCAGCAACTGGGAAACGGTGCTGGAGATCGCCGACTCGAAGAACGACCAGGCCGGCGTTCAATCCGCGCGCACCGCGCGTGACGCGTGCCACAAGGCTGGTCCGATCAGGATGTGACCGGCGAATCGCCGGCGAGCTGCTTTTCGTAAGGAAAGCACCGCAGTATTCCGACCCGTGCGCGGGCCGGCCCCATGCTGCGGTATCCCAATGCCTCGTAGAAGGCTCGGGCATTGGCCGTGCTGTCGAGGTGCAGGCGCGGCAACTTCCACGCATGCGCCTGTTGCTCGAGTGCGGCATGGATGGCGCGGCCTGCTCCTCGCCGTTGCGCTTCGGGATCGATGTAGAAAAGCCGGATCTGGCCGCTGCGGTGAAGCAGGCCGACGCCGCACAACCGGCCTTCGTACTCTGCAACCACGCAGCGATTTTCGGGATTGTCCAGCCACGTCACGAAGTTCTCAGGCGTTTTGTTGGCCAGCCATGCCGCGAGGGTGGGCGGGTCATCGTGATGATCCGCGCTGCATGACTGCGCGATCGAACGGCGCACGCAATCAATGGCTGCCGCAGCGTCCGCAGCTCCCGCTCGATGAACCACGATATCGCCTTGCTCGTTCACGGGTGACTGCCATTTGGCGATTCGAACGCGCGAGTATGCGGGGCACTCACTGGCGATACACGCACAGCACCACCAGCAGCGCAATCCCGAATGCCGCCATCAGCATCGTGAAGGTGAAGGCGAGCCATGGCGTGTGGTACCAAACCTTGCGGTCGTTCACCCGATACCACGCCAGGCCGTACGCGAGGAAGCGGAAACCGGTCGCGAGCAGGATCAGCACGCCAATCCCCACCAGCACCACGCCGCCCAGCGTGGACAACGGATTGGGCAACAATTCACTCGCGATCGCGACGTGCCAGGGCGGATGGTTCATCAACAGGCCGAAGCGGTCCACCGCGATCCCGAAGATCATCAGCGACAGAGCGACGCGCGTCCACACCGCTAGCGTGCGCTCGGTGTTCATGTACGAGCGTTGCAGCGACAGCTCGACCAGTTCGTGCGCGGTCGTGGGTTGCGGGAGCGGTGTCTCTTCGGCCACGTTGGCGTTCCTGCATCCGGGCGTCGCCGATAGTTTGTCACGCGCCGCCTGGCTTGACGATATGCCGGCTGTCAGCCGCGGAACACGCTCAACACGATCAGGAGCGCGACGCCGACGACCACCGTCATCGCCGCAAACGTGAAAGCCAGCCACGGCCCGTGGAAGCCCGGATGGCCGTATTCGCGCAGCCACACCCGTCGGTAAGCCTGGTGGCGGATGGCGGTGCTCGCCGCGATGAACACGCCCAGCGCAACAAGGCACAGGCCGCCGATGCTCGACTCCGGATTCATCGCCAGCAGCGTGCCGACGTGCTCCGGATGATTGCGCGTCAGCAGCAAGCCGTAGCGGTCGACCACGGTGCCGAACACGATCAGCGACAAGGCGGTGCGCGTCCAGGTCGCCAGCGTGCGATCGACATTGTGGTACACGACCTCGGCTTGCAGCTCGACGAGTCCGCGAACCTCCGCGTTGTATTCGGCCGGGCTGGTTTCCGCCACTTCGCCTCTCCATCCGTTCGCAACGAGCGGTGCCGCCAGTCTGTCACTGCGCAATGAAGCTTGCCAACGAACGCGGCCGGCAGGTCAAGGATTCGCGCTCGGCGCTTTCGGTTGCGGATTCCATTCGGCCAACTCGACGGTGATGCCTTCGGGTCCTTCGAGAAACACCAGCTTGCGGTCGTGGAAGACCATCACCTGGTTGCGCAACCGGATGCCGTGGGCTTCCAGCGCGGCCAGCGCGCCATCCATGTCGTCCACCGCGAAACAGACGTGGTTGAAGCCCAGTTTGGTGAGATCGCGAATGGCGGGGTCAGGCAGCGGCGCCGGATGGTGGTATTTCAGCAATTGCACTTCCACGCGGGGGACGGCGCCATCCAGTACAAGCGTGACGTGCTCTGCCTCGATGCCCGCGACGCCCATGTACTCGGAAAATTGTGGCCCCGAGATGACGACCGATTTGTCTTCGCGAAACCCGAGCAGGCCGAAAAAACGTTTGGCCGTCTCGACATTTCGGGTCACGATGGTGACGTGGTCGAAGTTCTTCACCATGGTCTTGCTCCCGCGTGGCGCAATGGTTTGGTGAAACCGCGTTGATTCCGGTACCGGTTCACTCCGTGTCGCGCGCGGGGAACCAGGCCATGCCGATGTCGTCCTCGTACACGCCGTCGCTCCGCCGGACGCGGCGCGTGAAGCGCGCTTCCTCCACGAATCCGCAGCGATGGTACAACTGGCGTGCGCGCAGGTTGCCGGCGCGCACGTTCAGTTCCACCTTGCCGATCCGCGCATCGTGCTGCGCCCAATCCTGCAGGTGCTCCAGCATGGCGCGACCGATGCCGCGTTCAACCTGGCCCGGATGCACCACGATGGTCAGCGTGAAAACGTGCGCGTTGGCGCGCATCGGCAGCGGATCGAGGAAAGCGTGGCCCACGGGATTGCCGCTTTCTTCGGCGACGATGTAGCAGCCATCCGTCGCAAGTTTGGCGATTTTCGCCCGATAGGCCTCGACCGGGATCTCGCCCGGATGCCCGACCAGCAAGCCCGGCGTGCGTTGCGTTTCGGCTTCTGCGGCGGCGATGGCTTCGGCGTCGTCGGGTATGGCGGTGCGGATTTGCATGCCGCGATTCTAGCCACGCGGCGATGCCTTATTGGTCCTGCATCATCGCGGTGTAGCGCCGTTGCATCTCGTCAGGGGACATTGCCTCGATGGCATGCCCGATCAGCCAGCGGTGGCCGAACGGGTCGAACACCGAGCCGGAACGCTCGCCGTAGAACTGGTCCGCCGGCGCGCGTTCGAGCGTCGCGCCGGCATCGACGGCACGCTGGACCGTCGCGTCAGCGTCGTCCACGTGCAGGTGGATCGAAAATGGCGTGCCGCCCAGGGCTTTCGGATCGCGCAGGCCGTATTCGGGAAATGCATCGGCAACCATGATGACGGTGCCGCCGAAGTCGAGTTCGGCGTGGCCGACGCGGCCGCTGGGTTCGACCAGGCGGAATTTCTCGCGCGCGCCGAACGCGCGGATGTAGAAGTCGATGGCCTCGGCTGCGCCGTCGACGATGAGGTAGGCGAATGCTTCGTGGATGGCCATGGCGGTTCCTCGGGAAGGGTCGAACGCGATTGTGATGCGGTGGCGGCCTCGGCGCTTGCAGGAATTTGACCTGTGCGCCTGCGGGTACGACCCGCGCTCAGGCGAGCGGGACGTGGTGCGGATAGCGCGGCGCCGCGCGCCGGTACTCGCCGGGCGTGATGCCGGCGAGGGCACGGAATTCGCGGTTGAAATGCGGCTGGTCGCTGTAGCCATGTGCCAGCGCAAGTTCCGTCCATGAGATCGCCGGGTGGGTCGCGGCATCTGCCAGCAGCTGGCGGAAACGTTGCACGCGGCAGAAACGCTTGGGCGTCAATCCGGTCTCGCGTTCGAATACCGCAATGAAGTGCCGATGGCTGTAACCGCTGGCCGCGACCATCGCGTGCACGTCCCGCGATTCATGGAATTGCGCAAGGGCCGCGGCGACCGCAGGGTGCAACCCGTGCACCCGTGGCAGTTGCGCGCTCAGGATCTCCGCGAAAACGTCGAGCTGGGCCGCTGCGCCGCGTGCCGAAAAAATACGGTCGCAGGCATGCATCGCTTCCGGGCCCCACAGATCTTCGAGCGACGTATGCCGCTCCGCCAGCGCGTCGGCGGGGACGCCGAACAGGGCCATGCAGGCGCCGGCGCACAATTCGGCGCCGATCGAGGTGCCACCGGGCAGCACTTCGCGCAGATAGGCGCCGTCGCGCACGCCGCCCACGATGGCATGGCCGAAGCTGCCGCCACGGTGGCCATTTGGATCGCCGAGGATCCGCAGCGGATGCGCCGACGAGCGGAGCACCAGGTGCATGCGCCCGGTGGGCAGCACGCGTTCGCGAAGGGCCAGGCCGTCCGCAGCCGGTTCGCTCGCCCAGAGCGTGCTGACGAAACCCTGCAGTGCGGGAGGCGGCGCGCGTCGCAGCATCTCGGTTCCCGGAATCGGGTGGACAGCTTACCGCGACGGCCGGGGCCCGGCGCTGGCAAAATAGCGGGTTCGAGATTCGATTGCCCGCATGTACGCCATCAAGGAAATCTTCTACACGCTGCAGGGCGAGGGCTTTCACGCCGGGCGCCCGGCCGTGTTCTGCCGTTTCGCCGGCTGCAACCTGTGGTCGGGGCGCGAAGCCGACCGCGCGGGCGCGGTGTGCAACTTCTGCGATACCGATTTCGTCGGCACCGACGGCGAGAACGGCGGCAAATATCCCGATGCGGACGCCGCCGCGGACAAGATCGCGGGCCTGTGGCCGCAGGATCGAAACGAAAACCGCTTCGTGGTGTTCACCGGCGGCGAGCCGTTGCTGCAACTCGACACGCCGTTGCTGGATGCGATGCATGCGCGCCGCTTTGAGTGCGCGGTCGAAACCAACGGCACGGTGGAAGCGCCCGAAGGCCTTGACTGGATCACCGTCAGTCCCAAGAGCACCGCGCCGGTGAAGCTGCAGCGCGCGAACGAATTGAAACTGGTGTATCCGCAACCAACGGCCATGCCGGAACGCTTCAGGGATTTCGCCGCGGCGCATTTCTTCCTGCAGCCGATGGATGGCCCGCGTACCGCGGAAAACACCCGCGCCGCGGTCGATTACTGCAAGGCGCATCCGCACTGGCGCCTGAGCCTGCAAACCCACAAGTACCTTGGCATTCCATGAGCGAACAAATCTTCACCGTCTGGAAGGAATTCCGTTTCGACGCGGCGCATCAACTGGATGCCGGCCCCGACGGCGACCCGCGCTATCGCCGCATGCACGGCCATTCGTACCAGGTGGAGGTGTGGCTGC
>DATNAW010000196.1:0-3335 GCA_035572335.1 Rhodanobacteraceae bacterium
GTTGTCCGATACGCCGGACGTGCCGGGCAGCGACACCTGGGGCACGCCGTTTCCGCGCATGGTCACGTGGGCGCGTTTCCAGCGGATGGACGATGGCCGCACGTTCGTGATGTTCGACACCCACTTGCCGTACCGCGAACAGGATGACGTGGCGCGTGAAAAAGGCGCGGCGGTGATCCTGAAGCGCATCGCGAAATGGGGCGCCGGCGAACCGTTCGTGCTGACCGGCGACTTCAACACCACGCCGGACAGCAAGGTGCACGCGATGCTGACGCAGCATCTGCAGGACGCGTGGCTGGCCACGCCGCATCGCAGCGGCCCGGACAAGACCTTCCACAATTTCACCGGGAATCCCACCGAGCGCATCGACTGGATCCTGGTGCGCGGCTTCCAGGTGAAAGAGGTTCGCACCGTGACCACGCACGAGGGCAAGCTTTATCCGTCCGACCATTTTCCGGTGGTGGCGGATTTGCAGTGGCCGGGAAAGCGTTAGGCAGGCGACGCCGCGCGCGACGTCAATGCAGGTGCGTGAATAGCGTGATGATGTAGGCGCCGAGCCCCACCACTGCAAGCGGTGCCTGCAGCTTGTGGTACCACTCGCGCTGCGTCCACGCGCCGATCGAGGCGGGCACCACGAACGCCAACTGGAACGCGGTGTCCTCCGGTGCCGGCCAGTGGTCTATCAGGACACGCACCTTCACCAGACTGATGAAGATCAGCAGAACCAACAACGAAAAAAACCAGCGGTGGTGTGCGTAATAGTGCTCGCGCAAATCCAGTCCGCGTTCGACGTCGATATCCGGCAGCACCAGTCCCGCCATCAGATACAGCGGCACCGTCTGCAGCAGCACCAGGCCGAAATCGAGGAACGTCCAGCGCGCTGCAGGGCGCTGGCTCAGGCCGAACATCGCCCACCACACCTGTACGCACAAAACCAATACCAGCACCGCCCACACCAGCGCCGGCCAGTACGCGCGCACCCTTGAGCGCGCCAGCATCAGCCCGCGAAAGCCTTGCAGCACCTGCGTCACCGCGAGGCCGATGATGATCGAGATCAGTACCGACAGGTAGCTGAAGGCGTCCATGGATGCGCGCCGTGGAAGTTGGCGCGCAGGATACGCGATCGCGGATGCGGCTGTGGCTCTTGCAAGGTGCGAGGGGTCAGGAACCCGGATTCAGGACGCAATTACGCGTTGGCCATGCTGGCTTCACTGGCTTCGCGGGTTGGCCCCTTGTCGGCCAAGACTTCCGCGGCGGAACCGCGCAACCGGCACGCCGGCAGGTTGTCGCGGCGGAACAATTCCTGCACCCAATCGATGAAGGCGTGCACGCGCGCCGACAGGTGTTTCTTCTGCGGATACACGATCCACACCGGCGAGCCCGTCGAGATCGTGTCTTCCATGATGACCTGCAGCTTGCCGTGGCCGATCGGTCCCGCCGCGAGCCAGTGCGGCATCTGGATGATTCCGAGCCCCGCGATCGCGGCCTGGATCACCGATTCGCCGTCGTTGATCAGCAGGTGCGCATCGACGTCCAGCGCAATCGGGCCGTCGGGCGAATCGAACTGCCACTGGTAGGCGCGGCCGTTGGTGGGATAGACGTAATTGATGCACTTGTGCCGCTTCAGGTCGTCGAGGCAGGTCGGCGTGCCATGGCGCGCGAGATAACCGGGTGAGGCGCACAGCACGTTGTTGAAGTAGCCCAGCTTGCGCGCGACGAGGTTGGAATCCTCCAGCTCGCCCATGCGGATCGCGCAGTCGATGCCTTCCTCGATCAGGCCGATGTTGCGTTCGCTCATCGAGAGCTCGAGGCGGATATCGGGGTAGCGTTCCTCGAAGTCGGCGAGGTTGGGGATCAGGCCGGCACGGCCGACCGACACGTTCATCGCGACCCGCAGCTTGCCGCGCGGTTTGGTGCGCGCGTAGCCGAGCGCGTCGACCGCTTCGTCGAGGTCGGCGAGGAGGTCCTTGCAGCGGTGGTAGAACGACTCGCCGTCGTCGGTGAGGTTGAGGGCGCGGGTGCTGCGGAACAGCAGGCGCACGCCGATCTGTTCTTCCAGCCGCGAAACCGCCCGGCTGACGCCGGAGGGGGTCATGCCCAATTGGGCGGCCGCAGCCCGGAAACTCCTGGCTTCGACCACGCGAACGAAGCTCGATATTGCCGAGAAATCTTCCATGCGGCCCATTATCCCTCGATTCGTGACCCACAGTCACCAGTGGAATGATCGGGGAAGGGGTTAACTGTACCGATCAGTGTTCTTATCTAGGTCGCGCAAGTCATCGGCGGCGCTGCACGAACCGGATGGCTGACCATACCAACTGATGTTTTTATTTCAGGCGCGTGCCGCTTGCCGGCGCGAAACGTCTTGAGGGAGCGTTCGTGATGAAAAAGAGACTGATCCTGACCGGCTTCGCTGCAGTGGCCATTCTTGGAAGCTGGGCGTTGCTCGACCATCGCAGCGGCCACGCACAGGCCGCACCCGAGGGTCCGCCGCAGGTGACCGTGGCGAAGGTGTTGGAGCGACCCGTCAGTGACAGCGCCGATTTCATCGGCAAGCTGCAGGCGGTCAATGCCGTCCAGGTGCAACCGCGCGTCAGCGGCTACGTGCAGGCGGTGGATTTCACGGAAGGCGCGTTGGTGCACAAGGGCGAGATCCTGTTCAAGATCGACCCGCGCCCGTTCCAGGCCGAGGTGGACCGGCTCGCCGCGCAACGCGCGCAGGCCAAGGCGCAGTTGGATCTGGCCAAGGCCAATGCGCGGCGCGCCAAATTGCTGCTCGACAAGCACGCGATCGCGCAGGAAGAAGCCGATCAACAAGCCACCGCTGCGCAAAGTGCACAAGCCGCTCTTGCGGCCGCCGATGCGGCGCTGGCCGCGGCGCGCCTCAACCTCGATTTCACCGACGTGCGCGCGCCGATCGACGGCCGCGTCAGCAACGCCCGCGTGACGCCCGGCAACCTCGTCGCGCCTTCCGACGTGCTCACCAGCCTGGTTTCGGTCAATCCGGTCTACGTGTACTTCGACGCCAACGAGCAGACCTGGTTGAAGCTCGACCACCTGCGGGCGGCGGCGCGTGCGCAGGGACGCGATGCGCAAATGGCCGTCAGCATGGGACTGGCCGACGAAACGGGTTATCCGCACACCGGCCGGCTCGACTTCGTCGACAACGCACTGCACAGCGGTTCGGGAACAATGCGTCTGCGCGCGGTGTTCGACAACGTCCACGGCTTGCTGACGCCGGGCCTGTACGCGCACGTGCGCCTGCAGGTCGGGGAGCCGGAGCCGCACATCCTGATCGACGATCGCGCGGTCGGCACCGACCTCGGCAACCAGTT
>DATNAW010000197.1:0-7033 GCA_035572335.1 Rhodanobacteraceae bacterium
GGAAATGGGTTGACCGCAGCACCCCGGCCGCGCATGCCGGTATGATGCCCCGAGATCGCAGGAGGGAAACATGATTACCGGGTTTCTTGCACTGTACATCTTCATGTTGGCGGCGTTCACCGGCTACGAGATCATCAGTCGGGTGCCAGTCATTTTGCACACGCCGCTGATGTCGGGTTCCAACTTCGTGCATGGGATCGTGCTGGTGGGCGCGATGGTGGCGCTGGGGCATGCCGACACGCCGATCGAAATCGCCATCGGCGTGGTCGCGGTCCTGCTTGCCGCGGGCAACGTCGCGGGCGGCTACGTGGTCACCGAACGCATGCTGGAGATGTTCAAGACATCGAAGCCCGCCGCTTCGCGACCGGCGGAGAAAAAACAATGACGCTCCCGACCTGGGTACCCACCGTCGTCGAAGCGATCTACTTCATCGCCGCCGTCCTTTTCATCTGGGGCCTGAAACGCATGAGCTCGCCGCGCACCGCGCGCACGGGCATCGTGTGGGCGGGCGCCGGCATGGCGGCCGCGATCATCGTGACGTTCTTCCTGCCCGGCATGCACAACCTCTGGTGGATGATCGCCGCCATCGTGGTCGGCGTGGTGCTGTCGTGGATCGTCGGGCGGCGCGTGCCGATGACCGCGATGCCGCAGATGGTGGCACTGTTCAACGGCATGGGCGGTGGTGCGGCCGCGGCGATCGGGGCGGTGGAACTGATCAAGTTCAATGCAGCGCTTGGCTTGGTGCCAAACACCTCGCCGATCCAGCCCGAAGCCTGGGCCGATGTGGCAACGCATCTCGGCACCACGGAATTGGTACTGGCGTTTGTCGGCGTACTGATCGGCGCAGTCTCGTTCACGGGGTCGCTGATTGCGTTCGCGAAACTGCAGGGCTGGATGGATCGCCGCTTCGTGTTTCCGATGCAGCGCTGGGTGAACCTGGCGATCTTCGTGGTGGCGGTGGTATGCGGTGCGCTCGCGCTGGCCGCCGGCATTGAAGGCCATGCGTTCGCGTGGGGCCTGCTGGTCGGTTTCATCGTGTTGTCGCTGGTGTTCGGTATCGCGATGACGCTGCCGATCGGCGGTGCCGACATGCCGGTCGTGATCTCGATGTACAACGCGTTCACTGGCCTCGCCGTCGCGTTCGAAGGCTTCGTGTTGCAGAACGAAGCCATGATCATCGCCGGCATGGTGGTGGGAGCGGCCGGCACGCTGCTGACGCAGTTGATGGCGAAAGCCATGAACCGCTCGCTCGGCAACGTGCTGTTCGGCAACTTCGGCGCGGGCGGGGGCGCCCAGCAGCAGGAGATCGCCGGCGCGCTGAAACCGATCGACGCCAATGATGCGGCGGTGATGATGGCCTACGCCGAACGCGTCGCGATCGTGCCGGGCTACGGCATGGCCGTGGCGCAGGCGCAGCACAAGATCTGGGAATTCGCGAAGCTGCTGATCGAGCGCGGCGTCAAGGTGAAGTTCGCGATCCATCCCGTCGCGGGCCGCATGCCCGGTCACATGAACGTCTTGCTGGCCGAAGCTGGCGTGCCGTACGACCTGATCGAGGACATGGACGACATCAATCCCGAATTCCCGAACATCGACGTCGCGCTGGTGATCGGCGCCAACGACGTCGTGAATCCGGTGGCGCGCACCGACAAGAATTCGCCGATCTACGGGATGCCGATTCTCGACGTCGCGAAAGCGAAGAACGTCGTTGTGATCAAGCGTGGCCGCGGCAAGGGGTTCGCCGGCATCGAGAACGCGTTGTTCTACGCCGACAACACGCGCATGTTGTACGGCGACGGCCAGGCGGCGGCGGGCGAGCTGGTTGCCGGATTGAAAACGCTGGACGTGTAGACCGCAATCACGAGACTTGTAGGAGCGCGCCTTGCGCGCGACCTTGTGCGATGCATCGCGGCCGTGGGCCGCTCCTACAAAGGATTCTGCCGCGGTGGGCGAACCAGCCACGTGGCGACGATCGCCGCAAGCACCGCGGCGCCTGCATAGACCAGCACCGACGCCGCGCTCAGGCCCAGCTTGGCGACTTGCAACGTCAGCCCGATGCCGCCGGTGCGGAGCGCCTGCCCGAAGGGATAACCGGTCGCCGCCGCCACCCGCGCGATGGCGACAAGGCTTGCTGCGTACGCACCCGCCAGCAACGCGGCGAGCGCTGCGACGCTGCCCGCCCAGCGTGCGTACAGGCAGCCGCAGAACTTCAATACAAGCGTCAATGGAATGGTCAGCAGCAGGATCATCCAGCTGGGGCGAATGCCCAGCACGAGCGCGGCGAACGCTGCGACCGCACCGGTGGCGAGCGTGCACATCAACCAGCCGAAAGCCGCGGTCACGCCCGCCATGATGCGCGTCACCGCCGATGGCGATTCGCGCACGGCGGTGGCGGATGCGGACGGAAGGGATTGGTCCACGCGGTTTTTCCGGGGCGGGGGCATTCCCGATGATAGAACAGGCGTACCGCAAACGGCGCAATCGCTGATCTCCATCAGGCGCTGCCTTGGCACGTGTTGTTATCCTTGAAGGATTGCGCCGTCAACCCAATCTTCCACAGCAATGTCCGGATTCAGTGCCAGCAGCGAGCCCTTTACCCTGCAACGCGATTGCCACGCGGTGCACGTGCCGTACGGCGACGTGGTGAACCTGCCCGCCGGGCAGACCGGCTACATCACGCAATCGCTCGGTGGCAGCTTCACGGTTTACGTCGAAGGCAGCCTGTTCCGCATCGACGGCAAGGATGCCGATGCGCTCGGCAAACCGCCGCCGGAGCCGCTGCGCGTGTCCGAGGACGCGGGCGACGAAGACATCGAACGCGTGGTCTGGGAACAGTTGCGCACCTGCTTCGATCCGGAAATCCCGATCAACGTGGTCGACCTCGGCCTCGTGTACGACCTGAGCCTCGAACACCTCGACGATGGCCGGCGCAAGGTGTATGTCAAGCTCACGCTGACCGCACCGGGCTGCGGCATGGGCGATATCCTGGTCGAGGATGCGCGCAGCAAGCTGGAAATGATCCCGACCGTCGAGGAAGCGCAGATCGACCTGGTGTTCGATCCGCCGTGGAACCAGTCCATGATGTCGGACGAAGCCAAGCTGCAGACCGGCATGATGTGAGCGCCGCGCCTTCGGCCGCTGCGGCATTCGACTAAGCTGCCATCGGCCGGCTCTGGCGCCGGCGTGATTCGGACCATGCGATGCGTGAGCGGACGGGAACGGAGGCGGCAGGTACGGCGAATGCAGCGAGTGTCCTGATCGACCGCGGCAACGCGTCGCTTCGGCAAGGACGGGTTGCCGAAGCGCTCGAACACTATTTCGCGGCGCTCGCGCTGCAACCGGAGCGCTTCGAAGCACACGCCAACCTCGGGGCCCTGCTGCTTGCCGCCAACCGTTTCGGCGAGGCCGAAATGCACCTGCGTCGTGCGCTCGCATTGCGTTCGCAGGAAGTGCCGTTGCACATTGCGTTGGGACAGGCTTGCGGCGGGCAGGGACGTTTCGAAGAGGCCGAATCCTGTTTGATGCGTGCGCTCGCGCTCGCACCCGGCGATGCCAGCGTGCTGTTGGCAGTGGCCGGCCTGCTTCGGCAGCGCGGCCGGTTTGCGCAAGCGGCCGACGCGTACCGGCGCGTGCTGCAGCGGCAGCCGCGGCACGCGCTGGCACATTACGGACTCGGGCATTGCCTGCGTGAACAAGGCCTCGCTTCGGAAGCCGCGGACAGCTTCGCGCGTGCCGTCGCGGCGCAGCCCGACTACGTCGACGCGCACTACCGCCTGGCGGTGCTTCGTCCCGGTGAAGCGGACACCGCGTGTCTCGCGCAATTGGAATCGCTGCGTACTCGTGTGGCGACACTGCCGTTGCCGCAGCAGATCCGCTACTGGTTCACGCTGGGCCGGCGTCGCGAGGATGCCGGCATGTACGACGATGCGTTCACCGCGTACGCGGAGGGCAACCGCCTGCAATACCAAGCCCTTGCGCCCGCGGATCGCCAGGCGGAACAGGAGTCGCTCGACGCATGCTTCGTCGAGCGCATCCGCGCCGTCTTCGATACCGAAACCTTGCATCGCGCGACGCGCGCGCGCACCTCCGATACGCGCGTAGCCGTGTTTGTCGTGGGCATGCCGCGTTCCGGCACCAGCCTCATCGAACAGATGCTGGCGTCGCATCCCGCCGTGCACGGCGGCGGCGAAATGCGGCACCTGCCCGTGATCCTGGAAGAGGCGTTCGGTTTCGGGGAATCGGCGTCCGCCGATGCTTATCCGGAAATCGTCCCCACGCTTGCCGGGGAAGCGCTGGAACGAGTGGAGCACTCCTACATGGATCGTGCATGGCGGAATGCTGGCGGCGCGACCCACGTCACCGACAAACTGACAGGCAATTTCCTGCACCTCGGCATGATCGCTTTGTCGTTGCCCCGCGCGAAGATCGTCCACGTGACGCGGGATCCGCGCGATACCTGCTTTTCCTGCTTCGCGAACCTGTTCAGGTTGGGCGACATCCCATACAGCTACGACCTCGAAACGCTCGGCCGGCATTGCGTGCGCCGGCAGTCGCTGATGGCGCACTGGCATGCGCTGCTGCCTGCGGACCGAATCATGCTGCTGCGTTACGAGGACCTGGTCGGCGACACCGAACGCGTGTTGCGCACGTTGCTTGATTTCCTCGGCTTGCCGTGGAATGAAAGTTGCCTCGACTTCCATCGGCAAAAGCGCGCCGTGCACACGGTGAGCGCGGGCCAGGTCGGGCAACCGGTTTACGCAACCTCTGTGGCGCGCTGGCGCCGCTTCCAGACGCACCTCAAGCCCTTGCTGGATATTCTTGAGAACGCACATTGAGCGCGTTTAATCGGGAACGGTTTTATCAGTGAACCGGCGCTGCGCATTGGCTGTCTGCACGCTGAATGTCTTGCTGCGTTGCAGCGTGACCGCCCGTTGACATTTGTTTACGTTGCGCCGGCTCGCTGGTGTGAGGGCGCCATACGGGCAGTCCGCGCACGCACCGTTCGGTGCGTTGCTTGCAAGGTTTCAAGCAGGGCTTGGCGGCAGACACGCCGCCGGGTGGGGAGTATGCATGGCGGATTTTGCGTCGCGCGGCTGCGTGTTCGCAAACGCTGCCGTGCGTCTCCCCTACCAGAAAGGAGCTCTGTGATGCCAAGCAATCTCCGATTGAAGGCCCTGGTCGTTGCCATGGGCCTGGCTGCCGGTTCGGCCGCCTACGCTGCGACTCCCGCCGCGGTCCTCGCCAATACTTCCGTCGTCAAACTGGCCACCCAGTTGCGCGCCGGTGATTCGGTGACAGGCCCGATGGCGCTGACGAAATCGATGCGCGTGACGCTGTCGTTGCACTGGCGCAACCAGGCGCAACTCGATGCATTCATCGCCGATCCGCACCACAAGAACCTGACGCACGCCGAGTTCGTGGCCAAGTATGGCCCGAGCCAGGCACAGGTCGATCAGGTCAAGGCGTTCCTGCGCCAGCAAGGGTTCACCAACATCCAGGTGTCGTCGGACAACCTGCTCGTGTCCGGCGAAGCGCCGGTCTCGACCGTGCAGAACGCGTTCCACACCAGCATGGTGAACGTGCACACCAAGAATGGCCGCATCGCCTTCGCCAACTCGACCGAAGCGCGCATTCCCAACGCGTTGCAGGGCGTCGTGCACGAAGTGATGGGCTTGCAGAACGTGCACCGTTTCCATGTGTTGAAGCCGCACACGCTGGCGGGTAGCGAAACCGGCCACAACCCAACCGACTTCGCGTCGATCTACAACGCCGGCAGCACCGCGACGGCGTCCACGATCAACGTCGGCATCATCACGCAAGGCAGCATGACCAAGGTGCAGACCGACTTCCAGTCGTTCCTGAGCCAGAACGGATTCGGCAGCATCCCGATGAACGTGGTCAAGGTCGATGGTGGCGGCAGCGGCACCAGCGGCGACGACGAATGGGATCTGGACAGCCAGGACATCGTCGGCATTTCCGGCGGCGTCAAGGCGCTGTACCTGTACGACACCGCTTCGCTGTCGACCCAGGACCTGGTCGATGACTTCAGCGCAGCCACCACTGCCAACGTGGTGCGGCTGGTGAACGTGTCGATCGGCGGTTGCGAGACCGGCACAGAGACCAACGGCGCCGCGACCGGCGACAACGTGTTCCAGGAAGCGGATTCGGAAGGCATGACCTTCTCGATTTCCACCGGTGACTCCGGCGCCGACGAGTGCGGCAACGGCGGCACCACGCCGAGCTGGCCCGCGGACTCCGAGTACGTCGTGGCCGTCGGCGGCACCGATCTGTACACCTCCGGCTCCACGACCTGGGCGAATGAAACCGCGTGGGCCGATGGCGGTGGCAGCCCCTCCACCTTCGAACCGATGCCGAGCTGGCAGCAGGGCGTGGGCAAGAACGCCGGGCACAGCACGCGTGGGCTGCCTGACGTGGCTTTCGATGGCGATCCCAATTCGGGCGCGATCATCATCGTGCATGGTTCGACCGAGCAGGTCGGCGGCACCAGCCTGTCATCGCCCTTGTTCGTGGGTACGTGGGCGCGCACGCTGGCTGCGAATCCGAGTCTCGGCTTCGCCGCGCCGTTGATCTATGCGGATGCCGCGTCGCACTATTCGACCGACTTCCACGACGTGACCTCGGGCAACAACGGCGGCGAGAGCGCCGCGACGGGGTGGGATTACACCACCGGCTTCGGTTCGATCAACATCGCGAACTTCGTGGCGAACGTCGCCGGCGGCGTAAGCCCGCCGCCACCGCCGCCACCGCCGCCACCGCCACCGCCACCGCCACCGCCGCCGGGGAATACGTTCTCGAACAACACGCATTACGCGATTCGGGACGATGCCACGGTGACGAGCAAGATCAGCGTGACGGGTGAACCCGGCTATGCACCGTCCGATCTGGCGGTGCACGTCAACATCACCCACAACTGGTCGGGCGATCTGGAGATCGTGCTGTACGCGCCGAACGGTTCGTACGCGATCCTGCAGTACCCCGACTACAACAACGACGGCAACATCAACACCACGTA
>DATNAW010000198.1:0-5741 GCA_035572335.1 Rhodanobacteraceae bacterium
TGGCCTTGACCAGCACGATGCGGCCGGGCATCGGCGCGATGATCTGGCTGGCCCCGGCCGCGTCGCTGGCTTCCCACGCGAACGCCGGCACGCGCTCGAAGCGCCAGCGGATGCCATTCGCATCATGCAGCAGCACGCGTGATGCATCCGCACGGACTTCGAAACGACGCGCTTCGTCGTCGAAGCGGGCACTGAGGGTTGTGCCGTCCCAATGCGTACTCTCGACATTGCGCTTCGCGTCACCGGCTTGCAGCGCGTAGCGGCCGGCGTGGCCACGCGCTTCGACTTCGTGGCGCCGGCCGCCCACCGCCAACGCGACGATGCGTTTGCCGGCATGGCCGATACGCCACGCATCAGACATGTTCCAGGGCGAGTGCGGGTCGGACGCGTCCGTCGCGCTCGAACGTTCATCCTGCAACAACGCCGCGACGGCCGCCGCGAATACTGCGGAGGGTTCCGGCTGCGCTTCGCCGGCGACGAATTCGTCGAGGTGTCGATCCAGGTAGCCGGTGTCGATGGTGTGCCCGACGACACTCGGGTGCCGCACCAGCCGTTCCAGGAAGGCGACGTTCGACTTCGGCCCGACGATTTCGCATGCGGCCAGCGCTTCGCCCATGCGCTGCAAGGCCGAAGGGCGGTCCATGTCCCACACGATCAGCTTGGCGATCAAGGGGTCGTAGAAAATCGTCACGGTGTCGCCTTCGGTCACGCCGCCGTCAAGGCGCACATGTGTCGATGGCTGCGGCAACGCCAGGCGCGTCAGCTTGCCCGAGCCCGGCAGGAAACCGTGGTCGGGATCTTCCGCGTACAGTCGCACTTCGATCGCGTGGCCGCGCGAACGCACCTGCTCCTGTGTCCATGGCAGCGGTTCGCCATCGGCGATGCGCAGCTGCCACTCGACCAGGTCGATGCCGTGGGTCATTTCCGTGACGGGGTGTTCGACCTGCAGGCGCGTGTTCATTTCCATGAAATGGAAATCGCCCGGACTTCCATCTGCATGTCGTCCGACGATGAACTCCACCGTACCGGCGCCGACATAGTTCACGGCTTTCGCCGCCGCCACCGCCGCCGCACCCATCGCGGCGCGGCGTTCGGCGTCGAGGAAAGGCGAGGGGGTTTCTTCCAGCACCTTCTGGTAACGGCGTTGCGCCGAACATTCGCGTTCGTCGATGTGGATGATGTTGCCGTGGCGATCGCCGAAAATCTGGAACTCGATATGGCGCGGATGTTCGATGTAGCGTTCCAGCAGCATCGACGCATCGCCGAACGAGGCCTTCGCGACGCGCTGCGCGGTCGCCAGCGCGTCGGGGAATTCGGCGTCGCTGCGCACGATCTGCATGCCCTTGCCGCCGCCGCCCGCCGACGGCTTGATGATCAGCGGATAGCCGATCTTGTGCGCCTGCTTTGCAAGGTGCGCATTGTCCTGGTTGTCGCCGTCGTAGCCCGGCACCAGCGGCACGTCGTGCTTCGCCATCAGGCGCTTGGCGGCGGCTTTCGAACCCATCGCCTCGATGCTTTCGGGGTCGGGTCCGATGAACACGATGCCGGCTTCCCGGCACGCGCGCGAGAAGCCCGTGTTCTCGGACAGGAATCCGTAGCCGGGATGGATCGCCTGCGCGCCGGACTTCTTGGCGGCTTCGATGATCGCGTCGCCGCGCAGGTACGACTCGTCCGGGCGCGGGCCACCGATGGGCCAGGCTTCGTCGGCCAGCCGCACGTGCTGCGCATCCTTGTCCGCTTCGGAAAACACCGCGATGGTGTGGATGCCGAGCCGCCTGCAGGTGCGGATCACGCGACAGGCGATCTCGCCGCGGTTGGCGATCAGTACGCGCTGGAACACTATTCACCCTCCCAGTAATCGCGCGTGTCTTCGTGCCGCGCCAGATGACGCAAGCGCGCGTGTCGTCCGTTTTCATCGTCCGGCAAATCCTCGTAGACGCCGAACTTGCCGGAATCGGGGTACTCGCAGATTTCGATGGGCGCCATCGTGCTGAGGCCGAGGTAGCGCATTTCCGTGGCGCCCGTGTTGATGATCTGGTGGGCGGTTTCCGGGCCGCCGGTCGGGCAGGCGACGATGTCGCCTGCGCGCAACGGGTGTCGCTGGTCGCCGTAACGCAATTCGCCCGTGCCTTCGAGGATGAAGAACATTTCTTCTTCCACGCGATGGCTGTGGAACGGACAGTTGCGTTTGCCCGGCGCGACCACCGTCAGGTTGTAGCCGAGTTTGTGCGCGCCGATGCGACGGGCGATCTCGGCCCAGCGGATGTCGTACTGGCCGGCGTTCGGGCCATGAGCTGCGCGTTCGGGGCTTTCAGGGCGCAGTTCGGCGTCGTCCAGATTGAGGATGGGGGCGGGCATGGCTATTCGCCTTCCCAGTAGTCGCGCGAATCGGCGGCACGTCCGATATGCGCAAACATTTGTGGCCGACCGTTCGGGTCTGCGCCGAAGAAAGCCAGCACGCCGAATTTTCCGGAGTCGGGATAGTCACAGATTTCCGGCGACTCGGCGGTGCTGACCGCGAGCACCTTGAGTTCCGCTTCACCCGTGTTGTGCAGTTGGTGTGCGGTTTCCGGTCCGCCGGGTGGACAGGCGATGACATCGCCGGCGCGAACCTGGAACGTCGCGTCTCCGACACGGATCTCGCCCGTGCCTTCCAGCACGAAGAACATTTCCTCGTTGACGCGATGGTTGTGGAACGGATATCCACGTTTTCCGGGTGCGATCGCGGTGATGTTGTATCCGAGCTTGCGCGCGCCCATCACGCGTCCGAGTTCCGCCCGCCGGCCGCCATAGCGTTCGCCGGGCATTTCGGCGCCCATCCGGCGCGAGTTTTCGGCGAGATCGGTGTACTGCGCGTCGGCGATGTTCAGAACGGGTTTCATGGTTCGCCCTCGAAGTGGAGTGACTGCAGCCTGATCCTTCGCTGTTGCCAGCGTCATGTCAGCAGCCGTTTCATGCCGGCGTGTGGCAGACCGCTTCGATGTTGTGGCCATCCAGGTCCAGCACGAACGCGGCGTAATAGTGTTCGTGGTAGTGCGGCCGCAGGCCCGGCTTGCCGTTGTCGCGCCCGCCCATCGCGAGCGCGGCCTGGTAAAACGCGTCCACGTCCGCGCGCGTTTTGGCAGTGAAGGCGATGTGGAGGCGCCCGCGCACCATGCCTTCGCCGTCGCCGATCCAGAAGTAGGGCTTGCCGTTCTCGCCAAAGCCCGCATGCGAGCTGCCGCCGGTCTGTTCGGCGGTCACCTCCATCACGACGCCGATGCCGAGCGGTTCAAGCGCCGCTTCATAAAACTTCCTGCTGGCGAGGAAATTGGAAACCGGGAATCCGATGTGGTCGAGCACGGTTCTACTCCTTCAGCCATGGCGGCGAACGTTTTTCGAGGAATGCGGACAAGCCCTGCTGGCCTTCGGGTGACACGCGCAGGCGCGCGATCAATGCCGCGTTTTCGGTATCGATGCGTTCGGCGGATTCGATCGTCATGCCGGCCGTGCGCAGGGCGAGTTGCTTGGCTTGATGTTGCGCGACCGGACCGCCCTTGGCGAGATGGTGCAGCTGGCGATCGACGGCTTCGTCCAACTTGTCGGCGGGAATGCATTGATGCAACAGCCCGATCCGTGCGGCTTCGGTGGCGTCGAAGATTTCCGCGCTGACGAACAGGCGCCGCGCCTGGCGCGGCCCGATCGCCTGCACCACGTACGGCGCGATCGTGGCGGGCACCAAGCCGAGCTTCACTTCGCTCAGCGAAAACTTCGCGCCCTCGACGCCGATTGCGATGTCACAGCACGCGACCAGTCCGACGCCGCCGCCGTAAGCGGCACCGTTGATGCGCGCCACGGTGGGTTTCGGGAAGAATTGCAGCGTGCGCAGGAGTTTCGCGAGGCGCAGTGCATCGTCGCGGTTCTCGTCCGCGCTGGCTGTCGCCATGCGCCGCATCCAATTAAGGTCTGCGCCGGCCGAGAAGGTCGCGCCCGTTCCCGTCAGTACCAGCACGCGCAGGCTGGCGTCCGCCGCAAGCGATTCCAGCGCGGCCGTGGTCTCGGCGATCAGCATGTCGTCGAAGGCATTGTGGACCTGCGGGCGTTCCAGCGACAGGGTCGCCACCGCACCCTTCCGTGCGAGTCGGATCGTTTCGGGCATGGATCGCACCGGCCAAAACGGCAAGGATAGCCGGTTGACGAAAGCCGGCTCGCGCCGCGGCGGGATGAATCGCGGCGAACCCCGCTGGTTGCGTTACTAAATGCGAACGATTAGCATTTGCTGTGAAGACATATGCGGGCGCAAGCCCCGGTGGAGTTCAGCAATGCGCGGGTGGCGATGGTTGCCGGTCCTGATGTTTGCGAGTGCAGCCGCGTTCGCGGTTCCCGCACATGCCGAGGGCACGCTCGAATTCCATCTCGTTTTGCAGAACCACAAGTTCGAACCGGCGACATTGAAGGTACCGGCCAACACCAAGTTCAAAGTGTTGGTGACCAACCGCAACCCCGCGCCGTCGGAATTCGAAAGTTCCGATTTCAACCGCGAGAAGATCGTGTTGCCGAACAGCACCATCACCGTGTTCATCGGGCCGCTCGACAAGGGCACGTACAAGTTTTTCGATGATTTCAACCAGGCCACCACCGGCACGCTGGTGGCGGAGTAAGCCATGTTGGGTATTGCACTGCTGGTCTTCCGCGAAGTCCTGGAAGCCGCGCTGATCGTGACCGTGGTCGCGGCGGCGACGCGCGGCGTGCCGCGGCGCAGCGTGTTCGTGGGCGGCGGCATTACGCTCGGGGTGATCGGTGCAATTGTCGTTGCCGTGTGCATGGGTTTCATCGAAGGGTCGCTGGGCGGCATCGGCCAGGAAGTGTTCCAGGCCGCCGTGCTGTTGACCGCGGTGGTGATGATCGGCTGGCACGTCACCTGGATGTCCAGCCACGGCAAGGAGATGGTGCAGCAGATGCAGCGCGTCACCGATTCGGTGAAAGCCGGTTCGAGTTCGATTGCAATCCTTTTGGCCGTTGTCGCATTGGCCGTTTTACGCGAAGGCTCGGAAGTGGTGCTGTTCCTGTTCGGCATGGCGGCGGGCGGCGCGAGCAAGCTGGGCTTCATCGGCGGTGTGCCGCTGGGACTCGCCGGCGGCGTGGCCGTCGGGTTCGCGTTGTACTTCGGGTTGCTGCGCATTCCGATCCGCTATTTCTTCAGCGCGACCAACTGGATGCTGGTGGTGCTGGCCAGCGGACTCGCGGCCTCGGCCGCCGGTTTCCTGATCCAGGCCAACCTGCTGCCCGCGTGGGGCAACCAGCTTTGGGATACCTCGTGGCTGCTGACCGATCACTCGATCGTCGGCCAGGCGGTGCACGTGCTCACCGGTTACGAAGCGCGCCCGGCCGGCATGCAGCTGGTGTTCTGGCTCGTGACCTTCGTGGTGCTGGTCACCGGCATGCGCTTCATGTCGATGCGAATGGCGGCGCAGAAGCGTGCGAAATCGACCAGCCGCTCCGCGGTCTCGACCGGCGCCACGCGCACGGCGTGAGCCGGAATCAGCGGGCGCTTGCCGTCATCACCACGGCACCTGCCTGTGGAGTCGATCGATGCGGATTCCCCTCTTTCGGCTTCGCGGAGTTGCACTCCACATGAAGAATCGGGAAGACGGTTTCGCGGCATTCCTTGCAGGACGCGGCGACTATTTGGGCGTATGCTGCGCTCGAAAGCGCGACCCCTTGGCTCAGCGTCATCCGGCCACGTAAGTCTCTCGTCTCTC
>DATNAW010000199.1:0-6394 GCA_035572335.1 Rhodanobacteraceae bacterium
ACGCCCTCGGCTCCGGCACAACGCGGCGCGCAACTTTCGCTGCGCGTGCGCGCGGGACGCGACGCCGGTCAGTCGCTGTTCGACCACATGGCCGCGCACGGCGTGCTCGGCGACTGGCGCGAACCCGACGTGATGCGCATCGCGCCGACGCCGCTGTACAACACCTTCGCCGATTGCCTGCGCTACGCCGAAGCGGCGCAGGCGTGGCGCGGACGACACGCATGACCGCGAACTCGCGCCCACGCATCACGATCATCGGCGCGGGCCTGGTCGGGTCGCTGCTGGCGACGCTGCTGGCGCAGCGCGGCTTCGACGTCGAGGTGTTCGAACGCCGTTCCGATCCACGCGTGCACGGTTTCCTCGGCGGCCGTTCCATCAATCTCGCGCTGGCCGAGCGCGGCTTGAATGCGCTGCGCAAGGCCGGGCTCGCCGACGCAGTGCTCGCGCAGGCAGTGATGATGCGCGGACGCATGGTGCATCCGCTGGATGGCGCGCCCAACCTGCAACGCTACGGCGTCGACGATTCCGAAGTGATCCGCTCGGTGTCGCGCGGAGGCTTGAACATCCTGCTGCTGGATTCGGCTGAACATGCGGGCGCGATGCTGCATTTCGACGCGGCGCTTGCGGGCGCGGATTTTGCAAACGGCACGATTACGCTGGCGGGCCCCGACGGCGCGACGCGCACACACCATGGCGGCTTGCTGCTGGGTTGCGACGGCGCCGGCTCCGCGCTGCGCGCGGCGGCGGCGAAGGCCGTCGACCTCGGCGAGCGCATCGAGCCGCTGGGACACGGTTACAAGGAACTCGAAATTCCCTCGCCCGGTGCGGGCGCTTTCGCGATCGAACCCCATGCGCTGCACATCTGGCCGCGCGGACACTACATGTGCATCGCGCTGCCGAATGCCGAAGGCAACTTCACGGTCACGCTGTTCCTGCCGAACGAAGGTGCGTTCCCCAGCTTCGCCACGCTGCCCGATGTCGAGGCCGCGCGGCGTTTCTTCGAAGAACAGTTTCCAGATGCGCTGGCGCTGATGCCCACCTTCAATGAAGACTGGAACGCGCATCCGGTAGGTCAACTCGCCACGTTGTACCTCGACCGCTGGCATGTTGATGGTCGCGCGGTGGTGCTGGGCGACGCGGCCCACGCGATCGTGCCGTTCCACGGGCAAGGCATGAACTGCGGTTTCGAAGACGCGACGGAACTGGCGGCATTGCTCGCCGAGGATTCGAGCGACCCGGCCGCCGTGTTCGCGGAATTCGCGCGCCGCCGCAAACCCAATGCCGACGCGATCGCGGCGATGTCGCTGGCAAACTACATCGAAATGCGCGACGGCGTGGCCGACCCGCACTACCTGCTGAAGCGCGAACTTGCCGCGGCGTTGACCGAGCGCGCCGCGGGCCATTTCATGTCACGCTATCGCATGGTGAGTTTCACCAGCATTCCGTATGCCACCTGCGTCGCGCGCGATCGGGAACAAACCGCATTGATGGAATCGATCCTGAAGGACCACGACAGCCTCGCCGGAATCGATCTGGCCGAGGCAGCGACGCGCCTGCGGCAAACCGTGCCCCCGCTTCCGGAAGGCGGCTGACCGCATGCCCTTGCCCGAGTCGATACGACGCGCCTGGACCGAAACGGATTACCGCGTTCGCCTGCCGCACGGCGGATATGTGAGCATCTGGTGCGGACGGCCGTTGCCCGTGCAGTTGCTCGCGCTGCTGAAACATGCGGATGCGCCATGGGGCTACATCACCGCATGGAACCCCGCGGGCGTGCTGCTGCCGATGGCGACCAACAAGATCCGGCAGCGCCGATTGCGCGATGAACTCAAGGGCGACCGCCAGCCCTTTTTCGGCGGCATCGGCGTCGGACCCAGCAACTGGCGCGAACCCAGCCTGTTCGTGCCCGGCATGACCTACACGCAGCTGGATGCGATGGCGCGCCGCTTCGGGCAGCTCGGCGTGGTGCGCGGCACGGGTGCGGAGCCGGCGGAGCTGCACGAACTGATCTGAAGAAATCCTCCAAGCTCCTGTGGCGTGGACAGCATCGCGCCCCGCCACGACAATTCGCGGTTGCAACCATGGCTACGCCTCCCGCCCCTTCCGCGCCGCTGTTGTCGGCGCACCGGCTCGCGTTTTCGCGCAACGACGAGCCCGTGTTCGGACCGCTGGATTTCAGCCTCGGGTCCAGCGAAACCGTGCTGGTCGAAGGTGACAACGGTTCCGGCAAGACCACGTTGCTGCGCGTGCTGGCCGGCATGCTGCCGCCCGGCGACGGCGAAATCCGTTTCGACGGCCAACCCGCGTCGCATGATTCCCGCAATGGGCGCGTGCTGTGGCTGGGACATCGCTCCGGGATGAATGAATCCCTGAGTGCGCGCGAGAACCTCGGCTTTCTCGCTGGCTTGTATGGCACGCGCGCGGAAATGACCGCGGCCACGGCGATGGAACGCGTCGGCATAGGCGGCTGGATCGACGAGCCACTGCGCACGCTTTCCGCCGGACAGAAGAAACGCGTCGGCCTGGCGCGGCTGCTGTTGCTGCCAGGCGACATCTGGCTGCTGGACGAACCGTACGCCAACCTCGACCGCCACGGCATCGAGCTGGTGAATGCGCTGATCGCCGAACACTGCGCGCACGGCGGTGCGGCGCTGGTCACCAGCCACGGTGCCGTGCGGTTCGCCGATCCGAACGTGCGGCACATCCACCTCAACGCTTAAAAGCAAAGCACATGGTCCGCAAATAACCACAAATGAACGCGAATGGAAAAAACATTCGGTCAGATATTTCCTGCTGTCATTCCCGCGAAAACGGGAATCCAGTGTCTTTCCGAATCCAGGGCAAAGACAGTGGATTCCCGGTTCCACCCGCAAACAGCGCGGGCGGCCCGGGAATGACGAAAGGGATTTGCGTTCATTTGCGTTCATTTGCGGACTGACGTTTCCTTTTCATGGCCACCGCCGTCCAACCCATCGTTGACTCAATGCCTGCGGCACAAATGGCGCGAGCCCATTCGCCAGGCACTTGGCGTGCATGCGCGGCGCTGTTGCGTCGCGACTTCGTGCTGGCGTGGCGGCGGCGTGGCGAGTTGTTCCTGCCGCTGCTGTACGCAGTGATCGTGACCGCGCTGTTTCCTTTCGCGCTGGGCCCGGATCCGGAATTGCTGGCGCGGATCGCGGGCGGCGTGCTGCTGGTGATCGCGGTGCTGGCGATGCTGCCGGCGCTGGAGGCGATGTTCCGCGCCGACCTGGAGGACGGCACGCTGGAACAATGGCTGCTGGCGCCGCAGCCGCTGGCGCTGCTGGCCTTGACCCGGGTCATCGCGCACTGGCTGACCACGGTCCTACCCTTGATCGTCGTGATGCCCTTGCTGGGAGCGTTGTTGAACCTGCCCATGAAGGTCCTGCCGGTGCTGATCGTGGCACTGCTGTTGGCGACGCCGCTGCTGGTGCTGCTGGGTTCGGTGCTGTCGGCGTTGACGGCCGGTGCACGCCGCTCTGGTATCCTTTTGGCCCTGATGCTGCTGCCGCTGGCCGTTCCGGTGGTGATCTTCGCCGCCGGCGCCATCGCCGCGGCGCAGTCCGGCATGCCGTATCTCGCTCCGTTGACGTGGCTGGCGGCAGCCCTGGTCCTGGCGATCGTGCTGGCGCCGCTTGCATGCGCGGCGGCCCTTCGGATCGCGGTTGAAACATGAAGGCAGCCGTGGCGCAGTTGCCACCCGAGAAGTGTTTTTCCTGAGCATGTCCCGTTCGTACCTTCCCCACTGGATGCACTGGCTCGGTTCGCCGCCGAACTTCTACCGGTTCGCGGGCGCGCTGCGTCCATGGCTGATGGCGGTGGCGCTGGTCAGCGCAGCCGTCGGCCTGTACGGCGGGCTGGTGCTGGCTCCGCCCGATTACCAGCAGGGCGATGCCTACCGGATCATCTTCATCCACGTGCCGAGCGCATGGATGAGCCTTTTCATCTACGCCACGATGGCGGTGGCCGGACTGGTCGCGCTGGTCTGGCGCGTGAAGCTGGCCGAAGTGATCGCGATGGAATGCGCGCCGACCGGCGCGGCGTTCACGCTGATCACCTTGCTCACGGGTTCGCTGTGGGGCAAGCCGATGTGGGGCACGTGGTGGACGTGGGACGCGCGGCTCACGTCCGAACTGGTGTTGTTCTTCCTGTACCTCGGCGTGATCGGCTTGTACAACGCGTTCGAGGATCGCCGCCGCGGCGCGCGCGCTGCCTCGCTGCTGGCACTGGTCGGCATCGTCAACCTGCCGGTCATCCACTACTCGGTGCAATGGTGGAATACGCTGCACCAGGGCACGACCGTCGATTTCCTCGATCCGGCGCGCTCGTCCATCGCGCCGGCGATGCTGTGGCCGCTGCTGGTAATGGCGCTGGCGACGCATTTGTATTTCTTCGCGAGCCTGCTGGGCCGTACGCGCACCGGCTTGCTGTCGCTGGAAAGCGGCAAGCAGTGGGTGCGCGTCCTGGTCGATGGACAACCCGCGCAGACAACGGGGGCACCCACCTGACATGGCGCACTGGTTTGCGATGGGCGGCTACGGCCTCTACGTGTGGCCCGCGTACGCGGTGTTCCTCGCCGTGCTGGCGTGGGACTGGTTTGCGCCGGCATTGCGCCGGCGCCGGCTGACGCGCGAATTGCGCGGCAAGCTCGCGCGCGAGCGCACACGCGGCACGGGCGCCGCACGTGCGGAGGCCACGACATGAATCCGGTGCGCAAGCGGCGATTGATCATCACGCTGCTGATCCTCGGCGCGGTCGGCATCGCGACCGCGCTGTCGGTATTCGCGCTGCAGAAAAACATGACGTACCTCTATTCGCCCTCCGAAGTCGACGCCGGCAAGGCGCCGGGTGGCCATCCGTTCCGGCTGGGCGGCATCGTCAAGGAAGGCAGCGTGCATCGCGTGCCCGGTTCGCTGACGACCGATTTCGTGATCACCGACCGTTTCCAGAGCATCCCGGTGACTTACACCGGCATCCTGCCCGACCTGTTCCGCGTGGGCCAGAGCACGATCACCACCGGTTCGATGAAGGACGGCAAGTTCGTCGCGACCCAGGTGCTGGCCAAGCACGATTCCACGTACATGCCGCCGCAGGTCGCGCAGGCGATCGCCAAGGCGAAGGAAGAGCACCGCATTCCCGCGACCGCCGGGCACGGAGGCTCACAGTGAACCCCGAACTCGGCCAGGTTGCGCTGATCCTCGCGTTGCTGCTGTCGGCGCTGCAATGCGTGCTGCCGATCGTCGGCGCGTGGCGCGGCAGCAAGCCGCTGATGGCAACCGCGCCCAGCCTTGCGATCGGACAATTCGTGTTCGTGGCGTTGGCGTTCGGGATCCTGATGTGGTCGTTCTGGACGAATGATTTTTCGGTCGCGTACGTCGCGCAGAACTCCAACCTGTCGCTGCCGTGGTTCTACAAGCTCTCGGCGGTGTGGGGCGCACACGAAGGCTCGCTGCTGCTGTGGATGCTGATCCTCAACGGCTGGACGCTCGCGCTGGTGGTGTTCGGCGGCAAACTGCCCGAAGCGTTCTTCTCGCGCGTGATCGGCGTGCTCGGTTTCGTGGCGTTCGGGTTCCTGCTGTACATGATCACGACGTCCAATCCGTTCCTGCGGCAGTTTCCGGTTCCCGCGAACGGCGCGGATTTGAATCCGGTCTTGCAGGACCCTGGGCTCGTGTTCCACCCGCCCACGCTGTACATGGGTTACGTCGGTTTCAGCGTGGCCTTCGCGTTCGCGATCGCATCACTGCTGGGCGGTGAACTGAAATCCACGTGGGTGCGCTGGGCGCGGCCATGGACCAACGTCGCGTGGGGCTTCCTCACGCTCGGCATCGTCGCCGGCAGCGCGTGGGCGTATTACGAACTCGGCTGGGGCGGCTGGTGGTTCTGGGATCCGGTCGAGAACGCGTCCTTCATGCCGTGGCTGATCGGTGCCGCGCTGATCCATGCGCAGGCGATCACCGACAAGCGCGACGGCCTGCGCGCATGGACGCTGCTGCTGTCGATTTTCGGCTTCGCGTTCTCGCTGCTCGGCACGTTCCTGGTGCGCTCGGGTTTGCTGACCAGCGTGCATGCATTCGCATTCGCACCATCACGCGGCATCTTCATCCTGGTGTATCTCGCGGTGGTGGTGGGCGGCTCGCTGCTGTTGTACGCATTGCGCGCGCCCAAGGTCACCGGCGGCAAATCGTTCGCGCTGGCCTCGCGCGAAACGCTGATGGTGATCGGCAACCTGATGCTCACGGTTGCCTGCGCGATGGTGCTGCTGGGCACGCTGTATCCGCTGGTCGGCGAGGCGCTGGACATCGGGCGCATTTCGGTCGGGCCGCCCTACTTCGGGCCGCTCTTCCTGATCCTGATGACACCGCTGGTGCTGGCG
>DATNAW010000200.1:0-3400 GCA_035572335.1 Rhodanobacteraceae bacterium
GCAAAAGCGCGGCTACAAGGTCGAGGTCACGACGCACGCCGAAGGCGGCTATGGCGGCTACGAAGCGATCCAGTACGACGCGAAGAACCACGTGTATTGGGGCGCCACCGAGATGCGCCGGGATGGCGAGGTGATCGCGTACTGAGCACGCTGCGCGTCATGGTCGGGCCGTAGGCGGCCGCAGCATGCCTGCGACCTCCGCGAAACTGCCGTCACCTGGCTCGGGCGCCACGCCGAGGATGTGCGCGAGCAGGAAATAGATATCCACGTTCGGGAACGGTGGCGCGACGTAACCATCGCGGAAGGAAGGGCCTTCCGCGATGAAGATCGCACGCATCGAGGGTGCGGCGTTGTCATAGCCGTGGTCGCCGCGCAGAGGAAACGGTCGCAGCGACGCGAAACGATGCGTTTCTATGATCCAGCCGGGCTCGGCCAGGCATTCGACATGCGGCACGCGCGGGTTGGTGCCGTAGTGAAGGCGCGTCGGCAGATCCTGTTTGCGCCAACAGTGCATGTGCGCGTGCGGTTGCAACAGTGCCGCCGTTGCGGCGCGACCTGCAACGGTGTCGAACGGGTCGATACCCGTGAGCGCATCCATGGTGACCACGTCGACAGATGAAAGATTGATCACGTCGTCGAGGTAAATGATGTGAGCAGGGTCCACCGCCGCCATGCCGTGGTCGGATAGCACCACGATGTCCGTGTTCCGGTATTCGCCGTCGCGTTTCAGCGCACGGATGATCCCGCCCACGGCGGCGTCCACGCTGCGCAAGGCCGCGTCCATGCGTGGCGAGTCGGGACCCCAGACGTGCCCGATCGCATCAACCAGTTCAAAGTGGACCAGCGTCAGCCTGGGTCGCTCCCCTTCGGGCAAACGCAGCCAACCCATCACCGTTTCGGCGCGAAGCGCGGGGACTTCGGGTTCCTTTTGCAAACCCTGCAGTGCGGGCAGCACGCCGTCGTGGGGAACGTCGGCGCCGGGCCAGTCCATCTCGGCCGTACGGGTGCCCGTACCCTGCAACGTGTACCACAGCGGCGTTGCCTCGCTCCACCAGCGAGGGTCATCGATGGTCTTGAAGCTGTTGATCCCGAAATGCATCCCGGGCAGCCACGGGTCATCCATGTAATTGTCGACGATGCCGTTGTGGTCGGGATAGCGGCCCGTGATCATCGCGTAGTGATTCGGATACGTCAGGGTGGGAAACGACGGGACGAGCCATTGCGCGCGTACGCCGCGGGATGCCAATCCCTCCACTACCGGGGTTTCGTGGCGATCGAGGTAATCCGCGCGAAAGCCGTCGAGTGAAATCACCACGACATCGGGAGGACCGTCCATCACCGGCGGATTCGCGGAAGGAAGCGGAAGCGTGGCGCAACCCGCGAGAAGAACCGTTGCCGGCAAGAGCAAATGGAGGGAACGCATCGCCGCATACTCGGGTGAAAATGTGCGCAGCATGTTCGCGCCGGCTTTCAACAGCCTGTCGCCATGCACCCATCGGAACGGCGCGTTGCCTGGCATTCAGCGTGGTTGTTTGCAAGACCCGCAACCCGTGCACGATCCGTGCGAAATTTCGTTGCTTCTGGCGCAAATGATCAAACCAGTGGCCCGTTGTCCATTTGGTTGTTGTGGGACCGCGCACCGGACTTGCCGCGTGCCGGCTCGACGTGGCGATCGGCCACGGCAGCATCTTGGGCACAAGCGTGGCGACCGCGAGCGGGCGGTTGAGCAGGGTCGCGACCGTGCCGACTTGGTGTGTCGCCAGGTCGAGCTTGCGCAGCGCGTTGCCGAAAGTGTCGGCGATCCAGAAGCTGCCCGCGCTTGACGCCACGCGGCGTGAAGTACAGGCAGCCATACGCTACATGGAATGATCCGGTCGGATCTCAGCCGCCGCGCCTGGTCAGTGCATGGACCGCGGTGTGCAACGCCGTCACGCCGTTCTGCGAGAATGACGGTTGCGACGCCAGGATGTCGCGGCGCTCCACTTGTCGCACATCCCACTGCGCATCGAACAACCGGTGCACTTCCGCTTCATCGACGGTGAAGGGCGGGCCTTCCATTTCGTTCGCCGGATAATCCAGCGTGATCAGGAGACCGCGCGCACCAGCGGGAAGTTTCGCGTAGACCTCGCGCACCAGGCGATCGCGCATCGGCGCGGGGAAAGCGATCAGGGCGGCACGGTCGTAGAACGCACGGCATTCCTCGAAGGTGCCGGAAGCAATGCCGAACACGTCGCCGTTGATGATCTCGATGTCGCCGTTCGCCGGCGCATTCGTGATCCGGTAGTGCACGCCGTCCGCCGCTGCGGTCCTGCTCGCGTCCAGATGGTTTTCTGCAAGGAATGTCTCCACCGCAAGCGGCGAAATCTCGACGCCCAGCACACGCATGCCTTGTTGCGCGAGCCAAAGCATGTCCAGTGTTTTTCCGCACAGCGACACCAGCACGCGCGTGCCGCGGGCGACGCCGAGCGCACCCCAGTGTTGTTGCAGCAACGGCATCACCGATTCGTGGTGCCATCCCGTGCGGCCTTCGCGCCAGCGTTGCAACCAATACTCGACTTTCATGTTCCCGTTCCGGAAGGGTGCGTCGTCAAACTTCGGGTTCGTGGCAAACCACTTCGATGTTGTGTCCGTCCGGTCCGATGACGAAGGCCGCATAGTAGCGCCCGCTGTAATTCGGACGCAGACCCGGCGCACCGTTGTCCCTGGCGCCAGCCTCCAGCGCCGCGCGGTGGAAAGCGTCGACTTGCCCGCGATTCGCGGCCACGAAAGCCAGATGAAGATGCGCAGGCTTCCCCATGGTCTGGAACAGGCACAACGAAGCCTTTCCGTCCGCGCTCAA
Organism: Rhodanobacteraceae bacterium; assembly: GCA_035572335.1. Taxonomy (GTDB): domain Bacteria; phylum Pseudomonadota; class Gammaproteobacteria; order Xanthomonadales; family Rhodanobacteraceae; genus 66-474. Next base: position 2,840 of record DATNAW010000200.1, read on the forward strand.
TTCAATGCCGAGCGGCCCCTCCGAGATGATGGCCATGCCGATCGGTTCGAGCGCCTTGAGGAAGAATGCCTTGCTCGCCGCGTAATCGCTGACTCCAAATACGACATGGTCAAACATGGGCTCTCCTGTATGCATGGTTGGCCGATGGCCGTGACGCATCCGCATTCGTTTACCCGCGACAGCGTAGCGCGAGTCCATTCCCGCGCCGGAAGAGTTACCCCGGTGCTATCTTTGGTGCCGGCAGGGGGCGGGCATGCGCGATCGCGATCGCACAACATGGGGTGTCACGGCGGGCGTGTTGTTCGTCGTGGGCCTGGTCGTCGCGGCCGGCCTGGTCCTGCGGCACGGGCTGGCGCAGCCCAAACCGGAGTCCCCTCAGCCGGCTTTTGCGCAACACCTGCCGCAGGGCCGTCTGTTCACGCGCGAACAGACGTATCCGTTCCTCGATGCCGCGAAGCGCGCCGAGCGAATCACGGATCCATTGCAGCGCTGCCTTGCCTATCCGGATCCACCCGGCAGCCACTGGAACCACGACGTGGTGGCGGCGTACTGCACGTACCG
>DATNAW010000201.1:0-2664 GCA_035572335.1 Rhodanobacteraceae bacterium
CTGCTGCCGCGCGCTTTTTGACCGCGCACGGACTCCATTGCGCGCGCCTGCCGCGCATGCTGCAATCACGCTCCAGACTGGCACGGAGAACTCCCATGCGCGCTGTCCGGCTTGCCGTTTCCTGTTGCGTGTTGATGCTGGCCTGCGGCCTGTTGTCGGGCTGCGGCTACAACCAGATCCAGACCAAGGACGAGGCGGTCAAGGCCGCGTGGTCGGAAGTGATCAACCAGTACCAGCGCCGCGCCGACCTGGTGCCGAACCTGGTCGCGACGGTGAAGGGTTACGCCGCGCACGAGGAACAGGTGTTCCGTGAAGTCACTGAAGCGCGCGCGAAAGTAGGGCAGGTGACGGTGAACGCCGACGACGCGGCGTCGCTCGCGAAGTACCAGGCCGTGCAGGGCGAGCTCTCCAGCGCGCTGACGCGCCTGATGGCGGTGTCGGAAAACTATCCGAACCTGAAAGCCGATGGACTGTTCCAGAACCTGCAGGCGCAGCTCGAAGGCACCGAGAATCGCATCACTGTCGCGCGCCATCGTTACGTGCAGGCGGTGCAGGATTACAACAGCTATATCCGCGGATTTCCCGTCAACCTGACCGCGAAGGCGTTCGGGTACAACGTGAAACCCAACTTCACGGTGGAAAACGAGGCCGCGATTTCAACGGCGCCGAAGGTGGATTTCGGTACGCCTTCCACGCCTGCGCCCGCTTCGAGCACGCATTGAGCGCAGCGTGAAGAACGTGCTTCATCTCTGGACGTTGCTTGCGGCCCTGCTGTTCGCGGCTGCAGGTATCGCGCGCGCCGATGTCGCGGTGCCGGCACTGAAGGCGCGCATCACCGATCTCACCGGTACGCTCACCGCGCAACAGACGCAACAACTGGAATCGCAGCTCGCCGCGCTGGAACAGCGCAAGGGGGCGCAAGTCGTGGTGTTGATGCTGCCCTCGACGCAGCCGGAGGACATCGTCGATTACGCGACGCGCGTGTTCGACCAATGGAGGATCGGCCGCAAGAACGTCGACGACGGCGTGCTGGTGGTGGTCGCCAAGGACGATCATCGCGCGATGATCGAAACCGGCTACGGTCTCGAAGGCGCGATTCCCGACGCCGCGGCGTCGCGCATCATCCGCGAATACATGTCGCCGAAATTCCGCGTGGGCGATTTCTACGGCGGCTTGAATGACGCGATCGGTGCGCTGACGAAATTGATCGACGGCGAACCGCTGCCGCCGCCGCTGCAAGGCCCGCAGCGCAATACGGGCGGCGTGGCGCATGGGCAGGATTGGTTCACCGGCCTGCTGGTCGCGGGCTTCGTGCTGGTGTGGGCGCGTGGAATGTTCGGCCGGCTGCCGCGCGTGCCGCGCGCGGGCGCGGTCGGCGCGTTGACCGGCGCGTTGTCGTGGGTGTTCAGTGGATTGTGGCCGCTGGGGCTCGCGTTCGGCGTGATCGGGTTGTTGTTCGGCTTCATCGGTGGCAGCGGCGGCACCTTTGCGCGGGGCGGTGGCTTCGGCGGATGGGGCGGGTTCGGTGGCGGCGGATTCGGTGGCGGCGGCTTCGGCGGAGGCGGCGGATTTTCCGGCGGCGGTGGCGGCACCGGCGGCGGTGGTGCTTCAGGGAGTTGGTGATGGATGCGATGCGATGGTTGCGGCACTGGTTCCACGCGCCCGCGAGCAGGGCGTTTCCGCCTGCGGCGATGCAGGAAATCCAGGAGGCGATCGCGGCGGGCGAAGTGAAACACGACGGCGAAATCTGCTTCGCGGTCGAGGCGCGCCTGCCCGCGCGCTACCTGCTCGGCGGCCGCCGCATCCGCGCGCGCGCGGAAAGCGTGTTCGGCGAATTGAAGGTGTGGGATACCGAACGTCGCACGGGCATCCTGATCTACGTCCTGCTGGGCGATTACACCATCGAGATCATTCCCGATCGCGGCGTGGCCGCGCGCGTGCCGGAAGGTTCGTGGGAGCGCATCATCGGTTTCATGAGCGAGCAGTTCCGGCAGGAGCATTGGAAGGAAGGCGCGCTGGACGGCATCATCGCCACGCACAATCTGCTGGAGTTGTACCTGCCGCCCGGCCCGGGGCGGCGCAACGCGTTGCCGGACAAGCCGGTGGTTCTGTAAACGTCTAGCTCGTCACGGCGGCGCGCAACGAATCGGCGAGCGCATCCGGCGAAGTGACGGGCGCCTGGCAAACCAACCCCGAGCACACGTAGGCGACGCCGTCGCCTCGGGGCTCGCGCGCGGCGAGCGCGCCGGGAAGGTTCGTCGCGTAGTCCGGAATCAGGAGCACGTCGACGCGATCGCCGCCGGGTACGAGGCCGGCGCCGCGCAATGCGGCGTGCAGCGCTGCCTGCCAATCGGCTGCGCGCGCCGCTGGACAACGAATCACGATTTGCAGACGAGGATGGACGGATTCATCCAGCGCGCGCAACAGCGCGGGGCAGGCGTCGGGGTAACGATTCAAGGCGCCCGCCGCGGCGTTCAATGCGCGCGCTGCGCGATCGAGATAACGCACGTCGCCGATCAGATGACCCAGCCGCAACAACGAGCGGATCGCCACGGCGCTGCCGTTCGGCAAGGCATCGTCCGTCCAGTTTTCGTTGGAGGGCAGCGGCGTGGCGTGTTGCGGCGTCGAAAAGCGGAAGGCGCCGGAGGTTTCGTCGCCGAACTT
>DATNAW010000202.1:0-2991 GCA_035572335.1 Rhodanobacteraceae bacterium
CAAGGCCGTGGTCGGCACGTTCTCCGACGGCGAGGTGCAGGTCGAGATCGACGAGAACGTCCGCAACCAGGACGTGTTCGTGATGCAGTCCACCTGCGCGCCGTCGGCCGAAAACCTGATGGAACTGCTGGTGCTGGTGGATGCGCTGAAGCGCGCCTCGGCGGCCAGCGTCACCGCGGTGATCCCGTACTTCGGCTATGCGCGGCAGGATCGGCGGCTGCGCGCGGCGCGGGTTCCGATCACCGCCAAAGTGGCCGCGCAGTTGATCGACGCGGTCGGCACCGATCGCGTGTTGACCGTGGACATCCACGCCGACCAGATCCAGGGCTTCTTCAATATTCCGCTGGACAACGTGTATGCGTCGCCGGTGTTGCTGGCCGACATCTGGCGCAAGCACGGCACCGACGGCGTGATCGTGGTCAGTCCCGACGTCGGCGGCGTGGTGCGCGCGCGCGCGGTGGCGAAGCGCCTCGATGATGCGGACCTCGCGATCATCGATAAGCGCCGACCGCGTCCGAACGAGGCCACGGTGATGAACATCATCGGCGACGTCGCCGGCAAGACCTGCGTGCTGGTGGACGACATCGTCGACACGGCCGGCACACTGTGCGCCGCCGCGAAGGCGCTGAAGGACCGCGGCGCCAAGGAAGTGGTCGCGTACTGCACCCACGCGGTGCTGTCGGGACCGGCTGTGCGCAACATCGAACAATCGCAGATGGACGAACTGGTGGTGACCGACACCATTCCGCTGAGCGCCGAAGGCGCCGCGTGCAAGAAGATCCGCCAGTTGTCCGTCGCGCAGTTGCTGGCCGAAACCGTGCGCCGGATGGCGTATGGGGAATCGGTCAGCAGTTTGTACGTTGATTGAGCAAGGCAAGTCGGGTGCTGCTTCGCAATGTAAAGAGTTAGTCGGCCGCTACGCGGCCTGCAAGGAAGAGCAAGAGCGCGCACTGGTTGCGACTTTTCCTCTTTACGATTTACAGCGCCGTAGGCGCGACTTACAGCTCGCGAAGCGAGCGGCTTACCATTTCACCGACTTCCCTGGTCGCGGGGAAGTCATCCCAAGTCGCCGCGAGGCGACATCATGCAACCTGAGGTAACACGAAAATGGCAACCATCCATGAAATCACGGCCGAACGCCGTGCCGACCAGGGCAAAGGTGCGAGCCGCCGCCTGCGTCGCGCCGGCAAGGTTCCCGCCGTCATCTACGGCGCGGGCCACGCCGCCGAGAACATCCAGTTCGACCACCTGAAACTCTCGCTGGCCGCGCGCAACGAGTGGTTCTCTTCGGCGATCCTCGACCTGCTGGTCGACGGCGGCCGCCAGAAGGTGTTGCTGCGCGACGTGCAGAAGCACCCGGTGAAGCCGCAGCTGCTGCACCTGGACTTCCTGCGCGTGGACGAATCCAAGCCGGTGCGCGTGTACGTGTCGATCCGCTTCCTCAACCAGGAAAAGTCGCCGGCTGCCAAGACTTCCGGCGTGGTGATCTCGCACAACCAGACGCAGGTCGAAGTGTCGTGCCTGCCGAAAGACCTGCCCGAACACATCGACCTCGACCTCAGCGAACTCGCGCTGGGCGACGTGGTGCACGTTTCCGACCTCAAGCTTCCGGCTGGCGTCGAGATCCCGGAACTGAAGCTCGGCAAGGAATACGACCACACCGTGGTGTCCGCGCAGGCGGTTCGCGAGGAAGTCGAGGAGGCCCCGGCCGAAGGTGCCGCGGAAGGCGCGGCAGCCGAAGGCGCAGCCGCACCGGCAGCGGGCGGCGATGCGGCCAAGGCCGCGGCGCCTGCCGCGGGCGACAAGAAGCCGGCCGAGAAGAAGTAATGCTTGCGCGACGGTGATCCGAGCCGGCAACGGTTCGGATCACCCGAGTGCAGTTCCAAATGCCTGGCATCCGACTCATTGCTGGCCTGGGCAATCCCGGGCCCGAATACCTGCGCAACCGCCACAACGCCGGCTTCTGGTTTGCCGACGTGCTGGCGACCGGCGCGGGTCAGCGTTTCGGTTTCGAGAATCGGCTGCACGCGGAAGCGTGCCGCGTTGCGGTCGGCGATGAGCAGGTGCGGGTGATCAAACCCGCCACCTTCATGAACGAAAGCGGTCGCGCGGTCGTGGCGGCGCTGAATTACTGGAAACTCACGCCCGAAGAATTGCTGGTCGTGCATGACGATCTGGACCTGCCGCCCGGCACCGCGCGTTTCAAATTCGACGGCGGCCACGGCGGCCAGAACGGCATCCGCGACATCATCGCGCAACTCGGGCACGGGAAGTTCCACCGCTTGCGCATCGGCATTGGCCATCCGGGCGACCGCAATCGCGTGACGCCTTGGGTGCTCGGCAATCCTTCCGCCGCGGACGAAGACGCGGTGCTGGATGCGATCACGCGTGCACTGGACGTGCTGCCGCTGGCGGTCGCGGGCGGGTTCAACGAGGCGACGAAGCGGCTGAACACACGCGAAGCGCGTGAGTGAGCAAGTCGCTCGCTGCGCTCGCTGGAAGTCGCGCCTGCGGCGCTGTGAGTGGTCAATGGAAGCCGCTGGCTCTTTTACTCTTTCCAGGCCGCGTGGCGGCCGACTGACTATTTACGCTTTACGGAGTTTCAATGGCCATCCAATGCGGCATCGTCGGCCTGCCCAACGTGGGCAAGTCCACGCTTTTCAACGCGCTGACCAAGGCGGGCATCGCCGCGGCGAATTTCCCGTTCTGCACCATCGATCCGAACGTCGGCGTGGTGCCGGTGCCCGATCCGCGGCTGCAGCAGCTCGCGGGCATCGTGCATCCGCAGAAGATCATTCCCGCCTCGGTCGAATTCGTGGACATCGCGGGGCTGGTCGCGGGCGCGTCGCAAGGCGAAGGCCTCGGCAACAAGTTCCTCGCACATATCCGCGAGGTCGACGCGATCGCGCACGTGGTGCGCTGCTTCGAGCATCCCGACATCGTGCACGTTGCCGGCAAGATCGATCCCATCGCCGACATCGAAACCATCGA
>DATNAW010000203.1:0-2481 GCA_035572335.1 Rhodanobacteraceae bacterium
TCGAAGTCGATGATGGCGACGCGATCGAGCCGGTGCGCGCCGAGCGCGTGCGCGGCGGCGACCGCGACGCTGTTGAACAGGCAGAAGCCCATCGCTTCCTGACGCGTCGCGTGGTGACCGGGTGGGCGCACCGCGCAGAACGCGCGACGGGTTTCGCGGGCGAGCACGGCGTCGGTCGCGGCGCATGCGGCGCCGGCGGCGCGCAGCGCCGCTTCCAGAGAACCCGGCGACATCACGGTGTCGGGATCGAGTCGCGCCGCGCCGTGCGACGGCGCGCTCGCGAAGATGCCGTCCACGTATTCGGTGCCGTGCGCGCGTTCGATCTGCTCACGGGTCGCGGGCGGCGCTTCCACGCGTTCGATCGCGGCGAACGGCGGCGCATCCAGCGCCTGCAAGACCGCGCGTAATCGCGCCGGCGATTCCGGATGACCGATGCCCGGGTCGTGATCGAGGCAGGCGGGGTGCGTGTAGAGGCGCATGCTGGCTGGGATGCTAGCGCAGTCGGCGGCTCATGGAGAACAACCGGGCTCTGTCCGCGCAAGCGCGGACGCCTCTGGAATGACAGACCGGCAAGACGCAGCGAACCGAAAACTAGCTACTTTCCACGCGAACGCTTTTCATGCTGCCACAACACCTCGCCATGTCCGCCGGCGCGTGCCAGCACGCGGCACAGCACGAACAGCAGGTCCGACAGCCGGTTCAGGTAATGCACGACTTGCGGGCGCACGCTTTCGCTGCGCGCCAGCGTCACCACACGACGTTCGGCGCGGCGACAAACCGTGCGTGCGACGTGGCATTGCGCCGCGGCCATGCCGCCACCTGGCAGGATGAATTCCTTGAGCCGCGGCAGGTCTTCGTTGTAGTGGTCCAGCGTTTGCTCGAGCGCGATGACGTCGGCGTCGTGGATCAGTTCCATGCCCGGCACGCACAACTCGCCGCCGAGATCGAACAGCGCATGCTGGATGCGCACCAGCCATTCGCGGATGTCATCGGGCACGCCAGCGCAGGCGAGCAGCACGCCGAGCGTCGAATTCAATTCATCGACGGTGCCGTAGGCCTCGACCCGCGCGGAATCCTTCTGGGTGCGCGAGCCGTCGCCCAGACCGGTGGAACCATCGTCACCCGTCTTGGTGTAAATCTTCGAAAGGCGATTGCCCACGCCGCGATCAATGCGCCGCGGTCACGCGCAACACGCTCCAGCGGCGGCCCAGCAGTGCAAAGCCGCCGAACAGCAGCGCAGTCCACGCCACGGTGCCGGGCAGGCTGCCGTGTTCGTAGAACGGCCAGCCGGCGACGTAGCACGTCATCAGGCCGCCCAGCGTGTGCGGGTACATCGAGGAGGTGGCCCACGTGAAGAAGTTGGTGACCAGATAGAAGCCCGTCGCGCTCGCGACCGCCGCGACCAGCGTGTTGCCCACGCGCACCCGGCCGCGCAGGGCGAAGCCGGCGAACGCGGTTAGCGCCACGCACGCATAGATGACGGGAGCGACCACCAGCCAGTCCGCGACTTGCGACGACGGCAGCGAGAACGCGATCACCAGGTCGGCGCAGGCCATCGCGATCAGCGGCACCGCGATCGCCAGCTTGCGGTTGGCGAAATACGCGCCGCCGAACAACGCCATCGCCTCGACCGGCGTGAAGTTCCACGGCATCGAGCCTGCCGCGTAGTGCACCAGCAACCGGTAGATCACGGTGAACGCGACCATCCCGCACAGCACCAGCGTGCCGGGAGAAACGAATGACGATTGCGTGGAGCGGGCGGGTTGCGACATGGAATCCATCCTCGTTGCGATTGCCACTAGTTTAGCGCACGGCATCCGCGTCCGGCTGACCCGGATCAACCGGCTATCATTCCGGAATGACGCAATCCACGGACATCCTGATCGTCGGCGGCGGGCTGGTGGGCGCTTCCCTCGCGCTGGCGCTGGATGCGGCCGGATGCCGCGCCACGTTGCTGGAAGCCGCGCCTGCGCGCGTCGCGTCTGCCGCGGACGGCGATGACAACGATCGCAACCTGGTGCTGGCGCGCGCATCGGTCAACGCACTGAAGGCATTGAACGTGTGGCCGTATCTCGAAGGCGCGGCGAGTACGATCCGCCGCGTCGAAGTCAGCCGCGCCGGCGAATTCGGCAAGTTGCGGATGACGGCCGAGGATGCCGGCGTGGATGCGCTGGGCCGCGTGGTGCCGGGGCGCGTGCTGGGCGCGGCGCTGGAACGCCGACTTGCTGCATGCCGGCACATCGAACGATTGGCGCCGGCGAAACTGCTTGCGCTGGTGCCCGGGAAATCGGGCTGGCAAGCGCGCATTGCCACCGATGATGGCGAGCAGATGATTGAAGCGCGGCTCGTCGTCGGTGCCGACGGCAGCGATTCGCTCGTGCGCGCGCAGGTCGGCATTGGCGCGCAGGAACACGATTACGGTCAAAGCCTGTTCGTCTGCACGATCGCTTGCGAACGCGACCTGCCCGATTGCGCGTTCGA
>DATNAW010000204.1:0-5050 GCA_035572335.1 Rhodanobacteraceae bacterium
GCGTGATCACGCCGGCGATCTCGGTCCTCTCGGCAGTCGAGGGCCTCAAGCTCGCGAGCCCCGCCTTCAGCGAGTTCGTTGCGCCGCTCACCGTCATCATCCTCATTGCGCTGTTCGCCGCGCAGAGCCGCGGCACCGCCAAGGTCGCGGCAATGTTCGGGCCGATCATGGTGATCTGGTTCATCTCGATCGCGGTGGCCGGCGCGCTCCATATCCGCGACGACCCCTACGTGCTGACTGCGATCAACCCGTGGTACGGAGTCGAGTTCCTGATCCATCACGGCGCCATCGGGCTGGTGACCCTCGGCGCAGTGTTTCTCTGCGTTACCGGCGGCGAGGCGCTCTATGCCGATCTCGGCCATTTCGGGCGCAAGCCGATCCAGACTGCCTGGCTTTGTCTCGTGCTGCCGGCCTTGCTGATCAATTACTTCGGGCAGGGGGCGAAGGTGCTCGCCGATCCGGCGGCGATCGAGAATCCGTTCTACCGGCTGGTGCCCGACGCCTTCCTGCTGCCGATGGTGGTGCTCGCGACCGCCTACGGCCAGCATGCCTTGCGCGCGTTCGACGCCAATGCGCTGGATTATTTGCTGAAGCCGATCGACCAGGATCGCTTCGACCGCACGATGGCGCGGGTCAAGCGGCATTGGCGCGGAATGCACGCGGGCAATGACCGCGCGTCGGTGCCCGCGGGTCACGAGCGGTGGCTGCAGCGCCTGAGCGTACACGTGGGCGAGCACATCCGCGTGATTGCCGTCGAAGAGATCGACTGGATCGGCGCCGAAGGCAATTACGTGCGCATCCACACCAAAGGGGCATTCCACCTGCATCGCGAGACGCTGCGGCATCTGCAGGAAGTCCTCGATCCGGCGAAGTTCCTGCGCATCCATCGTGGCATCGTCGTGAACGTCGACCGCGTCCACGAAATCCATCCGCTGTTCAACGGCAACGCCGAAGTGGTGCTGCGCGATGGCACCCGGCTCAACCTGAGCCGGCGTTTCCGCACCCAGGCGGGCAAAGCGCTCGGGTTGCCCTGACCGCTCGTCATCGCAGAGCGGCCACCCGTCACTCCCGCGGCGTCGGTCGTCACAAATACAAAGCGATTCGACCCTCTGCCCGCGTAGCTTCACGCGGCGGTCGTCGCGTACGGCTGCGTTCCCATCGCAACCGGAGAAGCTACGTGGCGCGACGTTCGGTCTTGCTGTCGAGTGCTGGCATGGCATCGCTGTTCCTGGCATGCGGCGCGGTGATCGCCGCACCTCCCCAGCCGCATGTCTTCGCGCCCGGCACGATTTCCTCGGCTGCCGGCGTGGACTGCGCAACCTTCATGCCTGACGGCAAGACCGTTTTTTTCCACCAGCAGCCATGGTCGATCGGGATGATCATGGTGTCGCACGAAGTCGAGGGGCACTGGTCGATGCCCGTGATCGCGTCGTTCTCAGGCATCTGGAATGACCACGATCCGGCGCTGTCGCCGGATGGCTCGTTCATGGTGTTCCCGTCCAACCGGCCCGACGCGCCGGGCGGCTTGCCGGTGCGCGGCGGCCATTTGTGGCGCGTGGACCACACGGCCGATGGCTGGAGTGCGCCGGTTCGATTGCCTGACACGGTCAACTTCGGGACGTACATCTTCGCACCGAGCATCGCCGCCAATGGCGACCTGTATTTCCAGAGCCGCGACAACCCATCACATCAATTCCATCTCTATCGTTCCGCGTGGCGCGACGGGCGGTATCAGAAATCCGTTCGCCTGCAATTGATGCCGGACGACATGCACGAACTCGATCCCGCCATCGCAGCGGACGGCGCGTTCATCGTGTTCGACGCCGGCAGGAATGGCAGCGACCAGCCCGATCATCTCTACATTGCATTCCGCGAGGGCGACGGTTGGAGCAAGGCGATCGACCTCGGCGACGCCATCGATGCCTACCAGCCTTGGGGTTCGCACCTTGGCCCCGACGGCACCACGTTGTACTTCACGGGTACGCATGCCACCCCGGCAAGCTGGCCGCGCACCCGCGCGGACGCCGAACGTGATCTTGCCCGCGCGCGCGCGTGGGACAACGGCGTCGACCACATCTACAGCGTGTCGTTGCGGCCATGGCTCGCTGCGCACGGTAAGCAAGGCTCCGTGGCAGGTGTTTCGCCATGAAGATCGGACGCTTTTTCCTTTGGGTACTGCTGGTGTCCGTGTTACACCAAGTGATGGCGGCAACACCGCAAGGCGAATTGATCGGACCGGGAACGGTTTCGACGGGATTGCAGGAAACCTCCGTGGCGATGACACGGGACGGCGAAACCTTGTACTTCATGCGCTCGGACTTCGGCGAGAAGGACGACACCATCCTGGTGTCGCATCGCCAAGGCGGACATTGGAGCAGGCCGGAAGTCGCATCGTTCTCGGGGCAGTGGCACGACTCCGAACCCGCGCTGTCGCCCGATGGCAAGCGCCTCTATTTCGTTTCCAACCGACCAGTGCAGCCCGGAGAAGCGCCGATCAGGGCCGAAATGTCCGGGCAGCATTTCGCCGGCACCAACCTCTGGCATGTCGAACGGGAGCCCGACGGCCATTGGGGCCAGCCCGTGCACGTCGACGGCGCGCTCAACGACGGCGACATGATCTACAACCCGTCCATCGCTGCCAATGGCGATATCTGGTTTTCCGCTCATCGCAAGGATTCCGGCAACGCTTACCAGATTTATGTCGCCCGCCGCACCGCAAGCGGGTACGCGGCGCCGCAACGAGTCCAACTCGGCGACATCATGCACAACCGCATGGATCCGGCGATCGACCCGCAGGAACGATTCCTGGTTTTCGCCGGCAACGAAGGCGACGCGTTGGGCAGCGCCGATCTCTACATCGCGTTTCGCCAGCCCGATGGAAGCTGGGGCAAGCCCGAGCACCTGCCCGCCGGCATCAACAGCACGTCGCTGGAAAATGCTCCGTCGCTGGGGCCGCACTTCGGCGAACTGTTCGTGTCGAGCAATCGCCGCGGCGACGTGCATTTCCCCAAGCCGCGGGATGACGCCCGATCGCTGCAGGAGCGTCTGGAAGAACCGTTGAACGGCTCGCGCAACTTGTGGCGCTTCGACATTTCCGGCGTATTGCGCGCGCACGACGTCACCCATTGACCGGTGCAAAGGATCAAATGCATGACCAGTCTGTTTTCGTTTGGATGCAGCCTCTGCCTCGCCATCGGCATGGCACTCCAACCGATGTCCGCGTTCGCTGCGGGGACATCGAAAGCCGTGCCGGTGGCGGTCACGTTGGGCGGCGTCATCCATCCCGCAAGCGATGACACCTTGTCGTTCACGCCCGATGGCAATACGGTGTTCTTCGATCGCGGCGAGGGCAAGCACAAGACCATCTTGGTTTCGCACAAGGTGGATGGACGATGGTCGCAACCGCGGGTCGCGGTTTTTTCAGGCCACTGGTACGACCAGGATCCTGCGCTGGCGCCGGATGGCTCATACATGGTGTTCAGCTCGGATCGGCCCATCGTGCCAGGCGGCAAGCGGCTGGTTCGAGAGGTCGACGGGAAGACTTATCACGGCGGCAATTTGTGGAAGGTGGAGTGGAAAAGCGGCCAATGGAGCGCGCCGACATGGCTGGGTACGGTCGTCAACCAGGATTCATTCCTCGTTTCGCCCAGCATCGCCGCCGATGGCACGCTGTATTTCATCCAGCAAGATCATCACGACCATGCAATGCACATCTTCAGTTCGCACCGTCGCGGTGGCCGCTACCTCGCGCCCGTGCGCGTGGCATTGGGTGATCCCGCCACGACCACGCACGACCCGGCAATCGCGCCTGATCAATCGTTCGTCGTGTTCGGCTACGGCAAGACGGCGGCAGGATTGGGGCGATTGTGCATCGCCTTCCGCGAAGGTGACCACTGGAGCAAGCCGATCGATCTCGGCGACGCCGTCAACAGCGTCGGGCCTTGGGGTTCGCACGTCCTGCCCGACGGGCACACACTCACCTTCACCGGCGGCACGGCGCTGTACCGCCTTTCGCTGAAGCCCTGGTTGAGCCAGCGCGGCGGGCATCCTTGACGGTTTGCCCGCATCGCGGCGTGCCGCGATAATGCACGGTTTCGTGCCTCCGTGAAGAGTCGCCAATGCTGGATCCGGCCCTGCTGCGCAACCATCTTGCGGAAACCGCCGCGCGCCTGAAGACGCGCGGCTTCGACCTGCCTGTCGAAGAGATCGAATCACTGGAAGCCGACCGCAAGCGCCTGGCGACCGAAACGCAGGAACTGCAGGCAATGCGCAACGCGCGTTCCAGGGCGATCGGGCAGGCCAAGGCCAAGGGCGAGGACGTCGCGCCGATCATGGCTGAGGTTGCCGGTATCGGTGACGGGCTGAAGATCAACGAAGCCGCGCTGGCCGAAGTGCAACAGAAGCTTTCGGCGATCGCGCTGGGCATTCCGAACCTGCCGCACGAATCCACGCCCGTCGGCAATGACGAGCACGACAACGTGGAAGTATCCCGCTGGGGTACGCCGCGCAATTTCGATTTCGCGGTGAAGGATCACGTCGAGCTCGGCGAACGCCACGGCTGGCTCGACGGCGAGACTGGCGCCAAATTGTCGGGCGCGCGCTTCACCGTGCTGCGCGGGCAACTCGCGCACCTGCACCGCGCGCTCGCGCAATTCATGCTGGACCTGCATACGCGCGAGCATGGGTATACCGAATGCAACATCCCGCTGATCGTGAATGCGGACACCATGCAAGGCACGGGTCAACTTCCCAAGTTCGAGGAAGACCTGTTTGCCACGACTGTGGGTGATGCCAGGAGATATTTGATTCCCACCGCTGAAGTGCCGTTGACCAACCTGGTCCGCGATTCGATCGTGGAAGCCGATGCTTTGCCGATGCGCGTGACTGCGCACACGCCATGTTTCCGCGCGGAAGCGGGCAGCTACGGCAAGGACGTCAAGGGCATGATCCGCCAGCACCAATTCGAGAAGGTCGAGCTGGTGCAGATCGTCGAACCTGCGAAATCATTCGAGGCGCTGGAGGAACTGACCAGCCACGCCGAGAAGGTGCT
>DATNAW010000205.1:0-15289 GCA_035572335.1 Rhodanobacteraceae bacterium
GGAGATGCCCGCCATGACCGACGAAACCGACCCCTTCAAGGCCGCCAAGGATGCCGCCACCTCGGGGCAGCGTTTCAGCCGTGGCGTGATGGATTCTGCACAACAAATCTGGCTCGCTGGTTTGGGCGCGCTGTCGCGCACGCAGCAGGAAGGCGGCAAGTTCTTCGACGCGCTGGTCGAGGAAGGCGTGCGCATCCAGGAAAAAACCCACGCCTACACGCAGGAACAGATGAAGCAGGCGCGCGACCATGCGACGCCGTGGATGGAAAGCGCTCGCAAGCGCACCAACGCGGCGATGGGCAAGATCGAACAGGCTTTCGACGAACGCATCGCGCGCGCGATGAAACGCATGAACATGCCAAGCCACCAGGACCTGCACGATCTTTCGGCGCGCATCGACGCCCTGGCACAGGAACTTCGCGCCAATCGGGGAGCGGGCACGAAAACGGCAAAGCCCGCCGCCGGCAAACGCGCCAAACCCAAAGCCTGAGTGCCGCCGTCGTGTCCACCGAACTCGACACGGATTTCCAGCAAGCCAGCGAAGACGTCAAGCGTCTGCCGGCGCGCCCCGACAACGACACCTTGCTGAAGCTGTATGCGCTCTACAAGCAAGCCACCGATGGCGACGCCTGCGGCCCGAAACCCGGCTTCTTCGATTTCGTCAACACCGCGAAATACGAGGCGTGGTCGCGCCTGCGCGGCATGCGCATCGACGAGGCGCGGCAGAAATACATCGAACTGGTGCGGCAGCTCGAGGCGTAGCGAAACGGCGTCACCCGGTTGCCCTTGCCAGTGCAACGCGGTGTCATTGCGCCGCCACCCGACTTTCTTCAGGCTGGAGGGACGCGGCCGAAGCGCTCCACGATGAAATCGACGAAGCTTCGGACCTTCGGATTGGAATAACGATCCGCGTGGTAGATGACGTGCATCGGCCGCGCGAACGTCGCGTAGTCCGGCAGCACACGCACCAGGCGCCCGGCGGCAAGGTCCTCCGCAAGCAGCACCTCGGGTTGCATCACTATCCCCAGGCCCAGCACCGCTGCCATGCGCAGCGCTTGCCCGCTGTTGGCCTGGAACCGGCCCCGCACCCGCACCGCTTCGCGGCCGTGCGGACCGTCGAGGTGCCACCGATCCCGGATTTTCCAATGGCTGAAGCCCAGGCAGTCGTGTGCGGAAAGGTCCGCCAGACTCCCTGGTACTCCGCGCCGCGCGAGATAGGCGGGACTCGCACACACGACGGTGCGGTAGTCCGCGAGCGGCCGTGCCACGAGGCTGGAGTCAGGCAGCGTTCCGATCCGGATCGCGGCTTCGAAACGCTCCTCGACCAGATCCACGACCCGGTTCTCGAGCGAGAGGTCGATGCTCACTTCCGGGTAGCGCGCGAAGAAATCCGGAAGCGCCGGCACCAACCCGTGGTTGCCGAACGACGATGGCGCGCTCACCCGCAAGACGCCGCGTGGCACGGCATGCATGGCGTCCGCGATGCCGTCGGCCGCTTCGATGTCGGCCAGGATTCGCTTGCAGCGATCGTAATACTCGCGACCGAGATCGGTCAGGCTCTGGCGGCGCGTGGTCCGATTGAGCAGCCGCCCGCCAAGGTGCGCTTCGAGGGCGCGCAGGTGCTTGCCGACCATGGTGGCGGAAGTGCAGAACTCCTCCGCGGCGGCAGCAAGGCTGCCCTTCTCCACCACCCGCACGAAGATTGCCATGCTGGTAAGCCTGTCCATGATTGGAAACCCGTGGTTGTTTGTGCAGGACGCGGATAGGTGTTTATCACGCGACTTGTCGTGGCTAGCTTGTCGCCCACGCCACTTGGCGCATCGAAGGCGCAATCGCGGAAGGGTGCGGCAACATGCAAAAGCATAGCGAAGAGTACGGACGGGGCCTCCAGATACTCGAGGAGCTCCATGGCGGCCAGGCCGGCGAAGCGATGGTGCAGGAAATGGCCGAGGTCTGCCCCGACTTCTGCACGATGACCGTCGAGTGGGCGCTGGGCGGCATCATGGCCCGGCCAGGCCTGGACCTTGCCACGCGCGAACTGTTGCTGGTGGCGAGCTGCGCGACGCGCGGCAATGCGGACCCGCAATTGCGGGCGCACATGGAGTCGGCGCGCAAGCTTGGCGTCAGCCGCGCGCAGATGGTGGAAACCTTGCTCACCCTGCTCTTCTACGCCGGCGGGCCCGCGGTGCGGAATGCATTGCTCACGACCCGGGACGTTTATGCGCAGCCCTCCATCTGACGGCGGACGCGCCACGCGCCCGTCGATTGTTCGACACGCAGGAGCAGAATCCGTTGAATGAGTATCTGCTGGAAAACGCCAGGCGCGACGCGGCGATCCGGTTCGCCTCGCTGTCGAGCCTGTTCGATCCCACCACGCTCCGGCACTTCGACTCCTGCGGCATGGGCGCGGGCTGGCGATGCTGGGAGGTCGGCGCCGGAGGCCCGCTGCTCGTCCGGAAGATGGCCGCACTCGCGGGTCGAACGGGATACGTCCTGGCGACCGACATCGATACGTCGCGGCTCGAGGAAATCACCGAAGCAAATGTGGAAACGCGCGTCCACGACGTGGCTTTGGACCCCCCGTCCTCCGAGGCGTTCGACCTGGTGCACGCCCGCCTGGTCCTGGTGCACCTCAGCGACAGGGAACGGGCCTTCGCAAACATGCTCGCCTCCCTCAAGCCGGGCGGCTGGCTCGTGGTCGAAGACGCAGACCCGGAACTCCAGCCCTTGAGTTGCATGGATGCCGCCCAACCCCGGCAAATCCTTGCGAACAAGATCCGCCGGGGGTTCAGGGCGCTCCTTGCGGATCGCGGTGTCGATCTTGCGTTCGGACGCAAGCTTCCGCAACTGTTCCGCGCATCCGGCCTCGAATGCATTTCCGCCGATGCCTATTTCCCGGTCGCCATGCCGGAGTGCATTGCACTCGAGATCTCCACGGTGAACATGGTTCGGGATGACCTGCTGCGACAGGGCCTCGCAACTCCCCGTGAAATCGAAGAGCATCTCGACGAGGTCAGATCGGGGAGGCTCGACCTCTCCCAACCACCGATGATCTCGGTTCGTGGCCGCAAGCCACGACATGCTTGACGAAAACGGCATCGAGGCTCCCGATCCTGCGCCACGCGCAAAAATGAAGACCTACCGCATCTACCAAGTCGACGCGTTCACGAGCACGCGCTTTGCCGGCAACCCGGCCGGAGTGGTTCCGAACGCCGACGGGTTGACTGAAGCGCAGATGCAGGCGTTTGCGCGCGAGCTCAACAATTCGGAAACCGCATTCGTCTTTTCCCCGGATGCGTCCGACCACGACGTGAGGATCCGCTTCTTCACGCCGACGACCGAAGTCCCCTCGTGCGGGCACGCCACCATCGCGGCGCATTGCGTGCGCGCGATCGAACAACGACTTCCGACGTGCATGGTCACGCACAAAATCGGCATCGGCATCCTTCCGGTGGAGATTCGCAAGCAGGGCGACGGATACCGGATCGTGATGACCCAAGGGGCCATCGAGTTCTCGCCGCCGCTGGCTGCGGAAACGCGAAAAACGCTGCTGATTGCATTGGGGCTCTCCGAATCCGACGTCGATTCCCGATGTCCCGTGCAGATCGTGTCGACGGGGCACTCGAAAGTCCTGGTCGGCATCAACAGCCGGAAGGCGCTCGATGCGATGCGGCCCGACCTGGCGCGCCTGACCGCGTTGAGTTCAACGCTGGGATGCAACGGTTACTTCGTGTTCGTTCTGAGTCCGGCTTCGGCGGATGCCCTGGCCCATGGCCGCATGTTCGCGCCGGCAATCGGCATCCCGGAAGATCCCGTGACAGGCAACGCCAATGGACCTCTGGGCGCATACCTGGTCAGGCATCGATTGGCAAAAGCGGATGGGGACGTCCTGCGATTCAGCGCCCTGCAGGGAGAAGCCATGGGCCGACCTGGCACGGTCGACGTGGAAGTCGAGATGGCAGCCGGGGAACCCGTCCGCGTCAAGGTGGGTGGTCGCGCCGTCGTGGTATTCCAGACCGAGCTAAAAATCTGAACGACTGTCGCCGCGGTGAATACCGGCGAGGCGTGGCAGGGTACATCCGGCTGACGCGGTCATCGGACGCGCGATGCGGCGCAGCGGCATCAGGTTCCGTTGGCGCGCAGGCTCACGTTGACGCCCAGCCAGAAGCTGCGGCCCGGGGCCGGCTCGAAACTGCCACCGTTGGCCTGGTCGACGATGACCGAGCCGATGTAGCGGCGATCGAACAGGTTGTCGATGCGTGCGAACGGCGTGATCCGGCAACGCGGCGTATCGATGGCATAACCCGCATCCAGGCCGGCAACCGCGTAGCCCGGCGCGACCAGCGTTCCGGCATCGTCGGCCGTGACGGCACCAGCCGCATCGATGCTCACTCCCGCGTGCCAGTCGATGTCGCCGCCCCAGCGCAACGCCGCATGCAACAGGCGCCGCGGCACGCCCGGGATGCGCGCGCCGGCAGGCACTTCGCAACCGCTTGCCCCGCCGCAATCATTGAACGTCTGAAGGAAGCGCGCGTCGAGCCAGGTGAACGCCGCATCCAGCCGCAACTTGTCTGCCAATGGAAGGCGCAGGCCGACTTCTGCACCGCGTCGCCGCGAGCGGCCCACGTTCTGGTAGATCGTGCGTCCACCCGCGCTGGACAGCACCGCGATCTCATCGTGCGTCTTGGCCTGGAACAATGCGACGTCCAGCCGGCCGCCGCCCGCGAAGCTCCATTTCGATCCGATTTCGCCATTTTTCGAATGATCGGGGCGCAGCGCGAAATTCAAGCCACCCGCACCGTTGGGGCGATAGCCAAGTTCGCTGAAGGTCGGCGTTTCGAAACCATTGCCGTACGACGCGTACAGGTGCCAGTTGTCAGTCGCGCGGAACAGCAGGCCAGCCACCGGACTGGTCGCGCCATAGGATAAGCGCCCGCTGTCTTCCGGATTGCTATCGGTGACGTAGAAGTCGGCGGAATCGAATCGCACCACGCTGTGCCGCGCGCCCAGCGTCAGTGACCAGCGGGCGGCGAAACGCCACGTACCTTGCGCGTACTCGTCGACGTTGTACACATCGTCCTGCTCGTCGCGACGCAGCGCACCGATGATGCCAACCGTGCCGCCGATGAAATTCTCGTAACCGTTGCGGTGCTGGGCTTCGTCGTCGTAGGTGACGCCGGCTGCTAAATCGAACGGACGTCCGGCCACGTCGCCTTGCCATGTCCAACGCACGTCGGTGCCCTTGTAGATCGTCGACAGATCCACCACGCCGCCGGAGTTCAGCGGGCTCTTCTGGGCGGCGGGCGGCACTGACAGGAACTGCTGCACGCCGCGCTGGCCGTAGTACACCAGCGCGCGGAGGCTCTGGTGCGCATCGAACTGTTGCGTGTACACGGCGCCGCCCTGCCATTGATGCACGCTCTTGCGCGTGTCGTATTGCAACGCCGACGGCGCGGCCTGGCGCGGATCGACCTGGTATTGCGCCCACGTCAGCCCCTGCGGATCCTGTGCTTGCGGCAACGACACGGTGTTCAGCAGGACGGTGAACCTGCCCGCATGGCCGACCCTGAAATCGAACTTCGCGTTGCCGTTGATGCGTTCGGCCTGGCTGTGGCGCCGATAACCATCGGTGTGGAAATCGGACAAATCGAGGTTGTAGCCGAAGCCGTCCTCGCTGCCACGCGCGCCGACATTCGCGCGCCACTGGCCGAAACTGCCGACGCCGAAACCGCCAAGCACCTCCGGCGGGTCGCTGCCGTCCGCGGTAAAGATCTGGATCACTCCGCCCGAGGAGTTGCCGTACAACGCCGAGAACGGCCCGCGCAGCACTTCAATCCGGTCCGCGCCGCCGAAATCGAAGTTGGAAACCTGACCCTGCCCATCCGGCATCGTGGCGGGAATGCCGTCGGTGTACAGGCGCACGCCGCGGACGCCGAAAGTCGCGCGCCCCCCGAACCCGCGGATCGAAATCTGCTCGTCCTGCGCATAATTCTGGCGGTCGCGCGCCAGCACGCCCGGCACTCCGCGCAGGTATTCGGACGCATTGACACCGGGGGTATCGTCGTCGGGATTGCCGGCCTGCACCGCGGTGATCGAAGCCGGCACGTCGAAGGCGGGTTCCGGAATGCGCGTCGCCGTCACCACGATCGTGGGCAGCGAGCGCAGTTTGCGTTTCGGCGAAGTTTGCTGAGCGGTTGCGCCCCCGCACAGCGACAGGATCAGCGGCGCCAGGGCGGCAGCAACGATCCACGCGGTCCGACGCTGCCGCTCATCCTTCATGCCGCTCCGATGTCGCCGTAGCGGATGACCGAACGAATCACCTTGCCATCGTGCATCAGCTCGAACGCGTCGTTGATCCGTTCCAGCGGCAGCACCTTCGAGACGAATTCGTCCACCCTCAGCTTGCCCTGCATGTATCGGTCGACGTAGCCCGGCAGTTGCGAGCGCCCCTTGACGCCGCCGAATGCCGCGCCGCGCCACACGCGCCCGGTCACGAGCTGGAACGGCCGCGTGCGAATCTCCTGACCCGCCGCCGCGACGCCGATGATCGTGGATTCGCCCCAACCCTTGTGGCAGCACTCGAGCGCGGAACGCATCACGTCCACGTCGCCGATGCATTCGAACGAATAGTCGACGCCGCCGTGGGTCAGATCGACGATCACCTGCTGGATCGGGGTGTCGTGTTTCTTCGGGTTCACGAAGTCGGTCGCGCCCAGCGCCTGCGCCATCGTCCATTTGTCGGGATTGAGATCGATGCCGATGATGCGGCTGGCCTTCGCCATTACCGCGCCCTGCACCACCGCCAAGCCGATTGCGCCGAGACCGAACACGGCCACGGTCGAGCCCGGCCGCACCTTGGCCACGTTGAGCACGGCGCCGACGCCGGTGGTGATGCCGCAGCCGAGCAGGCACACCTTGTCGAGCGGTGCCTTCGGATCGATCTTCGCAAGCGAAATTTCCGGCAGCACGGTGTACTCGGAAAACGTGCTGGTGCCCATGTAGTGCCTGAGCATCCTGCCCCGGTGCGAAAACCTCGAGGTGCCGTCCGGCATCATGCCCTGGCCTTGTGTGGCGCGGATTTTCTGGCAGAGGTTGGTGAGCCCGGACGTGCAGTATTCGCACTCGCCGCATTCGGGCGTGTACAGCGGGATCACGTGGTCGCCGGGTTTCACCGACGTCACGCCCGCGCCGACTTCCTCGACGATCCCGCCACCTTCATGGCCAAGGATCGCCGGGAACAAACCCTCGGGATCGGCACCCGACAAGGTGTAGGCATCGGTGTGGCAGACGCCGGTCGCGACGATGCGTACCAGCACCTCGCCCGCCCTGGGGCCTTCGAGATCGACTTCCTCGATCGTGAGCGCCTGCCCCGCTGCCCATGCAACCGCTGCGCGTGTCTTCATCGGCGTCCTCGTCGTCTGCGTGCCGTCGGAAATCTACCGGCATGATCGTGTTGAAATGATGATTGAGGCGCGTCTCGATGGCGCCGCTCCGGCGGCACGGGAAGGCGCGAAGCAATCAGCGTCGTTCGCACTGCGTCCGTGCGATGGCCGCCGCCACGTCGCGCTCGCGTTCGGTTGGTGCCGCCGCGAGTCCGGCGCGCGCGCCTTCCTGGTCGGCGGCGTTGCGGTTCTGGCTGAGCTTGTAGCGGCCGACCAGCGATTCGATGCGCAATTCGATGCCGATGATGTGGCGCATTTCCCTGCGCACGTAATCGTCCGGCGCGTCGGAGACGTACCAGCGGCGCTCGCGGCCCGCTTCGTTGCGGTCGGTGAGCTTCACCAGCAGGTCGTGCAGGCGCGCTTCGTCGTCGAACGTCACCAGTTTTCCGCGCGCTTCGACCGCAAGATAATCCCATGTCGGAACCTGGCGCGGGTCGTCGCGCTTGCCCGGATACCACGACGGCGAGACGTAGGCATGAGGGCCGTGGAACACGACCAGCGCGTCCGCACCCTCGGCGGGCACTTTCCACTGCGGGTTGTAGCGCGCGAGATGGCCGACCAGCGTGCCATGCGGGCCGCGCCCTGCATCCAGTTCCCACGGCAGGTAGGACGTAGCGAATCCGCTTTCGGGATGCGTCACCAGCAAGCCGAAGTAGAGCTCGCGGAGCGCCGCGTGCAGGACCTCGACACGGTCTTCGCGGAATGCGGGACTGGGATAAGCCATGGGTACCTTCGTCGCGGGCGAAGCGGATCAGCGGCGCGGCGGCAACCGCACCGGTTCGCCTTCGTGCCGGCGATCCCACGCGCGCAGTTCCTCGCGCAGGCCGGCGATGCGCTGGCGGCCGAGCGTGTTGCGGTCTTCGTCCAGCAACGCACCGCCAAGCAATTCGGCGATGCGCTGCGCGGCCGGCAGCATCGCTTCCCACGCATCCAGCGCGGATACGGGTCCCGGCAACGTCGCGAAGAAGGTCACGCCGGGCGTTTCCAGTTCCGCGATGCGCGGCATGTCGAAGTAGCCGGGCTTGACCATGTTGGCCATGCTGAAGATCGGCCCGGCCTCCGGCCGCCCGTCGACCAGCCGGTGGAAGATGTGCATCGCGCCGAAACGCAGCCCGGCTTTTTCGGCCGCCACCACGATGTCGCCGCCACCGAAGGTCTCGCCCTCGGGCGCGACGACGAACAACGTGACGATGCGATCGACCGGGAATTCGTGCGGGCGCTGCCCGGCCGTGCTGGCCGGCGCCTTGGGCGGCGGCACGGACGCCGCTTCCGCGCTGCCGGCGCGATCGGCGGACATCGTCGCACCCAGTCGATCCAGTTCGCGCTTCAACGCGACGTCCAGTTCGCCTTGCTGCGGAGCCGGGGATTCCACCGCTTCATCGGCTTCGCCGGTTTCACCGAGCATCGGTTCGATGCGGGAATCATCGCGCCGACGCGGGACCAGCCGCTTGCCCTGCCTCGGCTTGCGCGGCCGGCCGAAGAAATAAATGGCCGCAAGGATCACCACGCCGATGACGGCGATGATGATGCGCAAATCGGTCGATGAAATGGCTTCGGCGTTCACGAAGCGAACTCTAGCAAAGCCGACAGGCCTACGCTGCAACCCCCGCCAAACGGGTGGCTTCCGCCAGATCGACCTGCACCAGCCGCGACACGCCGGGTTCGCGCATCGTCACGCCGCACAACTGGTGCGTCATTTCCATCGTGGCCTTGTTGTGGGTGACCACGAGGAACTGCACCTTTTCGGACATGTCGCGCACGAGCTGGCCGAAGCGACCGATGTTGCCTTCGTCCATCGGCGCGTCGACCTCGTCCAGCAGGCAGAACGGTGCGGGATTCAAGTTGAAGATCGCCATCACCAGTGCCATCGCGGTCATCGCCTTCTCGCCGCCCGAGAGCAGCGAGATGTGGCTGTTCCGCTTGCCCGGTGGACGCGCCATCATGGTGACGCCGGCGTCGAGCAGGTCTTCGCCAGTCAATTCAAGATAGGCGTGGCCGCCACCGAACAGTTTGGGGAACAGCGCCTGGAAACCGGCGTTGACGCGATCGAAGGTGTCCTTGAAACGCTCGCGCGTTTCGCGGTCGATCTTGCGGATTGCATTCTCCAGCGTTTCCAGCGCGGTGGTGAGGTCGGTCATCTGCGCGTCGAGATATTCCTTGCGCTGCGCGGCCTCGGCATGTTCGGAAATCGCGGCGAGGTTGACTGGTTCCAGCCGCACGATGCGCGCGTCGATGTCGGCGATCTTTTCCTGCCACGCGTCCGGTTGGACCTCGTCGGAAAGGTTCGCCAGCAGCGGCTCGATTTCGAGCCCGGCCTCGCGGATCGCTTCGGCCAATTGCTCCGCGCGCAGGCGATGGCCCTGTTCTTCGAGGCGCAGCTTTTCCAGCGCGTCGCGTTCACCGGCCATGGCCTGCTCGGCGGCGTGGCGTGCGTGCTCGTGTTCCTGCAACGCGTTGGCGGATTCGTCGAGCACGCGCCGCGCGTCGATCATCTTGCGATCGACGGTGAGCCGCTGGTCGAGGCAAACCTGGCGTTCCTTTTCCAATGCCGCGATCGGATCGCCGCCCGCGGCCAAGCGCGCATCGAGGTCACTGCGGTGTTTGTCCAACTGTTCGCGCTGCGCATGCATGCGCGCCAGCGATTGCTCCAGCGCGGCCAGCGTGACGCGCCGCGATTCCAGCGAGATCGCGTGGCGATGCGCGGCGTCGGAGGCTTCCTGCGCGTCGGCGCGCGCGGCTTCGCGGCGTTCCAGCAATTGCCGGCGTTCGGCTTCCAGCGCGACGCGCGCCTGCTCGTGCTCGCCCATGTTGGCGACGGCGGCCTGCATGCGGCCACGCGCGGCCTGCAGCAATTGTTCGTTTTCGGCGAGTGCTTTCTCGATGTCGGCATGTTCGGCGTCGATGGCCGCAAGGCGCGCCTTGGCGCTGTCGATGCGCCCTTGCCGGCTCTGCATTTCGCCGGCCAGTTCCGACAGGCGCCGGTGCGCGTTGTACGAATCGCGCTGGGCGTCATCGCGCGCCTGCTCGGCCACGCGGCGCTGGTCGCGCACTTCGGCCTGGCGTTCCTGCAACTCGGCAATGCGTTTTTCGGTTGTGGCGAGTTCCGCGGTGGCTTCGTGCAGTTCGCGCTCGCGCGCCAGTACGCCGACCTGTCCGCCTTCGGCGCGACGGACGCGCGCGAAGCCCGGGCCAAGCCACACGCCGTCGCGGGTGATTACCGTGTGCGCAGGCGCCAGCGTGGCCGCGATCGCGCGCGCTTCGTCGACCGACGCAGCGGTGCGTACCTGCGCCAGCAGCGCGCGCGCGGCCGCCGGGCCGCTCACTTCGGCGGCCAACGTGCCGGCGACGTCCGCGTTCAAGGCTTCATTACTGCCAAGCAACGTGATGTCGGCTTTGGTGATGCCGGCGAGCTCGCTCGCGTGCATCGCGGGATCGTCCACCAGCACCGCTTCCAGCATGCCGGCCAGCACGGTTTCCACCGCGCGATCCCAGCCGTCGTTGACCTTCAGCCGCGCGCCCAACCGTTCGCCATCAGCCAGGCCCACTTTCTGCAGCCATTCGCGCGCAGCGTCGCGGTCGCGCCCGAGCGCGGCGCGCTGCAACGCTTCCAGCGATGCGATCCGGCCGCGCAGGGTCTGCTTCTGCGCATTGGCTTCCGCCAACCATGTCTGCGCCTGGCGTTCCTCCGACAACAGGCGTTCTGCGTCGGCCTTGTGCCTGTCCAGGTTCTGCGCATGCGTCTCGACCTGCGCCTTCAGCGTCGCGTGTTCGTCCGCCAAACCTTGCGCGGCTGCGGCGAGGGCGTCGAGATCATGGTTCTTGCGCTCGTTGCGCAGCGCTTCGCGACGACGCGACAGATCGAGCGTCTGGCGATCGAGGTGGTCGATGTGGGTGCGTTCGACTTCGGCTTCGCGCGAGGTTGACGCGGTCTGGCCGCTGTGCGCTTCCCAGCGTTGCTGCCACGCGGCGTGCGCGGCTTCGGCCTCGGTAAGCGCCTGCGCGGCTTGGCTTTCCGCCTCACGCAGGCGATCCGATTCGGGTTCTGCCGCGGCCACCGCGGCTTGCAGCTCTTCGCGCTGCGTCTCGTCCGCCTTGATGTGGTCGGCGAGTTCCGTCCAGTTGCGCTCGGATTGCTCGCGATCCTGCTGCAGGCGTTCCAGCATTTCGCGATGGTGCTTGATCTGCTGTTCGACGCGCGCGAGCTCGGCACCGACCTGGTAGACCTTGGCCTGCACCGCGTTCATCGCTTCGGTGTGCTGCTGGTGTGCTTCGCGGCCCGTTTCGATTTCGGCTTCGAGGTGGCGTTGTGCGGCCAGCTTGCCTTCCAACGCCGTTTCGGCCTCGCGCAGCGCCTGCCGGTGCGAATCCAGTTCCGCGCTGACCGAGCGGTAATTCAGCGCGCGCAATTCGGCCTCGCGCAGCGCGCGTTCTTCCTTCAATTTTTTCCAGCGTTCCGCGGCGCGCGCCTGGCGGTTCAGGTGATCGAGTTGCTTCTCGACTTCCTCGCGAACGTCCTTGACGCGATCGAGGTTCTCGCGCGTGGCCTTGATGCGACTTTCGGTTTCCTTGCGGCGCTCCTTGTAGCGCGATACGCCGGCCGCTTCTTCGAGATGGATGCGCAACTGCTCGGGGCGCGATTCGACGATGTCGGAAATCACGCCCTGCTCGATGATCGAATAACTGCGCGCGCCGAGGCCCGTGCCGAGGAACAGGTCGGTGATGTCGCGGCGACGGCAGCGCACGCCATTCAGGAAGTAATCCGATTGCGCGTCACGGCCGACCGTGCGCTTCACCGACACTTCGTTGAACGTCGCGTATTCGCCACCGAGCGTCGCGTCGGAGTTGTCGAAGATCAGTTCGACCGTCGCCTGCCCGACCGGCTTGCGTCCCGATGAACCGGAAAAGATCACGTCGGTGATCGCCTCGCCGCGCAAGCGGCTGGCCGCGCTTTCGCCCATCACCCAGCGGATCGCATCGATGATGTTGGACTTGCCGCAACCGTTGGGGCCGCAGATGCCGGTGAGGTTGGTGGGAAGGTGCAGGACGGTCGGATCGACGAACGACTTGAATCCGGCCAGCTTGATCGTGGACAGGCGCATCGGTCAGTTAGAGGTGGCTACGCGATGGTGAGGCGGCGAAGGCGCCGGGCGAATGCGCCACTGTGCCAAGGCCGGCGACGGGACGCAATGAAAAGTTGGGCTGGCGTTCCCATTCAAGGACTTGAAATGCAATCTTCAGAAATTTTCCTGCTCGGTCGCTGACCTTGGCGACCCACCATGGACTAGGACACCCGAGCTTCGATCGCCAGCGCGTGGACGCCGTTGCCCATCAGGTCTGCCAGCGCGCCATACACCATCCGGTGCTGCTGCACGCGCGTCTTCCCCGCGAACGCAGCGGCAGCGATGCGCACGCGGAAATGTCCCGTGCCCTCGCCTGCATGGCCAATGTGCAAATGGCCCTCGTCGATCACTTCCAGCGTCGAGGGTGAAAACGCCTGCTGCAACCGTTCGCGGATTGCGTCGACCGACGCGGCGCTCATGGCAGCGTTTGGCGGAACGGCCGCACCGTCACTTCGCGATACACGCCCGCCGCGCGGTACGGATCGTGGTCGGCCCATTCCTTCGCGGCTTCCAGATCGTCGAACTCGGCAATGATCAGGCTGCCGCTGAAACCCGCCGGACCCGGATCCTTGGCGTCGATCGCGGGGAACGGTCCGGCCAAAAGCAGGCGGCCTTCTTCCAACAGTTTTTGCAGGCGCGCAAGATGCGCCGGCCGCACGGCCTTGCGCTTGTCCAGCGAATCCTCGACGTCGATGCCGGTAATGGCGTACCACATGATTTCAGCCCTCCGGGCGCATGTACGGGAACAACAGCACGTCGCGGATCGACGCCGAATCGGTCAGCAGCATCACCAGCCGGTCGATGCCGACGCCGAGGCCACCGGTGGGTGGCAGACCCACTTCCAGCGCGCGGATGTAATCGGCGTCGAAGTGCATGGCTTCGTCGTCGCCTTCCGCCAGGGCTTCGGCTTGCGCGCGGAAGCGCACGGCCTGGTCCTCGGGGTCGTTCAATTCCGAAAAGCCGTTCGCCAGTTCCTTGCCGCCGACGAACAACTCGAAACGGTCGGTGATCTCCGGGTCGGCATCGTTGGCGCGGGCCAGCGGTGATACCTCGGTCGGATACTGCGTGATGAAGGTCGGCTGGATGAGCGAGCCTTCCACCGTCTTCTCGAAGATCTCCAGCAACAGCTTGCCCCAGCCGTAGCTGTCCTTCACCGGCACTTTCAATCGTGCACAGTGCGCGCGCAGCGCCGCCACGTCGCGCAATTGGTGCGCTCCGATTTCCGGGTTGTGTTCGCGCACGGCGTCCGCCAGCGACCAGCGCCGGAATGGTTTGCCGACATCGATGTCGCGGCCTTCCCACTTCAGATCGGTCGTGCCGATCACGGTCTTTGCCGTTTCGCGGATCATGGCCTCGGTCAGATCCATCACTTCGTTGTACGTCGCGTAGGCCTGGTACAGCTCCAGCATCGTGAACTCGGGGTTGTGCCGCGTGGACACGCCTTCGTTGCGGAAGTTGCGGTTGATCTCGTATACGCGCTCGAAGCCGCCGACCACGAGGCGCTTCAAATACAGTTCCGGCGCGACGCGCAAATACAGGTCGATGTCCAGCGCGTTGTGGTGCGTGACGAACGGACGCGCGGTGGCGCCGCCCGGAATCACGTGCATCATCGGCGTCTCGACTTCCATGAAACGCCGCGGCTCGGCTTCCAGCCATTGGCGGATGAAGCCGATAATGCGGGAACGTTTTTGGAACGCGTCGCGCGCTTCCGGCGTCACGATCAGGTCGACGTAGCGCTGGCGATAGCGCTGCTCGACGTCGGCGAGCCCATGCCACTTGTCCGGCAGCGGGCGCAATGATTTCGTGAGCAGACGCAGCGCATCGACTTTCACCGACAGCTCGCCGGTCTTGGTGCGCATCAAGGTGCCTTCGGCGCCAACGATGTCGCCGACATCCCAGCCCTTGAACGCATCATAGGTGTCACCCAGCGCATCCTTCTGCAGGAACAACTGGATCGAACCCGTGCGGTCCTGCATGCGTGCGAAACTGGCCTTGCCCATCACGCGCTTGCCGAGTAATCGGCCCGCAACCTTGACGCGGCGTGTTTGCGCGGCCAATGCATCGGCATCGATGCGCTCCGTCTCGCGTTGCAAGTCACCCGCCAACGCATCCGGGCGAAAATCGTTGGGGAACGCAATACCGCCTTCGCGCAAACCGCGCAATTTCTCACGACGCTCCGCGATCAACTTGTTTTCGTCGACGACGATCGGTGGCTGGTCGATGGCTTCTGACATTTCGCTTATCCCTGGGCATCGGCACGCTTGGCGCCGGCCTCCAATCCCATCTTCAAACTGGCCTCGATGAATTCGTCGAGGTCACCGTCCAGCACGCGCTGCGTGTCGGTGCGCTCGACACCGGTGCGCAGGTCCTTGATGCGCGACTGGTCGAGCACGTAGTTGCGGATCTGGTTGCCCCAGCCGACGTCGGACTTGGTCGCTTCCACCGCGGCCTTCTCGGCGTTGCGCTTCTGCAACTCCAGCTCATACAACTTCGCGCGCAGCATCTTCATCGCGCGGTCGCGGTTGGCGTGCTGCGAGCGCTCGGTCTGGCAGGCGACGACGATCCCCGACGGCACGTGCGTGATGCGCACCGCCGATTCGGTCTTGTTGACGTGTTGGCCGCCGGCGCCGGAGGAACGGTAGACGTCGGTTTTCAAATCCGCGGGATTGATCTCGATGTCGATGTCGTCGTCCACTTCCGGCGACACGAATACCGATGCGAAACTGG
>DATNAW010000206.1:0-10762 GCA_035572335.1 Rhodanobacteraceae bacterium
TTCATCGTCTTCTTCAACCTCGTCGTCGACATCGGCTACGCCTACCTCGATCCGAGGGTGCGCTATTCGTGAGTGAGAGCCGGGTGCTCGGCGGCTAGGTGCCGCTGGTCCTCAAGATCAGACCGAGCCGGCAGCTGACGCCAACGGTGCCGACCAGCGCGCAACAAAAGGAGTTCACGTTGCACAACAAGCCCGTCGCCCTGGTCACCGGGGCCAACAAGGGAATCGGTCTTCAAATCGCCAAGGACCTCGCGGGGCGCGGCTTCACCGTGCTCGTCGGCTCGCGTGATCTCGAGCGTGGGCAAACGGCCGCCGAGAGCGTCGGCGCGGACGCCCGCGCCGTCCAGCTCGACGTCACCGACCCCGCGTCGATCGCCGCCGCGGCCGAGCGCATCCGGAACGAGTTCGGCCGTCTCGACGTGCTCGTAAACAACGCGGCCATCTCGCATGCGGGAAAGCCGGGCAGAACGCTCGATGAGATGTTGAAATCGGGCCGCGGGAGCGTCGCCTCCCTCGACGAGGTGCGCGCGGTGTTCGAGACGAACGTGTTCGGCGTCATCGCCGTCACGCAAGCGATGCTGCCGCTGCTTCGTGAAACGCCGGCCGGGCGCATCGTCAACGTATCGAGTGGTGTCGGCTCGCTGACCTTGAACGCGGATCCGGCCAGTGCGCTGCACGCGATGGCGAACATCGCTTACAGCCCGTCGAAGACTGCCCTCAACGCGGTCACGCTGGCCTTCGCCAACGAACTGGAGCCGACGGGCATCAAGGTCAACGCCGCGGACCCCGGCTTCACCGCGACAGACCTCAACAACTTCGAGGGCACGCGCACGGTCGAACAAGCCGCACGTGAGCCCGTTCGCCTCGCGCTCCTCGGCCCCGACGGCCCGACTGGCACCTTCTCGAACGAGGACGGTCCGCTTCCATGGTGATATGGTCCTGTTCGACGGAATCGGCAGATTACTCTCTCAAGAAACGCCGGATTTCGCAGGAAGTGCCGGTGCAAGGGCAGCTGGAAGCAGGCGCTGCGCCTGTTGGACGTTACGGCATAAATTCGGGGTTGCCGCGCGGTAGCGCGGCGGGACCCACTTCGAGAGGCGGCTATCAGGCAACTCGACGAAGGTGCCGGCTGGCCGCTCTTGACCGCCTCTGGTCGTAGCCGCCTACGGTGTACTGCCGGAGCATGAGCGATCGCGATCACCTCCGTGCCGCCAATGGCCGGAACAGACCGCCACCGGGCCGGAACCCGGCGTTACTCGCAGCGAAATTCCACGGTCGCGCGGGCGAGCTTGCCGGGCGCGGCGAGCGTGCCGGGCGTGGCATCGTTTTCGTTCGAAGCAATCACGACGGCAGATTTGTCGCGTCGCTTGCAATACGCATCGGCGTCCCCGACGAGGCTGGCCTTCTCCCGGGCGCCACTCAGGCGCGCCGACGACCCCGTGACCACAAACGCCCCATCGCGCGCGGGCATTACGAACGACCTTGACCCGCACCCGGCCAGCACAACGACCGCCAGGCAAATTGCAAAACGCAAAGACACGATACGTTCCCCTCTCGTTGATGTTATTCCACTGTCTGGACCGCCGATCCGGATGCGCAATCGACCAGGGACCACGGGTTGCCCCGGTTTGAATCGCCAGGAACGCACGGTACACCCGATCGGGCCGCTTGCCATCAAGCGCGGTCAATGTCGCCGGATGCCTGGCAGCAAAGCAAGTGTGGCAGAATGCACGCGCCACCGAGGGGAAGCAGCGATGAAAAAGGCGTTGCTGTTTGTCTGCATTGCATTGGTGTGCAACTGTCTCGGCGCAAAGTCCCTGCCACCGGGTGCGACTCCGCCGGGCGATCTTGGCAAGACGCTCGATGGGCAAGACATGCGCGTTTCCGCCTTGCACGGCAAGGTGGTGGTGATCAGTTTCTGGGCCACCTGGTGCGGATACTGCATGAAAGAGATGCCCGTGCTCGCCGGATTGCAATCGACCGCCATGGAGCGCGGCTATCCGCTACAGGTCGTCGAGATCAATTACGAAGAAGATCATCGCGTCTTCTCGCGGGCGACACATTTGCTGATGCCGAAGCTGCCGGGCCTGATCATGACATGGGACAGGACCGGGGCGTTGAACAAGTCCTTCGGACTGAGCGGGACGCTGCCGACCATGATCCTGTTGCACCGGGACGGCACGGTGGCCGCCATCCATGTCGGTTATGACGAAGACATGCTCAACCCGCTGGCGGCCGAAATCACCAAGCTCATGAACGAGCCCGCGCCGTCGCCCTTGGCCGCCGTGGCGTCACCGGTACCAAGCGCGCACTGATCCCGCGCCGGTCGGGCCTCGCTGCGTGTTGCCGTTCCACTGTCAAGCTTGCCGCCCCTGCCGGGGGACAATACGCTTGCCGGGATACCACGAAGCCCGCCATGCCGATCCGCTACATCCACCTGCGCACCCACAGCGAATATTCGCTGCGCGATTCGACGATCCGCATTCCGGAAAAGCCGGAGTATGGCGATCCGGCCAAGGCCAAGCAGGCGAACCTGGTCAGCCGCGCGGTGGAACTGGGCCTGCCGGCGCTGGCGCTGACCGACGACTCCAATCTGTTCGCGCAGATCAAGTTCTACCGCGCCTGCGAAAAGGCGGGCATCAAGCCGATCGTCGGCTGCGATGCATGGATCGCGAATGCCGATGATCCGACGCGCCCCGATCGCCTGACACTGCTGTGCCGCGACCATGCGGGCTATCTCAACCTGGCCCGGCTGGTGTCGCGCGGCTGGCTGGAAGGCCAGCATGCCGGGCGCGCGCAACTGCAGCCGGACTGGCTGGACGGCGCCGTGGACGGACTGTTCGCGATCGCGGGACGCGACAGCGCGTGCGGCCGTTTGCTGGTTGCGCAACGGGAACGCGACGCGCGGGGCAACCTCGATTTCCTGCGCCGCCATTTCGATGATGGCTTGTACCTCGAAATCACCCGAACCTCGCGCGACGGCGAAGACACCCTCAACGCACACGCGCTGCAGCTCGCTGCGCAGCTCGACTTGCCGGTTCTCGCCACGAACGATGTGCGCTTCCTGGATGCCGACGACTTCGAAGCGCATGAGGCGCGCGTGTGCATCCAGCAGGGCTACCAGCTTTCCGACCCGCGGCGCCCGCACGAGTATTCGACCGAGCAGTGGCTGAAGCCCGCCGACGCGATGGCGGCATTGTTCGCCGACCTTCCCGAAGTGCTGGACAACACGGTCGAACTCGCGAAGCGCTGCAACCTCGAACTGTCGTTCGGCACCTATTACCTGCCGGCGTTTCCGGTACCCGCGAAGGAAACGCTGGAATCGTGGATCGCCAGTCAATCGCGCGAAGGTCTCGAACAGCGGCTCGCCGAAAGCGGCATGGCGCCAGGCCACACACGCGAGGATTACGCATCGCGCCTCGAACTGGAACTGGACGTGATCGGCAAGATGGGCTTCGCCGGCTACTTCCTGATCGTGTCCGACTTCATCCGCTGGGCCAAATCGCGTGACATCCCCGTCGGCCCGGGCCGCGGTTCGGGCGCGGGTTCGGTGGTGGCGTGGTGCTTGAAGATCACCGATCTCGACCCGCTGCGTTTCGGCTTGCTGTTCGAGCGTTTCCTCAATCCCGAACGCGTCTCCATGCCCGACTTCGACGTCGACTTCTGCATGGAGCGCCGCGACGAGGTGATCGCCTACGTCG
This sequence comes from Rhodanobacteraceae bacterium, assembly GCA_035572335.1. Classification (GTDB taxonomy): domain Bacteria; phylum Pseudomonadota; class Gammaproteobacteria; order Xanthomonadales; family Rhodanobacteraceae; genus 66-474. The sequence continues at coordinate 3,702 of DATNAW010000206.1, forward strand.
CCGAAAAATACGGCCGCGACCAGGTCAGCCAGATCATCACCTACGGTTCGATGGCGGCGAAAGCCGTGCTGCGCGACTGCGGACGCGTGCTTGGCATGCCGTACGGACAAGTGGACCGGATCGCCAAGCTGATCCCGCGCATGCCGCTGGATCTCACGCTTTCCGATGCACTGGGCCTCAGCGAGAAATCGAAGAAGGAATCCGACCGCGTGGTGCGCGAGTTCTGCGAGGCGTACCAACAGGATGACGAAGCGCGCACGCTGATCGATCTCGCCCTGAAGCTGGAAGGCTTGACCCGCAACGCCGGCAAACACGCGGGCGGCGTGGTGATCGCGCCGACGCCGTTGACCAATTTCGCGCCGCTGTATTCGGAACCGGGTGGCGGCGGTGTCGTCACCCAGTACGACAAGAACGACGTCGAAACCGTGGGCCTCGTGAAATTCGACTTCCTCGGGCTGCGCACGCTCACCATCATCGACTGGGCGGTGAAGGCCATCAATGCACGGCGGGCGCAAACCGGCGAGGCGCCGCTGGATATTGCCACACTGCCGCTCGACGACGCCAAAGTGTTCCGGTTGTTCCGCGAGGCACGCACGGGTGCGGTGTTCCAGTTTGAAAGCGCGGGCATGCAGCGCTTGCTGAAAGAGGCCAAACCCGACCGCTTTGAAGACCTGATCGCGTTGAACTCGCTGTTCCGCCCCGGTCCGATGGACCTGATCCCGAGCTACGTCGCGCGCAAGCACGGACGCGAGCCCGTCACCTATCCCGATCCGCGCATCGAGCCGGTGCTGAAGGAGACCTTCGGCATCATGGTGTACCAGGAGCAGGTGATGCAGATGGCGCAGATTGTCGGCGGTTATTCGCTGGGCGGCGCCGACCTGCTGCGACGCGCGATGGGCAAGAAGGTGCCGGCCGAGATGGCCAAGCATCGCGGCATCTTCCGCGACGGCGCGATGCAGAGCGGCGTCGCGGAAAGAAAAGCCGATGCGATCTTCGACCAGATGGAAAAGTTTGCGGGCTACGGCTTCAACAAGTCGCACGCCGCCGCGTATTCGCTGGTCGCCTACCAGACGGCTTGGCTGAAGGTCCACTACCCCGCCGAGTTCATGGCCGCGACGATGTCGTCCGACATGGACGCCACCGACAAGCTGGTGCAGTTCATCGAGGACGCGCGCACCATCGGACTTGCCGTGCAGCCACCGGACGTCAACGCGTCGGACTACCACTTCGTCGCGATTCCGCAGGGGGGCCCGGTCGAGCACGACGCGATCCGCTATGGCCTGGGTGCGATCAAGGGCGTGGGCCGCGCCGTGTGCGAGGCGATCGTCGCGGCGCGCGCATCCGGCGGGCCATTCCGGGACCTTGCTGATTTCTGCGCGCGCGTCGATCCCGGCAAATTGAACAAGCGCGTTTTCGAGGCACTGATCCAGGCGGGCGCGATGGATTCGCTCGGGACCAACCGCGCCACGCTGACCGCGCAATTGCCCGAAGCGGTGAAAGCCGCCGAGCAGAGCCTGCGCAACCGCGAAGCCGGCCAGAACGACATGTTCGGCGCCGCGATGGAAGCCGTCGCCACGGTTTCCCTGGCGACACCGGCGCAACCGCCGTGGACACTGGAACGCAAGCTTGCGGGCGAGCGCGCTACGCTCGGACATTACCTGTCGGGGCACCCGACCGATCCTTGGCGCGAGGTGCTGGCGCAACTCGCGAGTTGCCCCATCGGCGAGATCGCCGACCGCTATGAACCGCCCGTCCCGCGAGGCGGCGGCGATGGCGAGGAAAATCGCTGGCGCCGTGCGCCGGAAACCCAGTGGGCCGTCGCGGGCATGCTCGTGAAGATGCGCCGGCGTGGCGATAGCGGCGCGGCGGTCCGCATCGAAGACTGGAGCGGCGCGATCGAAGTGAATTTCTTCCGCGAAGCCATGCAGCAGTACGCGCCGTTGCTGCAGCCCGATGCCTTGCTGGTGATCGAGGGTGGCCTTGCACTGGACGATTTCAGCGGCGAGCTTGCCATTCGCGCGCGCCGCGCCTGGACGCTGGACGAGGCCTGCGAAGCCGGCGCGAGGGTGTTGCGGGTCGGCGTCAACGGCATCGACGCCGCGTTCGTGCCGACCTTCAAGCGTGCGCTTGCGGGCCATTGCGGTGGCCGCACGCCGTTGCTGCTGACCGGCTACCACAACGCCGGCGGAAGCGCGGACATCCGGCTCGGGGACGATTGGCGCGTCAAGGTCAACACCGGCCTTTTGCGCAGCCTCGCGGAAGTGCCGGGCGTCAAGTCGGTGCAGCCCTCGCTGTCGCGGCCGACGGCAAACTCCGATACAACAAGGCAGGTCAGTTGATCACCTCCTTGGGAACGAAGGGGGTCAGCGGTGGGGGATGCCGTTTGCGCAACGAATACACCAAAGCCATGCCCCTCGACTCCTTCGTTCCGACGGGGAGGCAAAACCGCTCCTGCCGAGCGGTGATGCGCCTCGTTCGTTCTGGAGCGCCGGTCAAACCGCAAACGAGGCGCCGCTATAATCGCCGTTTCGCCGATCAGACTTAGCGGATGAATCCCAATTTCCTCGATTTCGAGCAGCCGATCGCCGAGCTGGAAGACAAGCTGCGCGAGTTGACCACGGCGGGTCGCGACAACGCCATCGACGTGGATGACGAGGTCGGAAAACTGCGCGCCAAATTGCGCACCAAGACCGCGGAAATCTTTCGCGACCTGTCGCCGTGGCAGGTCACGCAACTGTCGCGCCATCCCGGGCGTCCCTACACCAACGACTATGTCGCGGTGATCTGCGACGAATTCCACGAACTGGCGGGCGACCGCATGTATGCGGATGACGCGGCGATCGTCGGCGGACTGGCGCGCATCATCGGGCAGCCGGTGATGGTGATCGGGCACCAGAAAGGCCGCGACATCAAATCCAAGGTGCGCCGCAACTTCGGCATGCCGCGGCCGGAAGGCTACCGCAAGGCGCTGCGCCTGATGAAAATGGCCGAACGCTTTCGCCTGCCGCTCCTCACCTTCATCGACACGCCCGGCGCTTACCCGGGCGTCGGCGCCGAGGAACGCGGCCAGAGCGAAGCCATCGCGCGCAACCTCGAAGAAATGGCGGAACTGAAAGTGCCGATCGTGTGCACCGTGATCGGCGAAGGCGGTTCCGGCGGCGCGCTGGCGATCGGCGTCGGCGACCGCGTCAACATGCTGCAGTATTCGACCTATTCCGTGATCTCGCCCGAGGGTTGCGCGTCGATCCTGTGGAAGAACGCCGGCCGCGCCAAGGATGCCGCCGAAGCGCTGGGCCTGACCGCGCCGCGTCTCAAGGAACTCGGCCTGATCGACAAGATCATCCGCGAACCCACCGGCGGCGCGCACCGCAGCCCGCGTTCGATGGCAATCCGCCTGAAAGCCGTGCTGCTCAACCAATTGGACGAATTGCAGGCGCTGCCGATCGACGCGTTGCTGCAGCAACGCTATCAGCGGCTGCGTGGCTACGGCGTTTATCAGGACTAGGCCGCAGCGGCAGACACCCGGCGCGTTCGGCGCAGCTCGCGTTCGACTGCGATCTCGAAGGAAACGCGCACGCGTCTCGAGGCAGTGGACGTCGGCGCTGGACCGACATGGCGGATGAACTTCATCAAGCGTGGTTGTTCGTGACCGACCCGGCCGGTATCGGCGTCGAGCTGACCTTCACCCAATCCAGTTGATGCGCTCTCGCGGCGCAGTCACACGCTGCGCCGGCGCGCTACCATCGACGCATCCCGCCGCGATGGAGCCGTACATGGCCAACGAATCCGCCGCCAAACTCGCCGTCCTGATCGACGCCGACAACGCGCAGCCGTCGCTGCTCGATGCCCTTCTCGCGGAAATCGCCAAGTACGGTACCGCGCACGTCAAGCGCGCCTACGGGGACTGGACCGACAATCGCCTGAAAAGCTGGAAGGACACGCTGCTGAAGCAGTCGATCCAGCCGATGCAGCAGTTCGGCTACACGCGAGGCAAGAATTCCACGGATTCCGCGCTGATCATCGACGCCATGGACCTGCTGTATTCCGGGCGCTTCGAGGGCTTCTGCATCGTCTCCAGCGACAGCGACTTCACGCGGCTGGCCGGGCGCCTGCGCGAATCCGGGCTGATCGTGTACGGCTTCGGCGAGCGCAAGACGCCGGAGCCGTTCGTCGCCGCGTGCGACAAGTTCGTGTACGTCGAGAATCTCTCCGGGAAGCCCGACGAGCCCACGCCCGAAAAGCCCCGCACGGCCGCGCAACTGAAGCAGGATTCCTCTCTGGTCAACTTGCTGCGCAATGCGGTGGAGGCGGCTTCGGACGACGAGGGCTGGGCCGGCCTCGGTCCGGTCGGCTCGATCATCAGCAAGCAGCGTCCCGACTTCGACGCGCGCAGTTACGGCTACGGCAAGCTGAGCGACCTGATCACCGCGACAACGCTGTTCGACATCGAGCGGCGCAGTGCCGGGGAAGGCCGCGCCAAGACCATCCACGTTCGCAACCGCGCGAAATCCGGCAAGGCTTGAACCGTGTGGACGGATGATCTGCGGGCGCGGATCGAGGCGAACGCACCGCCTGCCCTGTGCGTGGCCTTCAGCGGCGGCCCCGATTCGACCGCGCTGCTGCACGCGCTGGCGCAGTCGCCGGAAGCACGCGAACGCGGGTTGCGCGCACTGCACGTCGACCATGGTCTGCATGCAGACAGCTCGGACTGGGCGAACCGCTGTGCGGATTTTTGCGGATCGCTTGGCGTTCCGCTGACCGCGGTTCGCGTACAGGTTGACGACGCGCGCGGCGAAGGCACCGAAGCCGCGGCACGCCGCGTGCGCTACGCCGCATTCGCCGAAAACCTCGCCGAAGGCGAATGGCTGGTGCTGGGTCATCATCGCGATGACCAGATCGAAACCGTGTTGCTGAAGCTGCTGCGCGGCGCGGGACCAGAAGGCGTGGGCGGCATGCGCGCGCTGCGTCCGTTCGCGCGCGGGCTGCTATGGCGGCCGCTGCTCGAAACGCCACGCGCGAGCTTGCGCAAGTATCTGCTGGACAACGCATTGCTGTGCATCGACGATCCTGCCAACGCCGACCCGCGCTTCGCACGCAACGTGTTGCGGCGGGAAATCCTGCCGCGCATCTTGGCGCATTGGCCGTACGCCGATGCCTCCATCCTGCACGCGGCGCAGCTTTGTCGCACGACCGCCGACTACATCGATAGTAACGCACAAGCCGCCCTGGCGACATTGCGGCGCGACGCGGACACGTTGGACGTCGCTGGTTGGCTGGCGTTGCCCGAAGCGCTGCGCGCACCGGCGCTGGATGCATGGCTGCACGCGAGAGGTCTTTCCGCGCCACCCGATGCGTCGCGCGCCGAACTGGCGAAGCAAGCCGCGAACGCTGCGGAAGACAGCACGCCCATGATCGTGTGGCCGGGCACGGAGATTCGCATCTGGGATGGCCGCTTGCATGCCACGCCGCCGCTGGCGTTCCCGGCCGCCAATTGGCATGCGCAATGGAACGGCGCGCCGCTCGAATTACCGCAGGATTGCGGCGAACTGCGGCTCGAAGCCACGGACCCGGCATCAATGGACGCGATCAACGCGCCGCTCAATCCGACGCTGACCGTCCGCTTTAGGGAAGGCGGTGAACGGATCAAACCTGCCGGCGATCCGCACACCCGCGAACTGCGCGACCTGTTCCAGCAAGCGCGCATTGCACCATGGCTCCGCGCGCGCTGTCCGTTTATCTACGAAGGCGGCGAACTGATCGCCGTAGCGGATTTGTGGATCAGCAAACGCGGCATGGCCATTTTCGATGCATGCGGTGTGCGGCCGCACTGGAGAAGGCCGGCCTGTTTAAGTTGTAGCTGATTCCATGCTTGCCCGGAAGAAGCCCAACAATATGCGAGCACGTTCGCTTCCGCCGATGGGCCGGTGTCAGCCTAACCTACGGCGCTCGCTTTCTCCGTTCGTCCTGAGGGTAGGCCGCAGGCCGAAGTCGAAGGACGCGCTTCGGCCCCGCTGCGCCACGCTCACCGAAAACGGAGTTTGCGAAGCTCGCGACTTTTAGCGGAGAGCTCGTGCTCAATCCGTGTACTTGCGGTCACCCACGATGATCCGCGCACCTCTCTGCCACGTCATGTACGACCATGCCCAGTTCCACATCACGGCGAGCCGGTTGCGGAAGCCGATCAGGAAGAAGATATGCGCGAACAACCAGAACAGCCATCCCACGAAGCCGGAAAATTTCAAACCGCGCAGATCCACTACCGCCGACGACCGGCTGATGCTGGCGAGACTGCCGTAGTCGCGATAAAGGAATGGTCGTGCGGCCGCGCACGCGATGCGATCACGAATCGCGCGCGCCGCATGCCTGCCCATCTGCTTGGCCGCGGGCGCCATGCCGGGCACGCGCTGGCCGGCCTGTTCCACCCACGCGAGATCGCCGATCACGAACACCTCGGGATGGTCCGGCAGTGACAGGTCGGGCGCGACTTTCACCCGCCCTGCCCGGTCGCGCGCGCCACCGAGTTGCGCACCCAGCGGCGAGGCCGCGACGCCCGCCGCCCACAACACGGTGCGCGCGGCAATCTGTTCATCACCCATGCGCACGCCGGTCGCGTCGATGCCTGTCACCGCGGCGCTGGTGTGCACTTCGACACCCATGCTTTCCAGTTTGCGCTGCGCGATCGCTGAAAGGGTTTCCGGCATCGCCGCCAGCACGCGCGGACCGGCTTCGACCAGGTGGATGCGCGCATCACGCGGATGGGCGATCCGGAATTCGCGCGGCAAGGTGTGGTGCGCGATCTCGGCCAGCGTGCCGGCCAGTTCCACGCCAGTCGGGCCCGCGCCGACGATCACGAACGTCAGCCATCGCCTGCGAAGCTCGGCGCCGGGTTCGCGCTCGGCCGCCTCGAACGCCGCCAGGACCCGGCGCCGGATCGCCAGCGCGTCATCCATGGTCTTGAGACCCGGCGCATCTTCAGCCCAGTCATCGTGGCCGAAATACGCATGGGTGGAACCGGTCGCGACAACCAGGTAGTCGTAGCCGATCGTTTGCGCGCCCGCCTG
>DATNAW010000207.1:0-2258 GCA_035572335.1 Rhodanobacteraceae bacterium
AGCCAGATGCAGAACAACCGCACACCCAGTGCGACGAATTGCTTGGAGGTCATCGATTTGTCCCCTGTACGTTGCGCCTCTACACCGCGTGCGCGATGGTCATCGCGACCAATGCCGCCACCAGCAGCACCACGGCGAGGCGGCTGAAGGTCGCGACCCGGCGTTGCAGCGCCGCCACCGTTTGCAGGGTCGCCGCACGTTCCTCGCCTTCCGGGATCTGCGCCACCTGTTGCGACAACGCGCCGGCGCGTTCGGCCGCGCGTCCGATCACGGCGCCACCGATCACCGCCGCCGCGATGCCGCACAAGCCGCCGATGCCGAGCGCCAGCCCTGCGCCATGGGTCACGATGGCGCCGTCGAAGCCGTTGGTGAAAATCCAGTACATCCACAGGCCCGACAGCACCGTCAGCATCGCCGCCGCGGCGATGAACCCGCCCATCCGCCGTCGCATCAATTCCGCCATCACGGCTGCGCCCTGCGATCCGGTTGAGCGGAGTGCCGGTGTCACGTACAGCGTCAGGAACACCGCCGAGCCCACCCAGAACGCCGCAAAGAGGATGTGCAGCACGCGCACGCCTGCATACCATTCACCGATCATGGTCTGGCCCCTTGTGAGGAAGGCTGTGAGTATCGGACGCGCGTCGAGGCGAAACAACCGGGGTCAGCGCATGGCGCCGATGCATCAATGCCCGCCAGTCACCACCGCCGGTGGCGCCGGCAATACCAGCTTCAGGTAAGGCGCGGGCGCATTCTGTCCCGGCGGCACCCAATCGTGCGCGGGTTTGCCGGCTGGCCCCAGCGAATGGATGTAGGCGTACATGTCGGTGAGGTCCTTGTCCGACAGGTAGCGGAACGTCCAGTACGGCATCGCCGGGCGCGACTTCAGCGAACGCAGCTTCGCGATCCACTGTTTCGTCGTCAGTGTCTGCACGAGCAGGCGCAGGTTCGGCGCATAGGTCGTGCCCCACGGCCCCTGGAAGTTGGTGCCGCCACCGGTCAGCAGCATGTCCATCGGTGCCTGTCCGCCATTTTCCGCCCAGCCGGGTGTATGGCAGTCGTGGCAACCGCCATAGCCGACCAGGAACGCGCCGTGCCTGATCGATTTGTTCGACACGTGCGCGCCGCCCGCGGCGGCCGGTGCAGCCAGGAGAACGCCAACCGCAAGGGCCAGTATTGCCTTGATCATGACTTTCCCTCCCCGCGGTTGCGGTGGGTTGAAAGGGCAACCGCGGCCGGAGTATTGGCCGGCTCCGGAGCCGGCGCAAGTGCCTGCGCCGGTGTACCCTCGGCGTTTCGCTTGAATCGGAGGGGTCCCATGTCGATGCGAAAAATCCTGGTCGCGCTGGCGGCATCGATCGTCGCGACGCTGGCCTGCGCGGCGACGCCCGCGCAAACGTCCGCCGCCAAACCGGCGACCGGCGTGTACCTGCTCACCCCCGATCGCGTGTTCGACGCGCGCAGCGAAGCCACGCACGCAGGCTGGGCAGTGATGGTGGAGGGCGACAAGATCGCCGCGGTCGGCCCGCGCGATTCGGTCAAGGTGCCCGCCGATGCGCAAACCATCAGCCTGCCCGGCACCACGCTGTTGCCGGGCTTGATCGACGCGCACTCGCACATTTTCCTGCATCCGTACAACGAGACGCTGTGGAACGACCAGGTGCTGAAGGAACCGCTGCCGTATCGCACGATCGAAGCGGTCAACCACGTGCGCGACACGCTGATGGCAGGCTTCACCGCGCTGCGTGACCTCGGCACCGAAGGCGCGGGTTATGCCGACGTGCAGGTGCAGAAAGCGATCAACGACGGCCTGATTCCCGGGCCACATTTGTTCGTTGCGACGCGCGCAACCGTCGCCAAGGATTGCTACGGCCCCGGCCCGATGGGATTTCGCACCGACATGACGATTCCGCAGGGCGGCATCCCGGTTGCGGGCGTGCCCGAGATGATCGCGGCGGTGCGCGACCAGGCCGGCCACGGCGCGGACTGGATCAAGATCTACGCCGATTACCACTGCGGCAAGTCGCACGGCTCGGTGCCGACTTTCACGCAGGCGGAATTGAACGCCGGCGTGGAAGCCGCGCACTCGTTGGGCTTGCCGGTGTCGGTGCACTCGACCACGCCGGAAGGCATGCGCCGCTCCATCATCGCCGGCGTCGACACCATCGAACACGGCTTCTACGGCACGAAAGAAGTTTTCGAGATGATGAAGAAGCACAACGTCGCGTACCTGCCGACGCTGGAAGCCGTGGTCGCCTACG
>DATNAW010000208.1:0-9967 GCA_035572335.1 Rhodanobacteraceae bacterium
GGCCACGGCTGCGAGGAATGGAAATCGCATTCGAGGATTTCGACGCCGGTTTCCTCGCGCACCTCGCGGCGCACCGCATCGGCCAGCGACTCGCCCGGTTCCACGAAGCCCGCCAGCGTCGAGTACTGGCGGGGGCGCCACGCCGCCTGCCGCCCGAGCAGGCACGCGTCATCGTGCTCCACGACCACGATGATCGCCGCGTCGGTGCGCGGGAAATGCAGGCGGCCGCAACCGCCGCATGCCGCGCGATGTCCGCCTTCGATGAAGGCGAGCCGCGCGCCGCAGTAACTGCAATGGCGCATGGAAGCTTGCCAGTTGGCGAGGCCACGCGCATAGGCAAACACGGCCGCGTCGCCGCGCTCGAGTTCGGACGCGGCCGTCCGCAAGTCCAGCCATTCCGCTTCGGGGAATGTCGCCTCGTGCTCCGCCGCTTCGCGCAGCGCGTAGAGCGGGACACCCGCGACGCAACCCAGAAAGTTCGCTGGCGCATCGGGGGCAAGCTTTCCGGCCTCGATCCAGCACAGGCGATGCCCGCGCACCGGCGCGCGGCCTTCACTGTCGAACGGCAGCCAGCGCGCGTGCCCCGCGGCGCATTGCGCGGCCATCCACTCCGCGTCGGCACGGTGTTCGCCGCAGCGATCCAGCGGCGAACAGGTGAAGGTGTTGAGGCGCGTGCGTTCGGCCGAACTCAAGAAGCAGCCCCGGCACGAAATCGAAACACAGGTGGCTCCGTTCGAAGCAGCCGTTGTGAAAAATCAGGCCACGTATGGCCGTTCCGATGTTTTCGACCCAGACGCGCTGCAGGCCGGTGCAGCCTGAACGAAGCAGCGTTCATGGACGAACGCAAAGCCATGTCGAGAAGTCATGCCATGGATGGCCGAGGTGATGTTTCGTGGCTGCAGATGACTGTTCGCGCATTTTGATTCCGATACGCGGCGATCACGGACGATCGCAAAAATCATGCCGTGAACGAACTGCCGCACCCGCACGTCGTCTTCGCGTTCGGGTTGTGGATCACGAACTGCGCGCCCGACAGTTCTTCCACGTAATCGACTTCCGCGCCCTCGAGATATTGCATGCTCAAGGGGTCGACCAGCAATTCCACGCCCGCGCGATCGAGCACGAAATCGTCGTCCGCGCGCGTTTCGTCGAAACTGAAACCGTACTGGAATCCCGAACAGCCACCGCCTTCGATGAAGACGCGCAACTTGAGCGCCGGGTTGCCTTCCTCGGCGATCAGTTCGCGCGCCCGCGCGAGCGCGGCATCGGAAATCCTGAGTCCGGGATCCATGGTGGTGGAAATGTCATTCATGCATGCACCTCGACACCATGATGGAGGCGCTGGCGCGGCCGATCAAGGCGTGCCGATGCTGATGCCGTGGCCGGCGACCGCCTCGCTCCAGTCGAGCTTGCGGGTAACGCTCGATCCACTGTCCGGGTGCAGCGTGACCGCAATGCGATTGGGAACGAAGCCCTTGGGCAGCGCCAGCGAGCCCTGCACCTGCTGGAAGAATTTGAAGGCGAATGGAAGGCCGTCCTTGCCGCCGGAACCGGACAGACGCCCCCAGTCCAGCGTGGTCAGTTTGCCGCCCTGCACGCCTTCGATCGCCACCGTCAGCTTGCCGCGCGCCGAATCCGCGTTTTCCGCGGTGTTGACGAGGGTGACGGTGAAGTTCCACGCGTTGGTGTTCTTCACCGGCGCCAGCGCGACGCTGTGCACGCCCAGCCCGGAGCGGCTGCCGTCGATGCCGATCAGCTTGGCGTAGAACGCCTGTTCCTGTCTCAGCGTCTGCATTTCCACATCGCGGCTCGCCATCGCCTGCTTCAGCGCCGCCACGGTCGTGTTCGCGGTCTGTTGTTGCTGGACCAGGCTCTGGTTTTGGCTTTCCAGTTCGGCGTTGCGCGCCGCCAGCCGGTGCGCGCGGGCTTCGAGTCCGTTCGGAAACCCCACGCCACGCCCGAACAATACACCCAGCCCGAAGATCACCGCGAAAGCGAGCACGCCCGCTGCGCCGATCACCCAGCGTCGCCGGTTTTTCGGGAGGGCGTGGAACTGGTCCAGCCAGTGGTGGAAGATCGTCGAAGCCATGCCTGTCCGTGAAAAACAGTCCGCCGCTTATACCCAGCCACCCCGGCAGGCGCAACCCGGGCGCACGGTTACGACCGCGAAACCGCGCCGCCGTTCACGCCGCAGCGGTCACTGCGGACTTGCCGAGTGTTCGCGGGCTGTGTTTGAATCCGGTCCATGATCGACGTGGACGGCTACCGCCTGAATGTGGGCATCGTGCTGCTCAACCCGCACGGCCAGGTGTTCTGGGCACGGCGGGTGCAGCGCGACGGCTGGCAGTTCCCGCAAGGCGGCATGAACACGGACGAAACCCCGGACGAAGCCATGTACCGCGAGCTGGAGGAAGAAACCGGCCTGCGCGCGGACCAGGTCGAAATCCTCGGCTCCACCCACGGCTGGCTGCGCTACCGGCTGCCGCCGCGCTACGTCCGGCGTGGCCAGCGACCGACCTGCATCGGCCAGAAACAAGTGTGGTTCCTGCTCCGGATGCTGGGCGACGACGAGGCGTTCAGGCTTGATAGCCACGCCTCGCCGGAATTCGACGTCTGGCGCTGGGTCGATTTCTGGTACCCCGCCGAGCACGTCGTGGATTTCAAGCGCGACGTCTACCGCCGCGCCTTGCGCTACTTCGCGCCGCTGGTCGAAGCGGCGTGCTCGGTCGAGATTGGCGTAGGCTGCTCCAAAGCTACTTGACAATCATTCGCATTCGCGTTCAAATGGCGCCCGTCGAGCGTCCCTCGAAGTGCCCGCATGTACGTCTGCGTCTGCCAAGCCGTTTCCGACCATGACATCCGCCGCGCCGTCGCGCGTGGTGCGCGCACGTTCGAAGACGTGCAAACCCGTACCGGCTGCACCACCTGTTGCGGCTGCTGCGAAGGCGAAGCGCGCGAACTGGTCGAAGACGCGCTCGATTCCGAACGCCGCGCCGCCGCCCTGCCTGTTGCCGCCTGAAGGATCGCGCGGCGGCTGCAATCGATAATCACTCCATCGCGCCGCCGCACCGGGCGGTATAGTCGCGGGACACCGCGTGCGTCGACGCGCCGTTCCGCACAAGGAGTCCAACATGAAAGGCGACACCCAGGTCATCGAGCACCTCAACAAGGCGCTGGGCAACGAGCTGATCGCGATCAACCAGTATTTCCTGCACTACCGGATGTACGACAATTGGGGCTTCAAGGAATTGGCCGAACATGAGCGCGCCGAATCCATCGACGAGATGAAGCACGCCGATCGCCTGATCGAACGCGTCCTGTTCCTGGAAGGCCTACCCAACCTGCAGAAACTCGGCAAGCTCCTGATCGGGCAGACGCCGAAGGAATGCATCGAGTGCGACCTGCGCCTGGAGCGCCAGGCACTGCCCGACCTGCAGGCTGCGATCGCACACTGCGAAAAAGTCGGCGACTACGTCAGCCGCGGCCTGTTCGCCGACATCATGCATTCAGAGGAAGAACACATCGACTGGCTGGAGACCCAGCTCGGCCTGATCGAACAGGTGGGTTTGGAGCGGTATCTGCAGACGCATATTCGAAGCTGACGACGCTCATGAAGCCCTCGGAAATCCTTGCGTCGCTTTCCGGTGTTTCGATTCCGATCTTCGGTATTCAATGGCAGCCGCCAGTGCCGGAGATCACAATTGCAAGGCATCTAATCGGGGAATTGGAAGATCGCCGCGTTCTTTACCGAGAGTACGAGGCCGAGGGCGCACAGTACTGTGTTTCTTCAATTGATCACATTCGATCGACACTCACGCATGCACTCAAGAACGCAGACGAAGGCTCCGAGCTTTACGAGCGTTTACAAAGGATGCGCGAAGCGGCTCGCAAGTTCTGCGACGCGATTCAGGCGAACAGCGTTGAATCATCATCGCACGCGGCATAGCGCTCAGTTTTGCGTCGAGCGCTCTTCATGCTTCGTCAAATCTTTGGCCTTTGCATAGGCGAACTCGCGATCGGCTACGGCTTGGATGTCCACGACGAACAGGCAACGATCATTCCTTTCAATACGCGTCTGTAGCGGGTAGCCCGGATGCAGCCGCATGGCGGCGAAATCCGGGGCATTTCATACGGGGTCCCGGATTCCCATGGCTACGGACATGTCTTTCGTTGACTACGTGATGGAGCAATCCGGGTTGCGGGAGCGCATCACGCACAAGAAGATGTTCGGCGAATACGGCATCTACATCGACGGCAAGATCGTCGCCTTTGCCTGTGACAACAGCCTGTTCGTGAAAACTGCCGACGCCACCGCTGCGATGACGGCCGACCTCCCCCGCCGTCCGCCGTATCCCGTGGCAAAGCCCTATCCCGTTGCAGACGAATTGCTTGACGATTCCGACCGACTGCAGGCATTGCTGGTTGCGACTGCAGCGGCAATGCCGGAGCCCAAGGCCAGGGTCCCAAAACGCGTCAAAAAGAAGCGCGCGTAAGCAGCGACTACGGCCGGTTGTAACGCTGCCTCAGCGCCGTCGCCGCGTTGGCGTACAACTTCTCCAGCGCCGCGACGCTGTCCAGCGGATTGGCGAGGGTGCCGTTGCGGGCGGCTTCCTCGACCTGTCGCGCGCGCGTGGACAGTGGCATCGCGCCGAGGTTGGCGCTGGATGATTTCAGTGAATGCGCGAGCTTGCCGACCTCGGCGCTGTCGCCGCGCGCGGCCGCTTCCTGCAGATTGCGCATGCGGGTTTCGCCGTCGCGCAGGTACGCATCCACCAGCGTGACCAGTTCGTCGCCCATGATGTCTTCGAGGTCCACCAGCGTCGCGGTGTCGAGGGTGTCGGGGGGCGGCGGACTGATCATGGGCAGGATTGTTGGCGGAGTGGGTGGTGGTGCGGCTGCGCGGACAGCGGCCACGGCGGGCGCTGCCGCCACGGCAACCGCATGCGGGGACTGCTGCATCCAGCGTGCCAGCGTCTGTTCCAGCAGCTGGCGGTCCAGCGGCTTGGACAGGTAATCGTCCATGCCGGCCTGCAGGCAGCGTTCGCGGTCACCGGACATCGCGTGCGCCGTCATCGCGATCACCGGCATGCGCGGCTTGCCTTGTTCGTTCTCGATTTCGCGTAGTCGCCGGGTGGCGCTGTAGCCGTCGAGCACGGGCATCTGGCAATCCATCAAGACCATCGCGTAGGCCTTTCCGCGCAATTTCTCGAGGGCGATTTCGCCGTTGTCGGCGACATCGACGGTCAGGCCGAGGCGCTCCAGCAATTTCTGCGCGACTTTCTGGTTGACCGGATGGTCTTCGACCAGCAGCACCGTGCCGACGAGCGGTTGCGGGGTGCCGCCGACGGGGGGCACGGCCGGCAACGCGGGCACGCTCAGCACCGGTTGCGCGCGCGGCTGCGGCGCGCCGAAAACGCGACGCACGCCCTGGCGCAGGGCGGCATCGTCGACGCGCGCCGCGGCGGTGTGGACACGCGGATCGGGCGGGGTGGCAAGTCCCAAAACCAGGATGCGCAGCTTGTCGAGCTGGCGTTCGCGCAGGATGCTCTGCAGCAACTCGGAGACGTCGCCGCCGACGCTGGTCGCATCCACCAGCAGCAGGTCGAAGCTGAAGGAGTCACCCAGCGGCGCGGCCTGGCGCAGGCGCGAGAGCGCCGCCGCGGTGTCGGCCACGTGCGAGGTGTCCAGTTCCAGCGTCGCCAGCACCGGCGTGATCGCCTGCGCGCGTTGCGGACCGGCCGCGAGCAGCGCGCGCGAGCCCGCAAGACTCTTGTGCGTCCCCGCCATGTCGCCGGGCGCCTTCTCGAACGGCACGGTGAACCAGAACACCGAACCACGCCCCGGTTCGGAGCGCACGCCGATGCGGCCGCCCATCAGGTCCACCAGTTTCTTGCAGATCGTCAATCCGAGGCCGGTTCCGCCGTAGCGCCGCGTCACCGACGCGTCCGCCTGCGTGAACGGCTGGAACAATCGCGCCGCGGCGTCGGCCGCCAAACCGATGCCGGTATCACGCACCGCGAACAACAGCTCGTGCTGGGTATCGGTATCACTGCGCTTGCTCACGCGCACCGACACGCCGCCGCGCTGGGTGAACTTGATCGCGTTGGTCATCAGGTTGGTGAGAATCTGGCGCACGCGCATCGGATCGCCGCGCACGATCGGGCGCACGTCGGCATCCACCACCGCGCGCATCGCCAGCCCTTTGGCTTCGGCGGGCTTGTCCAGCAGTCGCTTCACGCTGTCCACCAGTTCGCGGATGTTGATGCTGACCGATTCGAGATCGAGCTTGCCGGCCTCGGCCTTCGAGTAATCCAGGATGTCGTCGACGATGCGCAGCAGTTCCTTCGCCGACGCGTTCGAAGTCACGAGGTATTCGCGCTGCGACGGCGTCAGGTCGGTGCCGAGCACGATGTCGAGCAACGGCAGGATGCCGTTCAATGGCGTGCGGATTTCGTGGCTCATGCTGGCGAGGAATTCGCTCTTGGCCAGCATTGCCGCCTCGGCGGCCTGCTTGGCCGCCAGCAGTTCGCGCTGCACGCCACGCAGCGAAGACAGTTCCGCCTGCGCGGAAGCGAGCCGCGTGCGCATCGCCACGTCGACGGGATCGGGAATCTGCGGCGAATGTTGCGGCGCGACGACCGCTGCCTCGGCGCGCACCAGCCACAGCAAAACCAGGGCGACCAACAACAATGCCCACACCGCAAAGACTTGCGGCATGGCCACCCATCGTGCGGCCACGGCGCCCGCCGTGACCAGCGCCAGGCTGGCGGCCCATCTTGGCCACATGGTTGCGAAACCGGAATTCGTCGTCGCCAAAATCAGTTCTCCGCCTGCGGAAATGTTTCGCCGAGGTCGCTCGCAGGCGGCCGGAAGTAATTGCCTTGCAGCAGGTCGATGCCCGCCGTGCGCAAACGTTCGACTTCCGTGATCGACTCGACGCACGGCGCCACCACCCGCAAGCCACGCTCGTGCGCCGCCTGCACCACGGCCGCCAGCGACAGGTCATCCAGCGCCGGCGAAAGTTTCACGTAATCCAGCGGCAGGTGCTCGATCCATCCGGCCGCGACGGCGTCGGCGTCCACCCCGGCGAGCGACAGGCGCACCTCCGCCTGCTTAAATTCCGGCGCCAGCGCGAGCAACGTGCGCATGTTGTGGCGGACTTCCTCGGCGCGGAATTCGAGGATCAGCGAACCCGGCTGCACGCCAGTGGCCGCAAGCGCCACGCGCAGGGCCGATGCACGCTCGCCGCCGCTCCAGCCTTGCAGCGACTGGCTGGCGAACAGGCGCACCGGATCACCATCGCGCAGGCGCTCGGCGAGGATCGCGATGCAGCGTTGCACCACCCACGCGTCGATCGCGGCGATTGAACCGGTGCGCACGGCGACGGGCACCAGCTGCGCGGCGAAGTAT
Source organism: Rhodanobacteraceae bacterium (assembly GCA_035572335.1). GTDB lineage: Bacteria > Pseudomonadota > Gammaproteobacteria > Xanthomonadales > Rhodanobacteraceae > 66-474. The sequence goes on from DATNAW010000208.1 coordinate 7,411, forward strand.
TCCTGTCCGTCGGCCCGCAGACGCAACAGCGCCTGGTACTGCGGCTCGGCCGCACCGCGGATCGGCAGGATCGGCTGGAACGCCAACCCCAGCGAGCCGGAGGCCAGCGCCACCGAAAGCCGCTGGGTGATCGAATTCGGATCCGGCGCGAGCTTCGAATAGACGGCGATCTCGTCAGGCTGTGCGCGCGCCGCCGCCAGCGTGCGCTCGACCGCCGCCAGCGCCTGTGCGGGTTCGGTGATCGAAGCGTCGAACGCGCACACCGCGCAGGCCAATCCCACGGCGGAAGCCTGCGCGCCGAACCTGGATTCGTGCGCGGCTTCCAACAACTCCTTCGCGAGCCCGGCAAGCTCGGCTCCGCCGCGCGTGGGCGCAAAGATCAGGTAACCGGCGTTGCCGTGACGCGCGGTCATGCAACCCGTGCGCGCATGGCCGACGATGAAAGCACCGATCTGCGACAGCAGCTGGTCGAACGAGGTCAGCCCGAGATGGCTGCGCAACGCCGCGGCCGCCTCGATTTCCACGGCCAGCAATCCACCCGGCGCGGTACGGCCGCCGCTGGCGGCGAGATGTTCGGAAAGCGCATCCAGCAATTGCGAGCGATCGTGCAGACCGGTGCCGGCATCGCGCCGGCGCTTGCGCAGCGCGCGCGACGCCGCCATGCGGGCCCGGCGCACGCGATTCGTCACCGCCGCAACGAGGTGTGTCGGGCGGATCGGCTTGACCAGGAAATCATCGCCGCCGACATCAAGCGCGGCAAACTGGCGTTCTTCGTCCTGGTCACCGGACAGGAACACGATGGGGGTGTTGACGTAACCATCGCGTTCGCGGATCAGCGCGGTCAGCTCGAAACCATCGCAATCGGGCATGTTGAGGTCGAGCAGCAGCAGGTCGGGCCGGAAGCGATCCAGTTCGTCCAGCACTGCCAGCGATTCGCTAAGGACCTTGGTCTCCATGCCGGCGCGGCGCAGGATCGCCTGCGCGAACAGCGCCTGCGGCGCATCGTCATCGACGATCAGGATGCGGTACGCGCTTTCCTGGTCGACGCTGGCCAGTTCCACCGCGGCGCCCACGATTTCTTCCGACGACGCCGGCAGCGCGACACAGCGGTCGGCGCCGGCGCGCAGTGCGCGCAACTGCAGTTCCACGTCGGGTGCGCGCAGCAGCACCAGCAGGCGCACGTGATGCGCGGGATCGCGGCGGGTGTGTTGCAAGGCGGCGGCGAGCGCATCGAACGCCGTCTGCGCATCCGCCACCACGATGGCGAGATCGGGCGGCGCCTTGCGCACCGCATCGACCAGTCCGTCCATGCGATCGACCAGCGCCACGTCGCAACCCTGTTGTTCCAGCCGCAACAGCAGTTCATTCACGGCGGGATCGTCGTCGTTGACGATCCGCACACGCGGACCATGCGCGAGTTCCCCCATGGCCGGCGTTTCAACCGGTGCGGCCTGCGCATCGTTGACCGCCGGCGCGCCCTGGACATCGGCGATGCCGAGTTGCAGCCAGTATTTGTCGGGGGGAATTTCGCAGCGCGGAAATGGATCGCGTCCGGCCGATGGCGTGATTGCGGGCATCCATTCCGGCCGGGTCGGGCCGGGCGAAGGTGGCTGCAGGTGCGGACGCAAGCTGTCGAGCAGCGCGTCGATCTCGGCGTTGGCCGCCGCGTCGGGGACGCCGTGCGCGGCTGACGGCAGCGCCAACGCCGACTCCAGCGCCAGCAAACGCTCACCCGTTTCCAGCATGCCGTAACGGCCGCAGGCACCGGCGAGCACCGCGATCTCGTCGTGGAGCGCGCGCAGCACGTTGCAATCCCAGCCGCTGCGGCACTGCGCACGCGCGCGGCGCAACAAGGTGCGCAGCCGCTGCGGCAGGTGCCGGCGAAACGCCGCTTGCAGTTCCGGACCGGGATCCTGCTGGGACAATTGCGATGCCATCAGGGCGATTCCCCCACGTCGTCAAAACTATACCAAGGCGGACTGCAACAAACACTTGTTCGAAGCGGCTGTCGTGAAAAATCAAGGCGAGGGCGGACGCGTACGCGATGCTGGGGCATCGCGTGCCCGGCCGGGCCGGCGCCAAGCGCCACGGATGGCTTCTTGCAGAGAATTTATGGCCGCTGCCGATGCAGATGGGACGATCGCATTCAAAAAGGTTTGACGACAGCCAGGATCACGATCGCCAGCAGCAGCAAGCCCGGAATCTCGTTGAACCCGCGCAGGTTGCGCGACGACCAATGGCAACGATCCTGCGCGAAGTCGCGGGTGAGCTTCGCCAGCATCGCGTGGTAGATCACGAGCAGCAGAACCAGCGCGAGCTTGACCTGCAACCAGTGCGCGAAGATCAAACCGGGCTCGCTGCCAAGGGTTGCAAGCCCGAACCCGATCGCCAACGCGGCGCCGATGTGGGTCATCATCAGCAGGCGGCGTTCCATCAGCTTGAAGCGCGCACGCAACGCGGGCTCGATCGCTTCCGCGTGGTACACGAACAGCCGCGGCAGGTAGAACAATCCGGCGAACCAGGTGACCACGCCGAAAATGTGGAAGGCTTTCAGCCA
>DATNAW010000209.1:0-9321 GCA_035572335.1 Rhodanobacteraceae bacterium
TGATGAAGCTGCGCGCGCCGGACGTGCTGACGCGCGAACGCGGCGTCATCGAGGCGCAGGTGCAGCACCTCACCGGCCTCGTCAACGACCTGCTGGACGTCGCGCGTATCGCCACCGGCAAGGTCGAACTCGATTCGGAGCGCGTCGACATCGGCAGCATCGTTGCCGCGGCCGTCGAAACGACGCAACCCGCGATGGAATCCAGCCGCCAGACCCTGCACGTGCACCTCGAGGAGGGGCTGGTCGTTTCCGGTGACCGGCGCCGGCTGGTGCAGGTGCTGGTGAACCTGCTCGGCAACGCCGCGAAATATTCGCCGCCTGAGCGCAATGTGTGGCTATCGGCCGACGCGGAAGACGGACAGGTGGTGCTGCGCGTGCGCGACGAGGGCCAGGGTATCTCGCCGGACCTGTTGCCGCGGATTTTCGAATCCTTCATCCAGGATGAGCGCGCGCTCGACCGTTCGCGCGGTGGCCTCGGACTTGGGCTTTCGATCGTCCGCAGCCTCGTGCTTTTGCACGGCGGCAGCGTCACCGCCGCCAGCGACGGCGCGTACAAGGGCAGCGAATTCACCGTGCGGCTGCCGCTGGTCGATCGTCCGCATGCGCCTGCCGCGACCGACCTGGACGTGCCGCTTGCGAAACCGACTGCGCTCGCGGAACGCATCCGCATCCTGGTCGTGGACGATTACGCGCCGGCCGCTGAAAATTTGGCGCTGCTGCTGCAGGAAATGGGCTACCGCACGGCGGTGGCCAACGATGGCGCGGCGGCGTTGCAGATGATGCAGGCATTCAACCCACAGGTGGCGCTGGTCGACATCGGCTTGCCGGTGATCGATGGTTACGAAGTGGCGCAGACCGTGCGACGCACCGCCGGGTTCGAACACCTGCCGCTGGTGGCCATCACCGGTTACGGGCAGGCCAGCGACCGCGCGCGGGCGATCGCGGCCGGGTTCAACGAACACCTGGTCAAGCCACTGGACGCCATGCGCATCAGCGAATTGATCGAGCGCCTGGTGGCGGAAAACGCGGTCACGGCGCTTTCGGGTTCCTGACGATCTGCTCGATGGCGATGCGCAGGTAGCGGCGCGCGAACACCGGCGGGTTCGTTGCGAAGACCGTCTTCGCGTTCGCAACGTCCTGGTCTTCCGGCGCGTACACGAACAGGAATGCGCCGCCGTCATCGACGTGCATCTTGTCTTCGGTGACCCAGGCTTCCTCGGTGCCGATGTGCTTGACGACTGCATCCTCGATCTTGTCCAGCAGGTTGCGGTCTGAGCGGGTCTCCAACTGCTTCGCCACGAACTCGCCGGTGGCCGCGCGCACGTCTTCGGCGGCGACACCGGATTCGCGGAACGCTGCTTCGGCGGCCTGCGCCTCATCGAAGCTGTCGTAGCCCGCGATGATGTAGTGGAGCGGGTAGAAGACGCCCATCGACGTCTCGTAGGTCTTGAAGAAATCCCATTGCTGTTCCATGCGAATCTCCTCCGTATCGACGCGTGATCCAGTGTGGTCACGCGCAACGCAACCACCCCTGAATCATCACGGCTGCGGTTTGGTCACCACGGCGGTGGCACGGCGACGCGCGTGACGTAGTCGGTCAGCATCAAACCGATCATGATCGCCAGCCATCCGAACCCCGTCGCCGCTGCCAAACGCAGCAGCCCGGTCGCGCGATGCAGGTGCATGCAGAACACCATCAGCATGAACGCCATCCCGAAGCAGATCGTCAGTTTCATCGGCAGGCGAAGGTGTTGGCCGATTGGTGCGTAGGCGAGGCCGATGTTGATGGCGAGCAACGCCAGCAATCCAAGCAACGCCAAGGCTGGCGTGCGAGCGGTTTGTTTCAGGATTTCGCGGTTCATGGGTGCTCCTTGAGCTTTTGCATCCCTCTCCCTCCGGAGAGGGTGCCTCGAAGAAGCGGGTGAGGGTCCGCAACTTCGTCGTGATTCGCATGCAGGGTCGAACCCTCATCCGGCGCTGCGCGCCACCTTCTCCCGAGAGGAGAAGGGAACAGCAGCTCTAACGTCCGATCAAATACATCAACGGAAACAAAAAAATCCACACGATGTCCACGAGGTGCCAGTACAGCCCGGCCAACACCAGCGGCGTGGTGTATTCGCCGCGGATCCTGCCGCGCCACACCAGCACGCCCATCGTCCCGATCACGCACACGCCGACCAGCACGTGCAGGCTGTGGTACAGCGTCATCGCGTAGTAGAGGAAGAAAAACAGCTCGATGCCGCGCGCGTGCGGGCCATGCTGTGCGAAATCGACGCCCACCATCAGGTGTTCGTCGTGTTCGTGCGAATACTCCACGCCGTGCAGCACCAGGAAGGCGATGCCCAGCAGCGCGGTGGTCGCCAGCAATGCTGCGACCACGCGGCGCTCGTCGAACCTGATGAGGTTCACCGCGAACGTGACGGTGGCGCTGCTCAATAGCAGAATCGCGGCCTCGACCGCGCCGAACAGGATTTCGGTGTGCTGGCTGCCCAGCAGGAATCCTTCGGGGTCGCGCACCCGGCACACCGCATAACCCGCGAACAACACGCCGAAGAACAACACTTCGGTCGCGAGGAACACCCATATTCCGAATTGCGCCGTCGCATGCTGCTGGGCCGCATCATCGAACTGTTCGGCGACCAGTCCGCGCGCGCGGAGCTCGGCGGTGCTGCCGTTCATGCCGTCGCCCCCGACGCGGGCTGGCCGTCCGGCGAAGGTTCGTCGTAGGCGTAGACCTTCTGCACGACCGGCCGTTCGAGGAAATTCTGCTTGGGCGGCGGCGAGGGGGTCTGCCATTCGAGTCCGCGCGCGCCCCACGGGTTGTTGCCCGCGCGCGCGCCGTGGAACAACGACCAGCCGAGGTAGATGACGGGAATCAGGTACGCGAGCGCGAGGATCGACGCGCCCGCCGACGACAGCACGTTGAGCAGCTGGAACTGTGGCGGATACGCGTGGTAGCGGCGCGGCATGCCGAGGTAGCCGAGCACGTATTGCGGGAAAAACGTGAAGTTGAATCCGAAGAACATCAGGATCGCTGCGAAGCGCGCCCAGGCTTCCGAATAAAGCCGCCCGGTGATTTTCGGCCACCAATAGTGGATGCCGCCGAGATACGCCATCACGGTGCCGCCCACCATCACGTAATGGAAGTGTGCGATCACGAAGTAGGTCGCGTGCAGTGGGATGTCAAGCGCGGGCGCAGCCAGCATCAGGCCGCTCATGCCACCGATCATGAAAAGGCCGACGAAGCCCAGCGCGTACAGCATCGGCGCCTCGAAGGTGATGCGTCCGCGCCTCAGCGTGGCGGTCCAGTTGAACACCTTGATCGCGGACGGTACCGCGATGATGAAGCTGAGGATCGAGAACACCAGCGTGGCGGTCGGCGACATCCCGGCCACGAACATGTGGTGGCCCCATACCAGGAAACCGATTACCGAAATCCCGACCAGCGCGTACACCATGAACCGGTAGCCGAAGATCTTGCGCCGCGCGAAGCACGGAATGATTTCGCTGACGACGCCCATCGCCGGCAGGATCATGATGTACACGGCCGGGTGCGAGTAGAACCAGAACATGTGCTGGAACAGCAGCGGGTCGCCGCCGAGCGCCGGATCGAAAATGCCGACGTGCGCGATGCGTTCCAGCCCGATCAGCGACAGCGTCATGGCCAGCACCGGCGTCGCCAGCACCATCACCAGGCTCACCGCGTACATTGCCCACACGAACAGCGGAAGCTTGAACCACGTCATGCCCGGCATCCGCAGCTTGTGCGTGGTGACGATGAAGTTGAGCCCGGTGAGGATCGTCGAAAAACCTGTGACGAACACGCCGACCGCAACCAGGATCACGTTGGTGTTGGAGAACATCGTCGAGAACGGCGTGTAGAACGTCCATCCGGTGTCGACGCCGCCCAGCAGCAGGCAGGCGATCGTGAAGCAGCCACCGATCACGAACAGGTACCAGCTCATCAGGTTGAGGCGCGGGAACGCAAGGTCACGCGCGCCGATCATGATTGGCAACAGGAAATTGCCCAGCGTCGCGGGAATCGACGGGATCAAAAAGAACCACACCATCACCACGCCGTGGAAGGTGAAGGTCTTGTTGTAGGTTTCGGCGGAAAGCAGCGCGCCGTCGGGTTCGACGAGGTTGATCCGCATCATCGCCGCCGCGACGCCGCCCATGATGAAGAACAGCGTGATCGTGATCGCGTACAGGATCGCGATGCGCTTATGGTCGGTGGTGAGGAGCCAGCTCCCGAGGCCCGACTTGTGCGTGTAGAAACTGCGCGGCGGTTCCAGTTCCGGAAGGTCAGGCGTGATGGCGGTGGCGTTCATTGCTTGGTGCCCTTATGCGCGGGCTGCGCGCCAGGCTTGGTGGACTTCAGGTACGCGATGATCGCGAGCACCTGGCCCTCGGTGAGCTCTCCCGAGAACGACGGCATGATCGGTGCGTAGCCCGCGACGATCTGCTTGTCGGGCAGCATGATCGAGTCGTGGATGTAGCGATCGTCCGCGGTGACCGTGCTGCCGTCCTGCAGATGCACGACGCGGCCATAGATTCCGTCGAGGTCGGGCGCGTGCACCGACGCATTCGCACCGTGGCAACCGCTGCAGCCCTTGGTGCGGAACAGCGCCGCGCCTTGCGACGCGAGGCTGGTGCCGGTGTTGTTCTCATCGAGCCAGCGCGCGTAGGCGTCCGGCCGCATCACGATCACCTGGCCACCCATCTTCGAATGGTCTAGCCCGCAATATTGCGTGCAGTAAAGTGGGTAATCGCCGGGCTTGATCGCGGTGAACCACAGTTGCGTGTAGCGATCCGGCAGCACGTCCTGCTTCACCCGGAACGCGGGCACGAAGAAGCTGTGGATGACATCCTGCGACGTCATCATCAGGCGGATCGGCACGCCCGTCGGCACGTGCAGCGTGTCGATCTCGCGCTGGCCGCCGGGGTGCTGGATCTTCCACATCCATTGCTTGGCGACCACGTAAATGGTTTCCGCGTTCGCAGGCGGCGTGCGGCTGCGCGCGTAAAGCGTCAGGCTCCACACGAACACGCCCATGAAGATCAGGAATGGCACGGCCGTCCAGGTGAGCTCGACCGGAAGCGTTTCCTTGGAAAGATGCCGATCGGCCGGGCGGCCTTTGCGATAGCGGATGCAGAACACGAACATCACCACGAACACGCCGATCGCCACCAGTGCGCACAGCCCGACCATCGTCCACCACAATTCGTCCAGCGGCTTGGCGTTGGTCGAGGCGTTGGGCAGCAGATGCCAGAAGCCGCCGGAGCTCATGCGTCCCTCCGCTTGCGCCGCATCTCGCTGCGGCGCAGGAACACGACGAAGCCCGCCAGCAATACGGCAAACGAAATGCCGAGGCCCTGCACGATCCGGTGGATCGTCAGCGTGTAGCGGCCGCTCGAGGTGTCGTACTGGCAGCACAGCAATACCAGCCGGTCGATCAGGGTGCCGACGTGTCCGTCCGACGCATTGACCAATGCCAGGCGCAACGTCTCGGCCGGGAATTTCACGCCGAACAGGTACTGCGAAACTTTTCCCTGCGGCGTCAGCACCACGATGCCGGTCGCGTGGTCGAACTGGTCGCTGCGTGCATCGAACATGTAGCGGAAGCCGATGCTGTGCATCACCGGCGCGATCGATGATTGCTCGCCCGTCAGGTAGTGCCATCGCGCGACGCCCGCGCCGGGATGGTTGGCTGCGTCCATCCGTTGCGCGTTCCGCGCGTCGGCGGAGGTTTCGTTCGGGTCGATGCTGACCAGCAACACGTCGAATTGCTTGCCCGGCGTGAACCCGCTGCCGCGCACGCCATTGGCGACGCCGGTGCGGACGACGCTGCACAGTGTCCTGCAGGTGAAATAGCCCGGCACCAGCAGGACGGGTTTGCCGTGCAGCAGGTCGCGCAGATGGATCGCTTTCCCGCTTGCGTCGTGGAACGTTCCATTCAAGGGAACCTGCGCGCCGAGTTCCTGATCGAAACCGACGCGCTGGTGCAGGTCGGGCGGGGCACGGACGTGGATGGATGGTGCGGCGGCGGATGTAAGCGGAGAGATCAATAGCGCCAGCAATATGGTCAGGAGCGTCTCGGCAATACGCGTGGTGAAGCACACCTTCTTTTGATCGTCATTCCGGCGCAGGCCGGAATCCATCGCTCTTTCTGGAGGCGTGGAATGGATCCCGGCATTCGCCGGGATGACGGCGGCTAGAGGATCGCGCTTCATTGCGGCGTTCCCGATGGTATTGCAGCCTTGGCGCTGCTCGAACCAGATGCCGGTATCGCCGCATGCGCATGCCGCTGCACATAAATCTGCATCGCGCGCTGGATCGGAATGCGCGCGTAATCGTGTTGCGCGTCGGTCCACGCGTAGCCGGACAGCAGCGCCTCCTTTTGCGCGCGGAACTGCGCGAGATCGGTTTGCGGGTGCGGCTGCAGGCGCGGCTTTGGGGGAACCTCGCCGGGGCGCGCGGCGACTTCGGCATGGTTGGGCAACACCGCGCCGGTGAGGATCGCGTGCAGGCCCAGAACCACGCCAATCACGACCACGGCGAGAATGCCGGCGCACATCAGGATGGTGCGGTAGTTGATTGCATCCGGCTCATGGCCGAAAGGTTTTTCCATCTCAGCCATGCGAGCGCTCCATGCCGGCAACGGCGTTCGAAGGAACGGCGAGCACGCGCCGTGCGCGCCGCAGTTGGCCGAGATAGCCGCACCACCACAATGCGCCCAGGCCCAGCGGCGCGCACAGGTCGGTCCAGTGCAGCGTGAAACCGGACGGCCGCAAGCCCGGCACGATCAGCCAGAACGCGTCGGCGACGTTCGCGATGACCAGCATCGACGCGATCGTGCGCAGCCACGCGTGACGGCGCTTCGCGGCGCGTGACAGCAGCGCCAGGAACGGCAACACGAAATTACACGCGATCAGGAACCACGCGAGATACCGCCACGAGGTCAGCGTGCGCGGGATGTACCACGCGTCCTCGTCGGGCAGGTCGGCGATCCAGATGGTGAGGTATTGCATGAAAGCGAGGTACGCCCATGCCAGCACGAACATCAGCAGCATGTTGCCGAGGTCGTGCAGGACGTCCGGCGTGGCGGATTCATTCGTTCCACCGGACCACGTCACCGTCGCGGTGGCGAATGCGCATGCCACCAGCATCCAGCCGGTGCCCACCATCATCCCGAACACCGACGAATGCCAGTGCGGCGTCAGCGACATTGCCCAGTCGGTGGCGGCGAGATACGAGGTGAGCCCGAACAGGATCAAGCCGGGTGCCGCGATGCGGCGTGCGATCAACCGATCGTCCATGTTGCGCGTGAAAGCGATCAGCGAAACGATCCACACCGCGAAATACACCACGGTCCGGACGATGAAAAACGTGTCGGCGAGATACCAGCTTGGCGTCTGCGCCTGCACGTCCGGCGCGGGCAGGGTCCAGGGATACAGCAAGCGCATTTCGACGAGGATCGGAATCGCCGCGACCGCCACCAGCGGCAGCTGCCGTGCCGCGGCCAGCAACGGCGCGCGGATGCACCAGCCCCACGTGCCGCCTGTCAGCGAGTGCGTCATCAATAACGCGAGACTGCCGAGAGAGAGACCGGTGAAAAAGAAAAACGTATACAGCCAGGAAAGCACCGCCTGCTTCGGTTCGCGCCAGAGGCCCAGCAGCACGCACGCGACCAGCGCCGCGATGCCGATCAGCAGCGCGAGCCATTGCACGAGCGTACGGGGCAGCCAAGCATTCATTGCGACGCTTTCTCTTGCTGCTTCCCTTCTTCCTTCGGGAGAAGGTGGCGCGCGGCGCCGGATGAGGGTTCGGTACGAAGCTGGGCGGTTAGCGTTGCCCGAACCCTCACCCCAGCGCTACGCGCTCGGCGCTCCGCGCCGCCTCTCCCGGAGGGAGAGGGGTTCACTGTTTGCGGGCTCGATGCGCCGAGCTTTTGCAGATCCTCCGCACTCAACGCCGACTTCGGCGCATGCTGGCTCAACTGCAGCGCGCGGATGTACGCGACGATCGCCCAGCGGTCGTGCGGCGATACGCGATCGGCGTACGGATACATCACGCCATAGCCATCGGTGATCACTTGGTAGAAGTGGCTGTCCGGTGCATTGCGCAGCGCGGCGGTGTGGTAACTCGGCGGATGCGGGAAGCCGCGCTCGGCGATCATGCCGTCGCCGTCGCCCGCGCGGCTGTGGCAGGGCGCGCAATAGATGTCGAAGCGTTGTTGTCCGCGCGCGAGCAATCGCGGCGTGATCGGCAGCGGATTGGAATAACCCGACGTTGCGGCCGTGCCCGCTTGGGCGAGCGGTTTGCCGGTTGCATCCACGCCGGTGACGGGGCCGGCGGGCGGCACCAGCTTTACGCGATCCAGGCGTCCGCTCGAAACGCCAGCCAGTGCGCCTGCGGAATAGGGCTGAGTGCCCGGCACCTGCGGGCGCGACGAATTGCCGTCCGCCCATAGCGGACTCGAAGTCAGCGGTTTGTACTTCGGCTGGTCGTACATCTCATGCATGCCGCGTTCGCAGCTGGTAAGGGCAAGTGTTGCGAGCGCACACAGCAGAAGCCTTGTCGCTAGACGGCTCCAATATTTGCTCGTCATTCCGGGGCGGCCCGCAGCTTCATTGCGGGCCGAACCCGGAACCCAGCGTTTTTCGAGAGAAGGAAAAGTCACTGGGTTCCGGGTTCCATCGCCGATGAAGCCGGCAATGGCCCCGGAATGACGAAGAAGGTGTCGGCAGTTTCGCTTCATTCTTCTGCCACCTCGACAATCGATAGCGGCGACAGGCTTTGCAGGAACGCCTGCGTGCGTTGCGCATCGAACGACGGATCGTTGCCCCGCACCAGCAGGAAGAAGTGATCGCTGGTCGCACGTTCGAATTCACGGCTCTCGAACAGTGGATGGTGCACGCGCGGCAGGCGCGTGCCGTACAGCAGGGCCAGCACGCCCAGCAACACCGCCCACAGGATCGTCATCTCCACCGTGGGCGGAATGAACGCGGGCCACGAGAACGTCGGCCGGCCGCCCACGTTGATCGGATAGTTCACCGCTGCCGACCACCACTCCAGCCAATAGGTGAACGCGCCGCCGCCGATCGCGCCGATCAGCATCCAGAACGGCACCCAGTGATGGCGCGCGCCCAGCGCCCTGTCCAGGCCTTCGACCGGGTAAGGCGAATAGGCTTCGATGGACGCTGCGAAGTAGCCCTCGCCGCGCGCACGCCGCACCGCCGCGAGCAACTGCTCCGCGTCGGCGAACTCGGCCAGGAGTCCGTGCAGCGCCACGCTCATGACGGCGTCTCAGTGCGGCG
>DATNAW010000210.1:0-6602 GCA_035572335.1 Rhodanobacteraceae bacterium
CAAACAGCAGCAAGACATGGCGCGCGTCGGGGCTCAGCATGACGCGCGCCGGATCGTCGGGCAGCACGATCGGCGCGCGGCGCAGCTTCCATGTTGCGGCGTCGTACACATGGATTTCGCGCCCGGCGACGGCGACCAGGCTCGCATGGTTCACGCTCAACTCCGCAAATGCGGGAGGTTGCGGCAATTTCAATTCCGGGCCGACAGGACGGCCGTTGGCAGGGTTCACGACGCGCATGGATGCGCCATCGACCGCGACAACATCCCCATCGACAACGTGCAGTCGATCCGGCGGCATGGCCGGCGCGCGCAGGCCGCGCGGCGCGAGTTGCTGCACGCGCCACAGGAACAGATTGCCCTCGCCGCCGTCGCTGGCGATCAACCCTTGCGCAGGACGATAGGCAAACGCACGGTTCCACCACACCCACACCCGGGCGTGCGGGAATTCGCCGCTCAAAAGCACGGGAGCGGTGCTGGAGTCGGGCAGATACCACAAGCCCATTTCCATATCGGCCGAGGCGATCACCGTGCGCGACGCAGCATCAATGAACAGTTGTTCGTGGTGGCTTTCGGGGGTGATATCGAGGTGCATCATCGGCGCGGCCAGCTTGCCGGTCGCGGCATCCCATACCAGCACCTCACCGCTGTCGGACACCGCGCCGAACCAGCGGCCGTCAGGGCTGAAGGCAACGCCACCGATGCGGGCGCCAGTGCTGGGAGAAAGCGTCTTGTATTGGCCACTGCTGCAATCGACAAGATCGATCTGGCCATCTTTATGGCCAAGCAAGACGGTCTCGCCATCCGGGCTCGAAGCCCAGGTGGTCATGCTTTCGTCCGGCGTGTAGCGGATCGAATGCCGGATGGCCAGCGTGCGCGGATCGCGGATGTCCAGCACGTTGAAACCGGAATCGCTGCTCAACGCGTAACGGGCATGGGTCGTCAGCAGCCAAAGCGGGCCCGTGCCGGTGATTGTTCGCCAAGGTCCGAGCGCTTGCCAATCCGAGGTGCGCACCAGCTCAGTCTTGAGATCGGTCGTATGGATGGCGGCATAGGCGCCGTCGGGGCTGTAGGTGGCATCACGAAACTTTGGGAAAATCCGGGCTGGCGGCACCAGAACCTTGCCATCGAGCGCGTCGAACAGTACCTCGTCAACACCAGTGGGCTGAAGAGTCGGAGTTCCAACGTGGTTGCGCCCGATCAGATAACGGCCGTCTGCGCTGTAACGCAGCACTTCCAGGTAGATGGGCTCTCCCGGACCGACCTGGAAATGGGTCGTGCCGGCGAAACGGGCCTGCCAGAGTTGCTTCCCGGTCGCGGTGTCGAACACCCTGAGTGTCTGGTCCTCTTCAGTCGCAGCGGCAACCTGCGCGCCATCCGGACTCAGCGCGACACCGTAGATGGTCGAACCCATCGCGATCGCATCAATCAGGCGCGGTGCCCCGCGCTCGACCATCGCGATGCGGACGCGATCCTCGCGCGCGTCGAGACCTTGCGCCTCGCGCTCGCGGATGTTCGCGGCGAGCCCTGGCAGCGCGTCGTAATTGTGGCCCGCGCGCACGGCGACTTGCGCCTGATCGATGCGCGCCTGCCACAGGTGCTGACTGGCGAGCGCGGCGTTCGCCTTCGCAACATGCGCATTCGCATCGGCGCGATGCCATTGCCAACTCGTCGCAATCAGTCCAACCACCAGCGCGGCGATCGCGCACGCAATGGTCGCGGCGAGCTTCGGTTCGCGCCGGGTCCAGCGCGCCACGCGTTGTACCGCATTCAACGGCCGCGCCCGCACCGGGCGACCTTCGATGAAGCGCGCCAAGTCATCGGCCAGTGCCCGCGCGCTGGCGTATCGCTCCCCGGAATCCTTGCGCAGGCACTTCATCACGATCGCCTGCAAGTCCAGCGGCAGGTTGGGCCGCCAGCGGCGCGGTGCGCGAACCTGCCCTTCCGCGACCAGCCTCAGCGTGTCCGGCGCACTGTCGGCGCGAAACGGCGGCGTGCCGGTCAACAATTCGTAGAGAATGACGCCCATGCCCCAGATGTCAGTCGCGGGCGTCAGTTTCTGCGCATGCGTCCGGGTCTGTTCCGGCGCCATGTAGGCGGGCGTCCCCGACACCTCGTCGTTCTCGATCGTCAACGCGTTGCCGAGCCTGCGCGCCAGCCCGAAATCGGCGACGTGCGGTACACCGTTTGCGTCGATCAGCACGTTGCCTGGCTTCAGGTCGAGGTGCAGCACGTCGAGGCTGTGTGCGTAGGCCACGGCTTCGGCGACCGTACGCAGCAGCATCGCGGCGGCCCTGGGCGCAAAACGCTCGCCACGTTTGAGCAGCGCCGACAGGCTGTGCCCCTCCACCAGGCGCATGCTGAAGAACTGCAAGCCATCGCAACTGCCGGCTTCGAATACCGTGACGATGTGGGGATGCTGCATGCGCGCGGCGTTGCGCGCTTCGTGCTCGAAACGTGTAATGAACTCCGGCGACGCCCACGGCCCCGCCGACAACAGCTTGACGGCCACGATCCGGTCGAGCGGAACATGCCGGGCGCGGTACACCACGCCCATGCCGCCCTGGCCGATCCGCTCCAGCAGTTCGTAGTCCCCGAACTGCCGCTGCGCCGGATCGGTGAGGTCCAGCTCCAGCGCTTCGGTGTGCAGCAACGCCAAGTGTTGATCGCGCCCGGATTCGTTGTAGCGGCTGAGGCTGCCGAATGCCAACTCGGCAAGGCCACACAACTCTCCCGGTACGCCGCCAGCCGGTGAACCGGACTGCACGAAGGGGGTCCCTGACGGCGCACTGGACATCGCTAGGTGCTCACGTGCAGCGACGCAAGCAAGTCGTGCTGTTCGGCGTCCAGTTCCTCGGGCGAAGCGACGGTGTCCGCCAGTTCCTGTTGCACCAGCTCGCGGAACCGTTGCCGCAGGCGTTTCAAGGCAAGAACCAACGCCAGCGGGCGGACGCCGAGACGGCGGCCGATCTCTTCGTATTGTCCCGGCAGCAGGTCGCGCGACAGGTACGGTTCCAACGCCTCGTACATGTCCATGTGCCCGGTCTGCCGCGCTTCGGCCTGCAGTGTCTTGAAGCCGCGCGCCAGCACTTCGAGCGCGAAACTGCGCTGGAACGCCTGCCCCGGCGAGCCAGCCGCGGCAAGATCGCCGCGGGTCCGCGGTTCGACGTCGTCCGGCGCAAGCGCCGCCACCAGCGGTTCGCCGTCGACGAGTTCCCGCCAGTCGCCGGCCAGGAAAGTGCCGAGGCGCAACAGCAACCAGCCGCGAAACCGCCCGCGCGGTACAGCGGTGCCGTCACGAGTCTCGGTCGCGACCTGTTGCAGGAATGCGCGCGTGATGTCCTGCGCAATTTCCGGCGCGTGCCCGCAGCGGCGCACGTACGCATACACCGGATACCAGTAGCGCACCGCGAGTTCGGCCAGCGCGGCGCGCGCCGCACCGGGATTCGGCCCGCGCAGTCGCTGAACCATCGACCAGCGGGTACGCGTGAAGTCTTGGCTCGAACGCTGATCGCCTGGTTCCATGGGCATCCCTGGGGTTGTACCGGTACTTCCGCAATCCGCACCGTCAATTACAACGGGCGCCGAGTCATCGCATGTCGGTTCCCAGCGCCTCGCGCAGGGCGTGCAATTCCGCATCCATGCCTTCGTGATTTGCTGTCGTTTCCGCGAGTTCCTCTCGCACCAGCTCACGCAACCTGTGGCGCAGCCGATGCACCGCGACCGCCAGGG
This sequence comes from Rhodanobacteraceae bacterium, assembly GCA_035572335.1. Classification (GTDB taxonomy): domain Bacteria; phylum Pseudomonadota; class Gammaproteobacteria; order Xanthomonadales; family Rhodanobacteraceae; genus 66-474. The sequence goes on from DATNAW010000210.1 coordinate 3,730, forward strand.
TGTTGCGGCGCAGGTGCAATTCCTCCGCTGCACGCGCGTAATCGGCCTCGTCGGGCGGCTCGGCGAGGAATTCGCTCAAGCGTTCGAACATCGGCAACTTGTCCGCCCGTTGAGCCTCCGCGCGCAGGCGCGCGAACGCGGCGGCCAGGACCGCCTTGGCCCATTCGCGCTGGAAAATGTGTTCGGGCGTGTCGCCGGCGCTGGCGGCGGTGGCTTCGTCGTCGAGTGTCTCGAAGCGAAACCCCCCGCCGCGCTTGAGCGCGCGGGCCTCGGCGTCGGCGTCGATCAGGAAACGCTTGAGCGCGGTCAACAGGAAAGAGCGGAAGCGGCCACGTACGGGATCGGCGTCGGCGTGCCAAGCCTGCTCGAGGAAACGCGCGAAGAACGCCTGGGTGAGATCCTCGGCGCTGTCACGCGCGAACACGTGGCTACGTACGTAGGCCAGTACCGGCGGTCGGTACATGCGACACAGGGTTTCCAGGGCGGCGCGCGCGGCGGCGGGCTCGCCCCGCGCCTGCAGGACCACACTCCAGCGGGTCTTGTCGAATCGGGCCATAATAAACCACGCACTGCGCGGCAACGGACGGGCGCCCGGCGCGCCCTCCTACGGCGGCGATTATCCTCGGTTCCCCTGCCTCGGCAAGCGCATCAAGAGGCCTTCTCCAGACACCCGGTTACCCGAAGCGCCCTTGCCTTCCGCCAATCCTTCCCCTTGCCGGGCGGATAGAGAACTTTCACCTCCGGGCAGGTGCGCCCTGCCGGCGCACCACGAAAAGGCCGGCGTTGCGCCGGCCTTTTCGATGTTCACTGCTGCGATCAGGCTTTCTTCGGCGAGTGCGATACGCACCAACCCTTGGCATTCACGGATTTCCCGGGGAACAGCTGGCAAGGCCCGCGCCCGGTCGGACCACCAGAGTAGAACTGGCAATTGGTGCAGTCGTCGCCGGCCTTGTGCTTCGGGTTGGCCGACTTGGTATTGTCTTCCACGTAATCCAGCGCCTTGGCGGTCGGGTCGGCATCGCTGAGCGCCGGCAGGTCGGCGGCGCGCGCGAAGCGTGGCAGCCCTCCCATCACCACCGCGGCAGCCGTGGTGCCCGCAGCCACCTTCAGGAACCGGCGACGCGATTCGATATCTTTATCGTTCGACATGGACAACTCTCCATCGTTTGCACCCGACACACCTTGCGCCGGTTCCTTGGCGATGGTACGCCTGTGAGCGCAATGTTTCCTGACTTGCGAGAATGGCTCTCATTCCATCGGTGGCGCCCGCCGCCGCATGCTACCATTGCCCTTCATTTGGACGTCCAAACTGCATGAGCCAGATCCTGCCCGACACGATATCCGCCAGCCTGTTCAACGGCTGCGCCGACTGCATCGCGCGGACGGCGGCGGAGCTGGCAGCCCGCGGCTGGACCCCGGCAACCAGCAGCAATTTCTCGATGCGCATCGATGCGGACCACGCCGCCATCACGGTCTCCGGGCGCGACAAGGGAAAGCTCGGCCGCGACGACATCATGCTGATCGACATGGATGGCCATGCCATCGGCACCGAAGCGCGACCCAGCGCGGAAACCGCGCTGCACACTCATGTCTACCGGCGCTGGCCGGAAGCTGGCGCGGTCCTGCATACCCATTCGCGCACGCAGAGCGTGGCCTCGCGGCTGTTCGCCGCCGAAGGTGCGATCCGCCTGCAGGGATGGGAACTGCAGAAGGCGATCAGCGGCCACGACACGCATGAAAGCGTGCTGGAAATCCCGGTGTTCCCGAACACCCAGCACATGCCCGAACTGGTCGCCCGGGTCGATGCGTGGCTGGATGCGGGCAAGCCGCTGCACGCGTACCTGATCGATGGCCACGGCATCTACACCTGGGGCCGCGACATGGCCGAGACCGTGCGCCACCTGGAGGCGCTGGAGTTCCTGCTCGGCTGCGAACTGGACCTGAGAAAATTGAGGGCATCATGAGCCGCCTGCGCATCTTCGACGAAAACGAACCGCAAACCGCACGCCTTACCCTGGGTGAACACGCGGCGATCGCTGCCGAACTGGGCAAGGTCGGTATCCGCTTCGAGCAATGGCAAGCCAGCCAGCCGATCGTGCCGGGCACCAGCCAGGACGAAGTGATCGCCGCTTACCGCAGCGACATCGATCGGTTGATGAAAGAAAAGGGCTACCAGGCCGTCGACGTGATCAGCCTGGCGCCCGACCACCCTGATCGCGCCACGCTGCGCCAGAAATTCCTGAGCGAGCACACCCACAGCGAAGACGAAGTGCGCTTCTTCGTCGCCGGCTCCGGCCAGTTCACCCTGCACATCGACGGCAAGGTCTACGACATCCTGTGCGAACAGGGCGACCTGATCGGCGTACCGGACGGCACCCGTCACTGGTTCGACATGAGCGAATCGCCCAGTTTCGTGGCGATCCGCCTGTTCACCAACAAGGAAGGCTGGGTCGCCAGCTTCACCGGCGACGACATCGCCGCGCGCTTCCCCCGCATGCAGCCCGCCATATCGCGCCGTTGACATCCCCGGCTCGGCGCTGCTCTATGCTGATCCTCCCGCCCACCGCCTGGTCGTCATGATCGAAATCCGCGCCATCGTCACCGACATCGAGGGCACCACCAGCTCGATCAGCTTCGTCCGCGACGTGCTGTTTCCGTACGCGCGCAAGCGCCTGCCCGCCTTCGTCGAAACCCACGGCGACCGGCCCGAGGTACAGCACTGGCTGCATGAAGCCGCGCGGGAAGCCGGCCTGGTCGAAGCCAGCCGCCAGGAAATCATCGAGCTGCTGCTGCAATGGATCGACCAGGATCGCAAGTCCACGGCGCTGAAGGCACTGCAGGGCATGATCTGGAAGGATGGCTACGAAGCAGGC
>DATNAW010000211.1:0-3861 GCA_035572335.1 Rhodanobacteraceae bacterium
GCCGCGACCTTGACGCGCATGTCCTGGTTTTCGAATCCGGTGAGCGGCGCGATCGCGCTTTTGCCTTCGCGCATCCCTTGCCAGAGCGTGCGCGCATCGTGGCCCAGCGCGCAAATCGCGCCCACGCCGGTGATGACGACACGACGACTCATGTGAAACGGATCAGGCGGAGGGCGGATTCGCGGGCGGCGGATTCGCCGCCTTGTCGGCCACGAGCTTCTCGACCGTTTCCACCAGGCCCTTCACCGATTCGGTATCGAAGTTGGGATCGCGGTCGGGCATCTGGATCTTGAAGTGGTCTTCGATCTCGAAAATGATCTGGATCGCATCGAGCGAAGGGATTTCCAGGTCCTTGAGGGTGGAATCCAGCGTGACCTTGCTCTCGTCAATGCCGGCTTCCTTGGCGATGATCGCGAAAACGGTTTTCTGGACATCGTCGCTCATGGTGATTTCCCTTCGGCATCGTGGCGCGGTGGCGCAGGCGGGGCGGAATGCGCATCGCCGCCCAGCAACAGGATACCAGCGACGATGATCGCCGAACCCAGGATTTTCTCCCAGCCCATGGGATCGCCGAACACGGCCCAGGACGCGATCATGATCGCGACGAACGCGATGGCGCTGGTCGGAAAGGCGCGGGAAAGATGCGACTTTTCGAGAATGCGCATCCACAGCACGAATTGGCCGAGGTAACACGCCAGCCCCAGCCACAGCCATGGTGTGGACGCTGCGGCAAGGATGGAATGCAGGTTCGGCTCCAGCGCGCCGACGCGCGTGCCGGCGAACTTCAGCGACACCTGGCCCAGCGTTTCGACCGCGAGCAAGGCCACCCAGGCCAGCAGCAGCGGCGACAGCGAACCCGTGCGTGCGGCGGTTGCATCCGCCGCGGGCGCATCGCCCGGCGGCAACGATGAACCGTTCATGCCGCCGATGGTGTCGCGGCGACGCGCACGCGCGACACGCGCATCGGGCTTTCGCTGAGGATGCGGGTGAAGAAATCCGCCGAACGCGAAATCACCTTGTCGCGCTCACCGTCGACCGTGATCATGTGGTAGCTGTCGTTGAGCAGCACCGTTTCGGTGGGGCCGGTGACGCGCTGTTCGATCACGCGCGCATTGCGCACGCTGGCGATGTCGTCGTCGGCGGCATGCATGATCAGCGCGGGTGCGCGCACGTCGTGCAGGCGCGGGCGCACGTGCCATACCAGTTTGTGGAATTCCGCCAGCGACGGCCATGGATTGCCGGGCAGGCCCGCGGCTTCGCTCTGGCCGCCGAACATCGCGCCGGCGATGCGCATGCGCACGCGCTCGTCCTTGATGCCGTACGGGAAGCTTTCCATGAAGCGGCGCTGCTTGAAGAAACCGAGACCGCACACCAGCGGCAGCATGAACGAAAGCCGCGCCATGCGCGGGATCGTCCAGCCGTCGTAGAACAGCGTGCTGCCGTAAAGCCCGAGGCCGTCCACCCATTGCGGTTTTTCGATCGCAAGGTTCAACGCCAGGATCGAACCCATCGACAGGCCGGCCACGAACAGGTGGTCGACTTCGCGCCGCAGGCGGTCGGCGCCGTCGCGCACGCTGTGCGCCCAGTCGCGCCAACCGGTCTTCAGCAGGTCCGCCTCGCTGCCGCAGTGGCCGGCGAGCTGCATGCCGTACACGGTGAAGCCGGCGCGGTTCAGGCCTTTGCCGACGAAACGCATTTCCGCCGGCGTGCCGGTGAGGCCATGGATCAGCAGCACCCCGGCGCGTCCGCCGCGCAGCAGGAAGTCTGCCTGTTTGATCATCGATTGGGTCATCGTCGCCCCTGTCTCATTCATTCAGCCGAGCTGTTGCCCGGTGACCAATACGACCCCGACGACGATCGTTCCGATCCCCACCCAGCGGCGCAGCGAGATGCGTTCATTCAGGATGTGGCGGCTGGCCAGCACCACGCCGACGTAGCCGAGTGCGGTGAACGGGAATGCGATGCTGAGCTGGGTGCGCGACAGCGCGGCGAACCACAGCACGAATTCCAGCGCGTACACCGCGACGCCCAGCGCGATCCACGGCGAATGCAGCACCTTGTGCAGCAACGACACCTCGCCGTTGCCGTCGGCTTCGTGGCCGACGCCGAGCTTGAAGCACACCTGACCGGTCACGTCGCAGGCGACCGAACCGAGCAGCAGCAGCAAGGTGGCAAGGGTGGCTGTCATGGGTGGAAGTATCTTTGCCGCGGCGCGTGCGCTGCGATCGGCTGGCGCCCATTGTCGCCGATTTGCGGGCCGGATTGGCCGGTTGCGGGGGGCGCAGGGGCGACAGCATGCGCCTGTCGCCTTTCACCGAGGTTTCACCGGGTCAGAGGCGGGCGCTGCGGTCGGCCGTGACCAGGGCGGAAAAAACCGCGCCCGCGTCGAGGTCGCGCGCCAACAGCATCACCTGGAAGCGTTCACCCATCTCGCCCGGCAGGGTGAGGCGCTTGACCTGTTGCGCCAGCGCGTAGCGCGCGGCTTCATCGGTCGTGGCTTCGTAGGCGGCGGCGAACGCGTCGTCGAGCCCGGATGCGATCAGGAATTCGGATTGGAAGGTGTAGCTCGCCAACTCGAACCCGGCGCCGACGCCCGCTTCGGCCAGCGCGGTGAAATCGACCGACGCCGTGATGTCCTGCAGGCCGGGCAGGATCAACGCATCGTCATGGGCGCGGTGGCGGTAGTGGCACAGCAGGGTGCCGTCGCGGCGTTCCGCAAGGTAGAACTCGCGGCGCACGTAGCCGTAGTCGACGAACAGCGCCGCGCCGCGCGTCTGCGTGCCCGCGATCGCTTCCAGCCACCACGGCAGCTGCGGCAGCACTTCGGAACGGTAACCGTCCTCGAACTCGCGGCCGAGGCTGCGTTGCAGGTGCCGCACCGCGCCCGCGACCAGCGGGTCGGCCGGACGGTCGGTGCGCACGAACGCGCCGTTGCCATTCGCTTCGATGTGTTCCTCGAAAACCTCGCCGCCCTGCATCGTGAAGCGCGTGACGGGCAGCGCGTCCAGCACTTCGTTGGCGAACAGCACGCCGGTCCAGGCGTGCTGGGGTGGACGATCCAGCCACGCGCAGCGCGCGAACAGGTTCGCCGGCAGCTCGCTCTGCAGGCGTTCGCGCTGGCGCTCGCGCAAATCCGCCGAAGGTTCCAGCAGCCAATAATGTTTCGGCAGGGCGCCGAGCGCTTGCAGTTCCAGCAACGCATCGCGCGCGAACACGCCGCTGCCGCCGCCGAGTTCGAACCACACCGCGTCCGCGCCACAGGCGCGCAACGCCGGCGCCATCGCGCGTGCGACGCAGCGCGCAAACAGGTTGCCGAGTTCAGGCGCGGTGACGAAATCGCCGGCCTTGCCGAATTTCAGGCGGCCTGCGCTGTAGTAGCCGAGCCCTGGCGCGTACAGGCAGCGCTCCATGAAACGCGCGAATGAAACCGGGCCGGTCGATGCGATTTCCTGGCGGATGACATCGGCCAGCCGCGCCGAAAGGGCGGTTTCTTCGGTGGACGGTTCGGGCAGGGTAGTGTCCACGCTGGCGGATTCGCTCGAGTTGAGGCACGCTTCAAAGCTGCAGGATAACGGGCGGAGGCAGCATGAGCGAAACGCATCCGGTTGCCCTGGTCACCGGCGCCGCGCGCCGCATCGGCGCGGTCATTGCGCGCGTGCTGCACGTGGCCGGTTACGACGTGGCGTTGCACTACCGCGAATCGCGTGGCGAACTCGATGCATTGGCTGGCGCGCTGGAGTCACGGCGCGCGCATTCGACAATGGTGCTGCAGGCCGACCTTGCCGACGGCGCGCAGTTGCCGGGGCTCGTCGATGCGGCCGTTGCGCACTTCGGACGGCTGGATGCGCTGGTCAACAACGC
>DATNAW010000212.1:0-2289 GCA_035572335.1 Rhodanobacteraceae bacterium
GCGTGTCAGCAGTGCCGAGTTGTTGCTGATCGCGCTGGTACTCGCGGTGGGTGGCGGGCTGCTCTGGCGGTACGCGCGGGTGGCGCCGGCTGCAACCGGAACCGTCGCCGCGCGCGGCGCGGATGGTGCGCAGGGGAATCCGCGAACCATGGTCTCCGGCGCTTCCGCCAAGGCAGTTCCGACCGCTTCGGTTCCTGCAAAGTCCATCGCCGTGCTGCCGTTCGTGAACATGAGCGGGGATCCGAAGAACGACTATTTCAGCGACGGCATCACCGAGGAAATATTGAATGCGCTGGCGCAGGTGCCGAAGCTGAAGGTCGCCGCGCGCACGTCGGCGTTCGCCTTCAAGGGCAAGGAAGAGGACCTGCGCAAGGTGGGCGAGGTGCTGGACGTGGCGACGGTGCTGGAAGGCAGCGTGCAGAAATCCGGCGACGAGGTGCGCATCACCGCGCAGCTGATCGACACGCGCAGCGGCTATCACCTGTGGTCGGAAAAATACGATCGCAAGCTGACCAGCATCTTCGCGGTCGAGGATGAAATCTCCCAGGCGATCGCGGACAAGCTCAAAGTGCAGTTGGCGGGCGGAAGCGGTCAGTCGCTCGTCGCACAAAAAGCCGTTGAGCCGCGCGCACACGATTTTTATCTGCGCGGATTGACGTTGCTGGCCGTGCGTTCCGTGAGCGAGGCCGGTGACGCCTTCCAGCAGGCGGTGAAGATTGATCCCGACTACACGCAAGCATGGGCGGCGCTGGCCGAAGCGCAGGCATTGCTGCCTTCGTATACTTCGGGTTCGGAAGAGACCGCCGATACGCACGCGCTGGCTGCCGCACAGCATGCGCTTGCGCTGGATCCTGACGTCGCTCTGGCCTATGTCGCGCAGGGCATCGTCTACACCAACCAGATGCATTGGGCCGATGCCGATCGCGCGTTGCGACGCGCGCTCGCGTTGGCGCCCGGTGACGCCGAAGCGGTCGATCAATACGCGCAATTCCTGTACGCGGTCGGTCAAATCGAACCCGCCCTGGCGGAAATCGACCGGGCCCTGCAGCGCGATCCGCTCTCCGGTGTCAGTGGCGCCGTGCGTGCGCAGCTTCTGTTCGTGTTGCATCGCGATGATGCCGCGTTGAAACAGATCGAGAGCACACTGGCCGCGCATCCGGACGGACTGCTGGGGCACCGCATCGCGCTGTGGGTGTATCTCTCCCTGCATCGCTATCCCGAGGCGGAACGGCAGATGCGCCTGTCGAGCCCGTACCACCCCGATGTCAGCGCGCTGTTGGTGCGCGGCATCGCCGATCCGCATTTGCGTCCGAGCGCGGTCGAGGTCCTGGAGACGTCACCTGCGCTGGTCGATCTCCGCCATGACGCAATCGTGCACGCATTGTTCCTGGTCGCGCTGAGGGAAAACGAGCACGCACTCGCCGTTCTCGGGGAGTTTGCGGTCAATGGCGACAGCGCAACGCCACAACTGCTTTGGAATCGGGCGTTCGACCCGATCCGCAACGATTCGCGCTTCATGGCGGTGTTGAAGAAGATCGACCTGCCATACACGCCCGAGAAGTCCGACACGCCATGAGCGCGCGGCCCTCACTCATTTCCGAACTCAAGCGCCGCAACGTATGGCGCGCGGCCATGCTCTACGCGGGCACGGTGTGGGCGTTCGGGCAGGGCCTGTCGCAGTTCAGCCCGGCGGTCGGATTGCCGGACTGGGTCACGCGATGGTTTCTGATCGCGGCGGCGATCGGCTTTCCGTTCTGGATCGCGTTCGCGTGGTTCTATGAATTCACGCCGCAAGGTTTGAAGCGCGAGAGCGAGATCGAGGCGGGCGATTCCATCGCGCACTCCACCGGCCGCAAGCTGGACAAGTGGATCATCGGCGTACTGCTGATCGCGGTCGTGCTGCTGTTGACGAATACGTTTGTATGGCGCAAAGGCGCGGGTTTGGTTGGCGGTCCGATTTCCCCCATTCCGGCAAAATCCATCGCCGTACTGCCATTCGAGGATTTGAGCCCGGCGCACGATCATGGCTATTTCTCCGCCGGCATGGCCGAGGAACTGTTGAATGCGCTGGCGCGCGTGCGGGACCTGCGAGTCGCCGGACGCGCCTCCTCGTTCTACTACGGCGGCCGCAATGCCGACCTGCGCACGATCGGCAAGGCGCTGAACGTTGCCAATGTGCTGGAAGGTTCGGTGCGCACGCAGGGCCAGGCGGTGCGGATCAGCGTGCAACTGATCCGCACCCGCGATGGTTTCGAGGCGTGGTCGCAGAGTTACGACGGCAACCTGGGC
>DATNAW010000213.1:0-4798 GCA_035572335.1 Rhodanobacteraceae bacterium
CGCCGCGTTCAACCTGATGGGCGAGATGATCCAGTCGGCGGACATGGACGTGAAGCTCGACGCCAAGGGCCTGCACATGGACAGCGTCGTGCGGCATCGCTGACCGCAGTGCCACGTTTCACGTTCGAAAAGCAAAACCCCGGCTCACGCCGGGGTTTTCGTTTTACGACAGCAATGGTGAATGAATTACAACCGATGCCCGCTTTCGCGCGTTTCCACCAGTTCGACGTCGCCCAAACCCTGCGACAGCGAGTGCGCGTCGCCGCCCTGCGCGAGCTTGATCGCGAGGCGCACCTCGTTCGCCGAATCGGCGTAGCGCAGCGCGTCTTCGTAGCTGATGTGGCCGGCGTGGTACAGCTCGACCAGGTTCTGGTCGAACGTGCACATGCCGAGGTTGGTGGACTGCTTCATCACGTCCTTGATCTTGTGGACCTCGCCCTTGCGGATGTAGTCCTGCACCAGCGGCGTGCCCAGCAACACCTCCATCGCCACGCGCCGGCCCTTGCCGTCGGGCGTCGGGATCAACTGCTGCGCGACGATGCCTTTCAGGTTCAACGAAAGATCCATGTAGAGCTGGTCGCGCACGTCTTCGGGGAAGAAGTGGACGATGCGCTCCAGCGCCTGGTTGGCATTGTTGGCGTGCAGCGTGCACAGCACCAGGTGGCCCGTTTCGGAAAAGTGGATCGCGTATTCCATCGTTTCGCGCGTGCGCACCTCGCCGATCAGGATCACGTCGGGCGCCTGGCGCAGCGTGTTCTTGAGCGCGTTTTCCCAACTGTCGGTGTCGATGCCGAGTTCGCGCTGGGTGATGATGCAGCCCTCGTGCTTGTGCACGTATTCGATCGGGTCCTCGACCGTGATGATGTGCCCGGTCGAGTTCTGGTTGCGGTAGCCGACGATCGAGGCGAGCGACGTGGATTTGCCCGCACCGGTGGCGCCGACGAAGATCACGATGCCGCGCTTGGTCATCGCCAATTGCTTGACGATCGGCAGCAGGTTCAGTTCTTCGACGGTCGGAATCTTGGATTCGATCCGGCGCAGCACCATGCCGACGCAGTTGCGCTGATAGAAACACGACACGCGGAAGCGGCCGACGCCCGCGACGCCGATCGCGAACTGGCATTCGTGGGTCTTCTCGAATTCCTCGCGCTGGATCGGGTTCATCACGTTCAGCACCATGTCGCGCGCTTCCTGCGGGCTCAGCGGTGCCTGGGTGATCGGCACGATGCGGCCGTGGACCTTGATCGATGGCGCGACGCCGGCCGTGATGAAAAGGTCCGACGCCTTCTTGTGCACCATCAGCTTGAGGAAGGATGTGAAATCGACTGCGCTCATTTGAATGTCTCCTTCACCTTGGCGCGCAACAGCGCGTCTTGGCGAGTGATCAGGCCACGCCGCACCAGGTCCTGCAGGCACTGGTCCATCGTCTGCATGCCGAACTGCTGGCCGGTCTGGATGGCCGAATACATCTGCGCCACCTTGTCCTCGCGGATCAGGTTGCGGATCGCCGGGATGCCGACCATGATTTCCCACGCCGGCACGCGACCGCCGCCGACTTTCTTCAACAAGGTCTGCGTGATCACCGCGCGCAACGATTCCGACAACATCGAACGCACCATCGGCTTTTCGCCGGCGGGGAACACGTCGATGATGCGGTCGATGGTCTTGGCCGCCGAGTTGGTGTGCAGCGTCGCGAACACCAGGTGTCCGGTTTCCGCCGCGGTCAGCGCCAGGCGGATGGTTTCGATGTCGCGCATTTCGCCGACCAGGATGTAGTCGGGATCTTCGCGCAAGGCCGAACGCAACGCCTCGTTGAAGCCGTGGGTGTCGCGGTGCACCTCGCGCTGGTTGATCACGCACTTCTGCGCGGTGTGCACGAATTCGATCGGGTCCTCGATGGAGAGGATGTGGCCGAAGTGGTTCTTGTTGACGTAATCGACCATCGCCGCGAGCGTGGTGGATTTGCCCGAACCGGTGGGCCCCGTCACCAGGATCAGGCCCTGCGGCTGTTCGATCAGGTCCTTGAAGATCTTGGGCGTGCCCAGGTCTTCCAGCGTCCACACTTCGGCGGGAATGGTGCGGAACACCGCACCGGCGCCGCGGTTCTGGTTGAAGGCGTTGACGCGGAAGCGCGCGAGGCCGGGAATCTCGAACGAGAAGTCGACCTCGAGGAATTCCTCGTAATCACGCCGCTGCTTGTCCGACATGATGTCGTACACCAGCGCGTGGACCTGCTTGTGCTCGAGCGCGGGAAGGTTGATCCGGCGGATGTCGCCATCGACCCGAATCATGGGCGGCAAGCCGGCCGACAAGTGCAAGTCCGAAGCCTTGTTCTTGACCGAAAAGGCCAACAGTTCGGCGATATCCATGAACCCCCTCCAAGATGCGCGAGCCGCCTGGCCGGAATCGGCGTCAGACGGCCCCACTGTACCCCAAACTTGCAAAATTCGTTCCAGCAAAGCCGCTGCCGAAGCCGGATCGAGTATACGCCAGCGCCGTTTCCGGAAATGCCACGCAGACGGCAGTATGTGTGTGGATCAGCCCGGTGTTTCGCCGCCGGCGAAATCCAGCGTCGCGACCGTGCCGCGCTCGGCACGCGGGGCCAACGAGACCCGCCAGCCGTACAACTCGCACAAACGGCGCACGATCGCGAGACCCAAGCCGGCTCCCTTCACGGTTTCGCCCTCGCCGCGCACCCCGCGCTCGAACAGGTGCTCGGCCTCCTCGGCCTTGACGCCCTGCCCGGTATCCTCGATGCGCACGCGCCCGGGTTGCACGCGTACCACGACCTCACCTTCCTGGGTGTATTTGCAGGCATTGCCGACCAGGTTGCCCAGCGCGACGGCAACCACCGACGAGGGCGCTTCCACGGTGACCGGCGCTTCGATTTCGGCGCGCAATTCGATCGACTTGCGACCGAGGTCCGGGCGATGGGTGTCGATGACCTCCGCCACCACTTTCGCGACGTCGGTGGTTTCACCGTCGACCGGACCCGAGCGCTCGGCGCGCGACAGCAGCAGCAAGGCCTGTGTCAATTCCGTGGACTGCCGCACGGCGCGTTCGATCCGTTGCAAACGGGTATGCAGCTTTTCCGGAAGGTCGGGCGTCGCCATCAGCAGTTCGGTGGTGCTGGCGATCACCGCCAGCGGCGTGCGCAACTCGTGGCTGACGTCGGCGTTGAATTCGCGGTCGCGCTGGATCAGCGCGCTCTGCCGCTGCGCGTAATCATCGAGCGCCGCGGCCAACTCACCCACCTCGTCTTCCGCGAAATGCGGCGCCAAGGGTTCAAGTTTTCGGCCGCTGCGGAAGGCGCGCAGGCGTTGCGCGAGATCGGTGACCGGACGCATCACGCGCCGCGAAAGCCAATAGCCGACCATCAATGACAACAGGGTGAAGACGATCACCGCAGCGACCAATCCGGTGATCAGTTGGCGCTTGCCGAGGCTTTCGCGGCTCGTGTCATAGGTGAGGAAGGCGTCGATGCCATACTTGCGCGCCACGACCAGTTTGTATTGACGCGGCAAGCCTCCCGTGCCGCCCTGCATGTCGTACACGCCCGGCTCCAATCCCTGCCAGGCCAGCGGCGCCTGGTACACCGTTTGATCGTTCCACATCCACGCTTCGATCAGCTGAAACCGCAACGGTTCGTCCGGATGCTGATGTTTGGTATCGACCGCCTGCTGGAGATCGGCCTCCAGGCTTTGGTTGATCAGCTGGTTCTCGACCTTGGCGCGTACGTACAGCGAGGCGGCCGCGAACAGCGCGCTCAGCCCGAAGCCAAACAGCGTGAAGGTGACGATCAGCCGGAAGCGGAGCTTACGCCGGGACTGCATCCGGATCGACCATGCGGTAGCCGATGCCGTGCCGGGTATGGATCAACGGCTTGTCGAAGGGCTTGTCGATGGCCGCGCGCAGGCCGTGGATGTGCACGCGCAACGAATCCGAATCGGGCAGTTCCTCGCCCCACACTTTCTGTTCAAGGTCCTGGCGCGTGACGACCGACGGACTGGCTTCCATCAACGCCTGCAGCAATTTGAGGCCGATCGGGTTCAACTGGATCGATTCGCCCGCGCGCGTCACCACCAGGGTGTCGAGGTTGTAGGTGAGGTCCGCGATCTTCAGCACCCGGCTTTTCGGTCCCTTGCCACGCCGCGCCAGCACTTCCAGGCGCGCGGCCAGTTCCTGCAGCGCGAACGGCTTGGTCATGTAGTCATCGGCGCCGGATTCGAAGCCGGTCAGTTTCTGCTCCAGCGCGTCGCGCGCCGTCAGCATCAGCACTGGCGTGTGCTTGTGCGCTTCGCCACGCAGCTTCTTGCACACCATGATGCCGTCCATGCCCGGCAGGGTCAGGTCCAGCACGATCACGTCAAAGTCGTTGACCACGGCCAAGTGCAGGCCCGTCACGCCGTCGCCGGCGAAATCGACCACGTGGCCGCGATCCTCAAGGTAATCGCCGATGTTGGCGGCGATGTCGTTGTTGTCCTCGATCACCAGCACGCGCATGGCATGTCCCGGCTAACGCGCATTCGTGCGCCATTGCGCAAGCTTAGCGAGAAACGTGCAATCGCGCTGCGGCCGTCGGCCACGCATTCAGCCATTCGGCCGCAATACCTGCACGCCCGAATCGGCGCCGGACACACGCCGGCAGATATGCGTACCCGTCGTCACCATGCATGCCTGGGCCGCGGCCGAATCATCGGTGGCATCTGCCCCGAGCTGGAACGTGAAGGCTTGGCGGTAACGCCGACCGGGTATCGCGGGTGGCGCGAACCGCCAGTTCGCCATTGCCTGCAAGGCA
>DATNAW010000214.1:0-16120 GCA_035572335.1 Rhodanobacteraceae bacterium
GCCGTGGCGGCGCCGTCGGCCCAGTTTGGCGTGCTGACCCGTGCCACCACGCTCAATCGTGGCGACGTGGTGAAGAGTGCGGTGCCGCTCACCCGGCAGGTGCGCGTGACGGTCACCCTGAAGCTTCGTGACGAGGCGGGCATGAAGGCGTTCCTGAGCCAGCCCTCGCACGGGGTGATGGGCCAGGCGCAGTTGGCGAACCATTTGCCGACCCAGGCGCAGGCGCAGGCCGTCGCCAATTACCTGAAGGGCGCGGGCTTCACCAACGTGCAGATTTCGGCCAATCGCATGCTCGTGAATGCGACCGGGAGCGCGGCTGCGGTGCGGACGGCATTCAAGACGCCGCTGGTGAACGTGCACACGAACGACGGCCGCAACGCGTTCGCCAACAGTGCGGCGATCCAGATTCCGGCGTCCCTGCAAGGAACGGTGCAGGCGGTTCTCGGCCTGCAGACCGTGCACAAGGCACACATCTTCGCGCCGCAAACCGACGCGACGCGCGTGGGCATCGGTGGGCACTATCCGCAGGAGTTCGCGGACATCTATGACTCGTCCTCGCTGCCGGCAGCCACCGATGTGGACGTCGGCGTGTGGGGCTGGGGCGGCATGGAGCAGACCGTCACCGACCTCAACGATTTCATGTCCAGCAGCGGCATCTCCGCGGGGACTGTCAACGTGGTCTGCACCGACACCAACGGAATCGACTGGAACACGGGCGCAGGTTTGGGTGGCGTCAGCATCGGTGATCCAACCTGCGGCGGTCTTCCGGACGAGGGTTCGACCGAATGGGACATGGACAGCCAGAGCATCCTCGGCATGACGGGCGGCGTGAAAAGCCTGACCTTCTATGCCGCGTACGGCGGGTACAACACCACGGTCACCGATTCCTTGAACGAAATCGTGACGCCAACGGTCGGCGAGCCGCTGGCGCAGGTGATCAACGCTTCGTTCGGCGAGTGCGAGCGCTACCAGGATTCGAACCAGGGTGGTGACGGTTCGATGCAGTCCAACGATGCGCTGTTCCAGATTGCGGTTTCGCAAGGGCAGACTTTCTCGGTCTCCACGGGTGACCACGGTTCGGACGAGTGCGGCGATGGTGGTTTGAATTCAGCGAGCTACCCGGCCAGTTCGCCGTGGGTGGTGGCGGTCAGCGGCACCACGCTGCGCGCCTCCGATACCACCTGGAGCCGCGAGAACGTGTGGCTGGGTGCGGGCGGCAGTCCGAGCTCGGCCGAAACGGCGCAACCGTGGCAGACGAGCCTGACCTATGGCACCTACGCGGGCCAGCGCGGCCCGGACGTGGCGTTCGACGCCAACCCCAGCTCGGGCGGGATCATCTGGATTCAGGGTGGCTACCAGCAGTGGGGCGGCACCAGCCTTGCGGCGCCGATCTTTGCCGGCGCCTGGGCGCGCATTCTGGAGAGCAATCCCACGCTCGGGTTTGCAGCACCGAACCTGTACACGTTGCCGGCCGCGGCATTGCACGATGTGCGTGCGGGCAACAACGGTGGCTATCTTGCCAAGCCGGGTTGGGACTGGGCCACGGGTCTGGGCAGCTTCGACGTGGGCAGGGCGGCGGCCATCCTGGCGCCCGCTCAGCCGGAAGTCCGCCGGACAACGAAGCGCTGATCCAGCTTCGAGTCTGCAAAAACAGCCGCACCGGGCAGGACGTCCGGTGCGGCTTTTATTTGGCCGTCGTGGTAGTCGAATCCTGTAAGTGCCTGCGTGCCACGCCCCTCAAAGAATTACCCATGCAGCCGCACGCGCGATGGGCGGCTGTTCGCCGCCATGCGCGCAACTTGTTCCCGGGTTTTCAACAGCGCACCGCGAAAATAGCGCACGCGTAACTCAAGGCCGCGCGGGCTGACCCCGATGTAGGAAAAATCGACACTCGGCCATTGCGCCCAGCGCAAGCTATCGGTGAATCCTTCGTTCTCCAGTTCCAGCAGGACGCCAATGCACGGGAAATTGTTGGCGCGTGCATATTTCTCAAGCACTTTGTAGGTGTGCCGAAGCAGAGGCCTCACCAGCTTGCTGGAGCGCCAGGCCTTGCCCACGAAGCAGCGGTAGTAGTACATGGGTTGCCCTAGACGAGGCAGGATTTTCTGCGCGACGGTCGCCACCGCGACCAACTCCCCGCTTTCGTCCACGACGTGCGCCACCACCTCGTCGAGGCGGCGGGTCGCTTCATCGCCGGAGACATTCGCCTGCTCGCGTTCCCAGAATGCGCGAATGGCTTCGCCCGTGGCCGGATCGAGTTGCTGCCAGTCGGTGATGGTTTCGTAGGCGTGCTCGGTCATGTGCGTTTGCCCCTCCGGAGTTCCCACACTATAACCAAAAGCAGCGCCCGCAAGCGCAGGAATGACGGCAGGAAAACTCAGGCGCCCTGCGCCAGTGAATGCGCGGCATGTGCCTTGATGGTTTTCACCATCGAAGCGAGCCCGTTCGAGCGGGTGGGAGAGAGATGCTTGCCCAGCCCGATCGCATTGATGAAAGACGGATCGGTATCCAGGATCTCGCGCGCGCTTTGTCCCGAATAGACGCGCAGCAGCAGCGCCACGAGTCCCGAAACGATCGCGGAATCACTGGTCGCGCGCAGGTCGAGGCGATTCGCGTCGCCCGATACCACGATCCAGACCTGCGATTGGCAGCCATCGACCTTGTTGGCATCGGTCCTTTCCTCGTCAGGCAGCGGCGGCAACTTGCGCCCGAGGTCGATCAGGTATTGGTAGCGCCCGGTCCAGTCATCGAACAAACCGAATTCGTCGATGATCTCCTGTTGCGCGTTCTGGATGGGTGTGTTCATCAGTTGGCGATTTTCCAGCGGGTGCCGTCGGCGCCGTCTTCGATGGCAACACCCATGGCCGCGAGCTCGGCGCGGATCGCGTCTGCACGCACGAAGTCCCGTGAAGCGCGGGCCGCGCGGCGCGCTTCGATCAGGCCTTCCACGCGTGCGGCGTCGACGTGTTCCGAACCGCGTTTGAACCAGGCTTCGGGATCCTGTTGCAGCAAGCCGAGCAACCTGCCGCCGCCGAGCAGGTCGGCCTTGATGCGGTGCAGCTCCGCGATTGCGGCGTCGGACAATGGCCGCGACGCGTGTTCCAGAAGATGGCGTGCCTCGAACGCAAGTCCATTCAACGCGGCGAGCGCCTGCGGCGTATTGAGATCATCCTGCAGTGCGTCTTCGACATCGCGTGTCGTGGCCGCGGGTTCCACGTTCCAATCCGACAGGTCGCGCAAGGTGCCATATAGCCGGTCCAGCGTGGCGATGCTCTGCTCGATCAGTGCATCCGACCAGTCAAGCGGTTGGCGGTAATGTGCAGAAAGCAGTGCATAGCGAAGCGCTTCCGGCGGATGCTTTTCAAGCAGCGCGTGCAACTGCTTCACGTTGCCGATCGACTTGCTCATCTTGGCGCCGTCGAAGGTGAGCATGCCGTTGTGCAGCCAATAGCGCGCGAAAGTCTTGCCGCCATGCGCGCAGGTCGACTGCGCCACTTCGTTTTCGTGGTGGGGGAACAGCAGGTCGTTACCGCCAGCATGGATGTCGATGGTTTCGCCCAGGTGCGCGGCCGCCATTGCCGAGCATTCGATATGCCAGCCTGGCCGGCCGCGTCCCCAAGGGCTGTCCCAGCCGGGCAGCTCGGGCGTGGAAGGCTTCCACAGCACGAAGTCGGCGGGATTGCGCTTGTAGGGCGCAACCTCGATGCGCGCGCCCGCGATCATTTCGTCGGTCGAGCGGCCGGACAGCTTGCCGTAGTCCGCGAATTTCGCCACGTCGAACAGCACGTGGCCTTCGGCGGCATAGGCGTGGCCGGATGCGATCAGGTTCTCGCACATCGCGATGATGGCGGCGATGTGTTGCGTGGCCAGCGGCTCCACGTCGGGCGGCGCGACGCCCAGCTTCGCCATGTCCTCGCGATAGATCGCGGCGTACTTCTCGGCAACGGCCGCGATCGGCACGTCCGCTTCCAGCGCCGCCTTGTTGATCTTGTCATCCACGTCGGTGATGTTGCGCGCGTACATCAGCTTGCCGTAATGGCGGCGCAGCAGCCGCGCCAGCACGTCGAACACCACGGGGCCGCGCGCATTGCCGATGTGCACGTAGCTGTACACGGTCGGGCCGCACAGATACATCGTCACCCGTTCCGGATCGGTGGGCGCGAAAGACTCGACGCGGCGGCTCAGCGAGTTGTGGAGGCGCAAGGCCATGTTCGGTACCGGTGTGTCCGACGGGCAAAATAATCAAGAGATTTTATCAGGTTGCGCGAATTGCTTGAGCGCCTATTCAGGGTCGCGGTGGTTCAATGCGGGCCACATAAGAATCGACACGCCGGAAGGCGGGAGCACGCCATGTACAGGGTCACCATCGCCGCGTTGCTGGCGGCGTTTGCAATTGCGGCGAATGCGCAGGGGTATCCGCCGCCACCTCCGCAGCGCGGGCCGGCAGCCAACGTGCACTACGGCTGGGCGGAAGTCCTGCGCGCGGATCCGGTGTACGGCACGGTCGCGCAGCCTCCGCAGCAGCAGTGTTATCCGCAGGCGGTGACGCAGCAGGACAACAACCACGCCGGCGGCACCGTTCTCGGCGCCATCGTCGGTGGCGTGCTCGGCAGCACGGTGGGCAAGGGTGACGGTCGCAAGGCGGCGACGGTCGCCGGTGCCGTGGCGGGCGGCGTGGTAGGCAATCGCGTCTCGGCCGCGCACGACCGCAGCTACACCACGCAGCAGACGGTCTGCCAGCCGGTGAATTACCCGCCGCAGCAGCAGATCATCGCCTACGATGTCGAATACCGCTACCGCGGCGATGTCTACATGTCGCGCCTGCCGTACGATCCGGGCGAGCGCCTGCGGGTGAGGATCACGGTCGCGCCGGCCGAGTGAAACTACGCATCGTTGCATCCGCGCGGCGGGTGTGCGACGATGCGCCGCCTTGATCTTCAGCCCATGACGACAGCAACCCGCCATTTCCCGGTCATCCTTACCAGCGCCCGCGCGGCTGCAGGGATGACTTCGCGCGCGCGCCGACCGGAGTACCGTCATACGGCCGGGTAGGCAGTCGCGCGCATTGGTGTAACACTGAACGACAAAAACCCGGCCCTCGTGCCGGGTTTTTTGTTTGCTTTGTTTCAGCACGCGTCCATGCGTGCACAAGCCACACCGGCCATCCATGGCCGACTTTCCACAAAAGCACCAAACCGGCCGTCTTGGCCAGGTTCCACAGAAGCCTAGATCACATGACCCTTCGACATTTCATCACCACCCAGGATTGGAGCCGCGCCGAAATCGACGCCTTGCTCGACCAGGCCGCTGCGTTCAAGCGTACGCCGGCTGGCACGCAGCTCGCCGGCAAATCGGTTGCGCTGCTGTTCTTCAATCCGTCGATGCGCACCCGCACCAGCTTTGAACTGGGCGCGTTCCAGCTGGGCGGTCACGCGGTCGTGCTGTCGCCGGGCAAGGACGCATGGCCGATCGAATTCGACGTGGGCACCGTGATGGACAGCGAAGCCGAGGAACACGTTGCCGAAGTGGCGCGCGTGCTGTCGCGCTACGTCGATTTGATCGCAGTGCGCGCGTTCCCGAAATTCAAGAACTGGTCGGTCGATCGCGAGGATCGCGTCGTCAAGGCCTTCGCGAAATACGCGACGGTACCCGTGATCAACATGGAAACCATCACGCATCCCTGCCAGGAACTCGCGCATGCGCTGGCGCTGCGCGAACACTTCGGCGAGCTGCGCGGCAAGAAGTACGTGCTGACCTGGACGTACCATCCGAAGCCGCTCAACACGGCGGTCGCCAATTCCGCGCTGCTGATCGCGACGAAGATGGGCATGGACGTGACGCTGTTGTGTCCGACGCCGGACTACGTGCTGGACGAGCGCTACATGGCGTTCGGCGAACAGAACGCACGAGGGAACGGCGGCTCGCTGCGCGTGACGCATGACATCGAAGATGCCTATCGCGGCGCCGACGCCGTGTACGCGAAAAGCTGGGGCGCGCTGCCATTCTTCGGTCGCTGGGAAGAGGAAAGGCCGATCCGCGATGCGCACAAACACTTCATCGTGGACGAGGCCAAAATGGCGCTCACCAACCACGCGGTATTCAGCCACTGCCTGCCGCTGCGTCGCAACGTCAAGGCCACCGATGCGGTGATGGACGCACCCTATTGCATCGCGATAGACGAAGCCGAAAACCGTCTGCACGTGCAGAAGGCGGTGATGGCAACCCTTGCTGCACAGGCGGAGAAAACGGCATGACGGGTCATCAACATCACTACCGCGTCGACGTGGAGTGGACCGGCAATCGCGGCACCGGCACGGATGGTTATCGCAACTACGGCCGCGAGCACGTGATCCGCATCGAGGGCAAGCCGGACATCGCCGGCTCGTCCGACCCGGCGTTCCGCGGTGACGCCGCGAAACACAATCCGGAAGACATGCTGGTGACCGCGCTTTCCACCTGCCACATGCTGGCATATCTGCACGTCGCCACACTCGCCGGCGTGGTGGTGACGGCCTACACCGACACCGCCGAGGGCACGATGTTGACCGAGGGCAACGGCGGGCATTTCACCGAAGTGGTGCTGCATCCCGTGGTGACGATCACGGCCGGAAGCGACGCCGCCAAGGCCGCAGCCGCACACGACGACGCGCACCACGCCTGCTTCATCGCCGCGTCCGTCAATTTCCCGGTGCGCTGCGAGCCGCGCATCGTCATCGACAACACCTGATCTGCGGAACACACACATCATGAGCAAAGATATCGTTCTCGCCTTTTCCGGTGGCCTCGACACCAGCTTCTGCGTGCCGTACTTGAAGGAACGCGGCTGGTCGGTGCACACCGTCTTCGCCGATACCGGCGGCGTCGGCGCGGAAGAACGTGCGTACATCGAGGCGCGCGCGAAAGAACTCGGTGTCGATTCGCACGTCACCATCGACGGTGGTCCCGCGCTGTGGGAACACTTCGTCAAGCCGTTCGTGTGGGCGGGCGAGGGCTACCAGGGCCAGTATCCATTGCTGGTTTCCGATCGTTACCTGATCGTGGAAGCCGCGATCAAGCGCGCGGCCGAACTTGGTACCCGCGCGATCGCGCACGGCTGCACCGGCATGGGCAACGACCAGGTGCGCTTCGACTTGACGGTGAAGGCACTGGGCGATTTCGAAATCGTCGCGCCGATCCGCGAAATCCAGAAGGAACACACCGCGGTACGCGCCTACGAGCAGGAATACCTGAAACAACGCGGTTTCGAGGTGCGCGCGAAACAGCAGGCCTACACCATCAACGAGAACCTGCTGGGCATGACCTTGTCGGGTGGTGAAATCGATCGTTGGCAGGCGCCGGGGCAAGAAGCGCGCGGCTGGTGCAAGCCCCGCAGCGAATGGCCGTCCGAACCGCTGCGCGTGAAGCTGGGCTTTGCCAATGGTGTGGCGCGAACGCTGGACGGCGAGCGCGTCGCCGGACACATGCTGCTGGCTAAGTTGAACCATCTGTTCGCGCAATACGGCGTCGGCCGCGGGCTCTACACCGGCGATACCACAATCGGCTTGAAGGGCCGCATCGTGTACGAAGCGCCGGGCCTCATCGCCTTGCTCGCGGCGCATCGCGCGCTGGAGGAAGCCGTGCTGAGCAAACAGCAGAATCGGTTCAAGCCCGAAGTCGCGCGCAAATGGGTGGAACTGGTGTACGAAGGCTTCTTCCATGATCCGCTGAAGGCTGACCTCGAAGCGTTCCTGGAGTCCAGCCAGCGCTGCGTCGAAGGCGCAGTGACGCTGGAAACCTGCGGCGGTCGCGTGGATGTTGTCGCGATCGAATCCGCGCACATCCTCAATGCCAAGGGTGCGACTTACGCGCAGGCCGCCGACTGGGGTGTCGCGGAGGCGGAAGGCTTCATCAAGCTGTTTGGCATGAGTTCGACCCTCTGGGCCGAGGTCAATCGCGCGGCGGACGGGCACTGACTCGCATGGGCATCCTGCAGGTCAGCACGGACAAGGATCGACTCGACATCGAATTGATCCACCGCTTCCTGCGCGACGAGGCGTATTGGAGCCGTGGCATTCCGCGCGAAGTCGTGGAGCGCGCCATCGATGGGTCGTTGTGTTTCGGCGGCTATCTCGATGCGTGCCAGGTGGCATTCGCGCGGGTGGTTACCGACGGTGCCACCTTCGGTTATCTCGCGGACGTGTTCGTGGTGCCGGAGCATCGCGGACAGGGCCATTCCAGGACGTTGATGGCTGCCGTGATCGCGCATCCGAAGCTGCAGGGCTTGCGCCGCTTCACGCTCGCCACCCTAGACGCCCACGGGCTGTATGCCTCCTTCGGATTTGCCGCACCGGCGCGGCCCGCAACCCTGATGGAAAAGTTCGACCCCGACATCTACGCGAAGGCGCCGTCCGAGCCATGAACGCGCTCCTCCAATCCACGCTGGTGCACCTGACCGCACTGGTCGGATTCGATACCCGCAATCCGCCGCGCGCAATCGACACCGGCGGGATCATGGATTACCTGCGCGTGCAATTGCCGGGCTTCGACGTGGAGGTGAGCGACCACGGTGCGGGCGCGGTGTCGCTGTTCGCAACGCGTGGACAGCCGAAGCTGCTGTTCAACGTGCATCTCGACACTGTGCCGGATTCGCCACGATGGAGCGCCAGCCCGTTCGAATTGCGCGTGAGCGGAGATCGCGCCGTCGGATTGGGCGCCTGCGACATCAAGGGCGCGGCGGCGGCGCTGCTTGCGGCGGCGAACGCGTCGCAGGGCGACATGGCGCTGCTGTTCACCACCGACGAGGAGGGCGCCGATCCGCGTTGTGTTCGTGCGTTCCTGGAAAGCCGGCGAAGGTTCGCGAACGCGATCGTCGCCGAACCCACGCGTTGCAATGCGGTACTCGCACATCGCGGCATCCAGTCGGTGCGCGTGCGTTTCGAAGGGCGGGCGGGTCACGCATCCGGCAAACAGGAGCCATCGGACAGCGCGTTGCACCAGGCCGTGCGCTGGAGCGCAGCCGTGCTGGATTTTGCCGACTCGCAGTCGAACGAAAGTTTCGGCGGCTTGCACGGCATGCGCCTCAACATCGGCCGCATCGAGGGCGGCATCAAGGCCAACATGATCGCGCCGGAAGCGGAGCTGCGATTCGGGATGCGGCCCTTGCCATCAGTCGACATGGACGGCTTGCTCGACCGGTTGCGCGCGCTAGCGGAGCCCGCGCCTGCAGTATTCGAGGAAACCTTCCGCGGTCCGCCACTGCCGGCCGACGCGGCCCATGCGGAATCGCACCTGCGCAATGCGCGCGCATTCGCGGATGCGCTGGAAGTTCCGGTCGGCGATGCGGTCGATTTCTGGACTGAAGCGGCGCTGTTCTCGCAAGCGGGTTGCGCCACCTTCGTTTATGGCCCGGGTGACATCGCGCAGGCGCATTGTGCCGACGAATGGGTGGCGCTGGATCAACTCGAAGCCGCGGCACGAACCTATCTGCGCATTGTGGAGAAATCGTCGTGAACACGTCGTGCCATGAAACCGCGGACACCGAATGGGTCGCCACTGTGCAACACCGCCGGAGGTTGCTTCCGGTGGTCCACGCGTGAGGATGCAATCGGCATGAGCGAAGTCCGCAACACCATCGTTCGCCTGTTGTCGGCGATGGGCAGCGCGCGCGAAATCCAGCAATACCTGAAGCGTTTTTCGCAGTTGGATGCCAAGCGCTTCGCCGTGGTCAAGGTCGGCGGCGCGGTGCTGCGCGACGACCTGACCGAACTCGCGTCGTCGCTGACGTTCCTGCAGCGCGTCGGCTTGACGCCGATCGTGGTGCACGGCGCGGGTCCGCAGCTCGACGAAGAACTCGTCAAGGCCGGCATCGAGAAGCGCATGATCAACGGCTTGCGCGTGACGCCGCCACAGGCGCTCGGCATTGTGCGGCGTGTGTTCCACCAGCAGAACCTCGCGCTGGTCGATGCGCTGCATGCGATGGATACGCGCGCGACATCGGTGGTGTCGGGCGTGTTCGCGGCGGATTGGCTGGATCGCGAAAACTGCGGGCTGGTCGGAAAAGTCGAACGCATCGAACTTGCGCCGATCGACGCCAGCCTGCGCCAGGGTTCCATCCCGATCATCGCCAGCCTCGGCGAAACCGACGAAGGCCAGATCCTCAACGTCAATGCCGATTTCGCAGCCAATGAACTGGTGCGCGTGCTGCAGCCGTACAAGATCGTGTTCCTGACCGGCACCGGCGGTTTGCTGGACGGTGGCGGGAAAATCATCGATTCGATCAACCTGTCGACCGAGTACGAAGCCCTGATGGCGCAGCCCTGGGTCTCGGGCGGCATGCGCCTGAAGCTGGAACAGATTGCCGACCTGCTGCGCGATCTGCCGTCGGCGTCGTCGGTGTCGATCACACGGCCGTCGGAGCTGGCGAAGGAACTGTTCACGCACAGGGGCTCCGGCACGCTGGTGCGGCGTGGCGAAAAGGTGTTGCGTTTCGAGTCATGGCAAGGCGTCGACCAGGATCGCTTGCGCGCGCTGATCGATTCCAGTTTCGCGCCGCGCCGGCTGGCCGCGGATTACTTCGAACGCACCGCGCCCTATCGCGTGTACGTCAGCGAAAACTACCGCACGGCCATGATCCTGACTTTGGAGGACGGCCTGCCTTACCTCGATAAGTTCGCGGTGCTGGACGAGGCACAGGGCGAGGGTCTGGGTCGTGCGGTCTGGCAGGTGATGCGGGCGGAAAACCCGAAACTGTTCTGGCGTTCGCGCCACGGCAACCGCATCAACGCGTTCTACCACGAACAGTCGGACGGCTGTTTCAAGGCAGCGCGGTTCAGGGTGTTCTGGTACGGCCTCGGCGCCGGCTTCGAAACCATCGAGCGTTGCGTGGCGCATTGCGCGCAGCGGCAAGCGACGCTGGTCGGCTGACATGAGTATCTCCATGAAATCGATTGGCATCGTCGGGGCACGCGGCCACACTGGCGCGGAATTGATCCGCCTGATTTCAAACCATCCCGCGTTGGAACTCGCTTTCGTTTCGTCACGCGAACTGGACGGCCAGCGCGTCGATTCCCACAACGCCGCCTGCGTCGGGGATTTGCGTTACGAAAACCTCGACGCGCAAGCCGCCGCCGCCCGGCGCGCAGACGTCGTGATCCTCGCTTTGCCCAACGGCAACGCCGCGCCTTACGTCGATGCGATCGATGCCACAGCGCGCGGCACGTTGATCGTCGACCTGTCTGCCGACTACCGCTTCGACCGTACGTGGTATTACGGACTGCCGGAGCTCGCCCGCGACACGTGGCGCGGGCAACGCCGCATCAGCAATCCCGGTTGTTACGCGACCGCGATCGAACTGACCATCGCGCCTTTGAAGGACTTGCTGGCCGCGCCGCCGGTGTGTTTTGGCGTGTCGGGGTATTCCGGCGCCGGCACCACGCCGTCGGACAAGAACGATCCGGAGAAGCTGCGCGACAACCTGATGCCGTATGCATTGACCGGGCATGTCCACGAAAGGGAAGCATCGTTCCAGCTTGGCGTGCCGGTGGAATTCGTCCCGCACGTCGCGCCGCATTTCCGGGGGCTCACGGTCTCCAGCAACCTGTATTTGTCGCAGCCGCTGAAAAGGGACGCGGTGCTGGCGCGCTTCCACCGTGCATACGATTCCGAAAGACTCGTGCGTGTGGTCGAAGATCCGCCGTGGGTCAGTCGCATTGCCGGAAAACATCATGCGGAAATCGGCGGGTTCGCACTATCGGCTGATGGCCGGCGCGTCGTGATCGTGGCGACACTGGACAACTTGCTGAAGGGCGCGGCGACGCAGGCGATGCAGAACATCAATCGCGCCATCGGCGTGGACGAATGGACGGGAATCCCCCATGACTGATTTGCTGTGGCAAAAGCCGGATAGCAAAGTCGACGCGAGCATCATGCGTTTCCTTGCGGGTGATGACGTGCTGCTCGATCGCGAATTCTTCCTGCACGACATCACGGCCAGCGAGGCGCACGTCGAGGGCCTGGCGAATATCGACGTGCTCGGCGCAGACGAAGCGGTCGCGCTGAAGCGCGAACTCGAGGCATTGGCCGAGGATTTCCGCAGTGGCGCATTCGTGCTGGATGATCGTTTCGAAGATGGTCATTCCGCCATCGAAGCACGCTTGGCCGAGCGGCTCGGCGATGTCGGTCGAAAAGTGCACACGGGGCGCAGCCGCAATGATCAGGTCTTGGTGGCGACACGTCTGTGGCTGAAGGAGAAGCTTGCGACGTTACAGTCCGCGTGCACGATGAGCGCGCGGATTTGCCTCGCTCGCGCCACGAGCGAATCGCTGCCCATGCCGGGCTACACGCACCTGCAGCGCGCGGTGGTTTCGTCGACATCGATGTGGTGGGCGGGCTTCGCGGAAGCCTTCATCGACGACGCGTGGCGCGCGAAGCAGGCGCACGAATGGATCGACGCCAATCCGCTCGGCAGCGCAGCCGGTTACGGCGTCAACCTGAAGCTCGATCGCGAACACACCATGCATGCGCTCGGCTTCGCGCGGATGCAGGTCAGCGCGACCTACGCACAGCTCTCGCGCGGCAAATTCGAGATGGCGGCATTGGAAGCCATCGGCAGCGCACTGCTGGATTTGCGCCGGCTGGCGTGGGACCTGTCGTTGTTCACGACCGCCGAATTCGGCTTCGTGTCATTGCCTCCGGAATACACGACCGGCTCGTCGATCATGCCCAACAAACGCAACCCGGACGTGATCGAATTGCTGCGCGCGAGTTATGCCAGCGTCGCCGCCGCGCGTACCGAGGTCGAGCAACTGCTGTCACTGCCTTCCGGTTACCAGCGCGACCTGCAATTCAGCAAGAGCGGCATCTTCCATGGCGTGCATCGCGGGCTGATGGCGCTGGAATTGCTTCCGGATTTATTGACGCGCATGCGCTGGAACGAAGCCGAAATGCGTGCCGCGATCGAGCCCGCGATGTACGCGACGGATGTCGCGATCGAGCAGGCTGCGGCGGGTGTGCCGTTCCGCGACGCGTATCGCGCTGCCGCGGATGCGGCAAACGCAACCGGGCACGGACGCACGCCCGAGCAAAGCCTCGCCGCGCGCACCTCGCCCGGTGCGCATGCCGACCTGCGCCTCGACCTGCTGTCCGCGCGCTTGGCCGATCTGGGGTGACGAGCCGCCAGCGCGGCTGGTCATCGCGCCCCATGCTGCGCTAGGCTGCACCGGCCGTTCACATCCAGGGGGAAGTCACGTGAAAGCCGTCGTGTCGATGCCGCCGATCCGCAAGCCGCGCCTGGTCGAAATCGCGGTTGCCGTCCTTGTCCTGTTGTTGCTCTGGTCCAGCTTCGTGGCGATTGGCCCGGGCGAGCGCGGCGTGCTGATGACTTTCGGCGCCGTCCAGCACGGCGTGCTCGCGCCCGGACTGCACATGAAGATTCCGCTGATGCAGACGGTCAAGCGCATGAACGTGCAGATCCAGAAATCGCAGACGCAGGAGACGGCGGCGAGCCGCGACCTGCAGGACGTGACCAGTGAAGTGGCGGTGAACTGGGCGATCAACCCACTGGATGCCGAATGGGTGTACGAGCGGCTGGGCGACGAGAGCCAGCTCGCCGACAAGGTGATCGCGCCGATCGTTTCCAATGCGGTCAAGGCGGTCGCCGCGCACTACGACGCCGAGCAACTGGTCGAGAAACGCGACGTCGTGCGCGACGAGATCCAGAAGCAAATCGTAGCCGCGCTCGGGCAGTACAAGGTGCAAGTGCAGGGCGTCAACATCACCAATTTCCAGTTCAGCCAGGACTACGCCAAGGCGATCGAGCAGAAGCAGGTGGCGCAACAGCGCGCGCAGCAGGCCGAGTACGACCTCGCGCGCGTCAAGGTGCAGGCCCAGCAGGAAGTCGCGCAGGCCGAGGGCCAGGCGCAGGCGCAGAAGCTCCTGCAAAGCACGCTGACGCCGCAGATCATCCAGTTGAAGGCCGTCGAGAAATGGAACGGCGTGCTGCCGCAGGTCACCGGCAACGGCGCGGTTCCCTTCATCGGCAACATGGATACGATGGCCAAACCCGTGGCGGTGCCGGCTCCGCGGAGCTGATTGCTTCCGGGTCAGCGTTGCTCACGCACCGCGGGTTTTCGGTTTTCGGCGCGTTGCCGGAAGCGAAGTGTGGGCCAGCTTCCTGCGAGATGTACCCGAGGCGCCAAGCAGTTCGACCAATCGTGACTCACATGCTGAGAGATCGTAGCCGCGGCGCTGCGAGATCACGAACGTGAGTGCACGCATGTGCCAGGCGCGGCGTTCAAGTTCGACAAGCTGTCCGTTCGCGAGATCCTGCGCGACGAGGTGCTGCGGCAAATGCCCCCAGCCAAGACCGGCCCTGAGAAGGTCGCGCTTGGCGCCGAGATCGTTGACCAGCCACTGGCGCTTGCCGGCAACACCCTGCTGGGTCTTTTCTGCGCCACGCTGGTTGTCCGTGACGACGATCTGGATATGGCGGCCAAACTCGTCCTTCGGAATGGGTTTCGGGGTCGAAGCGAGCGGATGGGACGGAGCGCATACCGTGACCATCTTCTCGTCGCGCAGCCAACGGCGCTCCACGGCATCAGGGTTCACTTCCGGCACGTCATCGATCGTGACAGCCAGGGCGCATATCCTTTCGAGCACCAGGTTCTCGCCGCCCTGCATGGTGGTGATGCGCAGGTTGATGGCCGCGGTGGAGAACTCGGCTTGCAGCGTCCGCAAGCAGCTGATCAGGTGCGCGCGCGGGAAATAGGCGTCGACCGCCACCGAAACCTGCGGCGCGCCGACCTTGGCAATCGCGCCGGCGCGGTTCTTCATTTCTTCCGTGCGAGAGATCACCGCGCGTGCGTCCGGCAAGAGGCTGCGCCCCGCAACGGTGAGTTGTGCCTTGCGGGTGTTGCGCTCGAACAGTTCGACGTCGAAGGCACTTTCCAGGGCCTTGATCGCATGGCTGATCGCCGACTGCGCGCGCCGCAACTTCCGCGCCGCGCCCGAGAAGCTGCCCTCATCGCAGACCGCGACGAACGCGCGCAGTTGGTTGATGGTGACGGTGTCGAGCACGTATATCCAAAGGATAGATCGTATTTAGCGATGTTTCGTCAATTGTTTTGATGTGTCAAGAGGTCCAGATTGGGGTCTCGACATTTCGATAGAGGACGCCAATCCGGCGACGCATCATGAACATGACCAGATTGAGTGGAAAGACCGCCGTGATCACCGGCGGAGCTACCGGCATCGGCCGGGCGGCGGCAAAGCGCTTCATCGAGGAAGGCGCCTTCGTCTTCATCTTCGGCCGCCGGCAGGAAGCGCTCGACGCCGCCGTGGCCGACCTCGGTCCCAATGCGCGCGCGGTGAAGGGCTCGGTTTCCGACGTGGCCGACCTCGACCGGCTCTACGCGGCGGTGAAGGCCGAACGCGGAAGCCTCGACGTCGTCTTCGCCAACGCCGGGGCGGGGAGCCAGCTTCCGCTCGGCAAGATCACCGCCGAGCACATCGACGAAACCTTCGACACCAACGTGAAGGGAACGATCTTCACGGTCCAGAAGGCGTTGCCGTTGATGGGCAAGGGTGGTTCGATCATCCTGACCGGATCGAGCGCCGGCACCACGGGTGCCCCCGGAATGAGCGCCTACAGCGCGAGCAAGGCTGCCGTGCGCAACCTCGCGCGGACCTGGGCGGAGGACCTGAAGGGCACCGGCATCCGGGTCAACGTGCTGTCGCCGGGGGCGACCGCGACCGAACTCGCGAAGGAGGCGCTGGGCGAGGAGGGGCAGAAGGCCTTTGCCTCGATGACTCCGCTCCAGCGTATGGCTGACCCCGCGGAGATCGGGGCGGTGGCTGCCTTTCTCGCATCGCCGGACAGCAGCTTCATGACCGCCAGCGAAGTCGCCGTCGATGGCGGGCTGGCACAACTCTGACGCGCCACGACAGCCGGTCACTCCAGTGATCCGGCTGCGCGCACCCACGAAGGAAAATCAAATGAAACACACTCTCAAAGGAAAAACGGCCCTTGTGACCGGTGCATCGCGGGGCATCGGCCGCGCCATCGCCGAACGTCTCGCAAAGGATGGTGCGACGGTCGCGCTGACCTACAACGCCAGCAAATCCGGCGCCGACGAGGTGGTCGCGG
>DATNAW010000215.1:0-5678 GCA_035572335.1 Rhodanobacteraceae bacterium
ATGGCTGAACACGCGCAGCGGATATTCCTGCGCGACGCCCAGCAACGTGAAACCGAACGCCACGGTGATGCCGTGCGCATGGCCGAAGATCAGCGCCAGCAATGCGAAGCCGACCACCGCGCCCGAAAGCAGCGGCAGCGCTGTCACCACGATGGGCACGGCGCTGCGATACGCCAACAGCAGCATCAGCACGAAACCGACCGTGGTGATCGCACCGAAGCGATCGGCTTCCGCGCGCGTGTGGCGGCTGGCCTGCACGCCGAACCAGCCCGGTCCGCTGATCATGAGCTTCGCTTGCGCCACTCCGGGCAGCGCCGCGAAATGCTTCTGCAGCGAAGCAATCGCTGCGGCCTGCGCGCCCGGGTCGAAGCCCGTGGCTTTCGTCTCGGCCACCAGCAACACTTCGCCGCGATCGGAAAACCACACGCCGTCGATCAGTTTTGGTTGATGCGATGGCGCCCAGCGCTGCGCGAGCTTCAGCGTTTCCAGCGTGGGGTCGCGACGCAGCCATGGCTCCAGCATCGATGCCGCGGGCGAACTCAGATCCTCGACGCGTTGCTGAAGCTGCGCGTGCAGGTACGCCGCATCGAAGCGCTGCGTGTCCAGCGTCGGCGAGAGCAGATAGCGGTACGGCAACAGGCCCGACGCGACTTCCGCGAGATCGTTGCCGCCATTCGCCACGTGTGCGAAAGCCGGATCATGCGCGAGCGCATCGTCGAGACCGCGCGACAAATCCGCGAGCCGTGCCTGCGGCGCACCGGAAATCGCCAGCAGCAGCAATCGCGAACCCGGTCCCTTGCCGATCTCGTCGAGCAAAAGTTTTTGATCGGCGGTGCGCGCCGGTGGTACGAAGTCGCGCAGGTCGGAACTGATCTTCAGGTGCAGCGCGACGCCCCAGCCGATCGCGGCGATCAATACCAGCCATGCGAACCAGATCGCGACGCGCGCGCCACGCCTCATTCGCCGCGCCTCATGGGCTGTTGCGGCAGCGCGCCGCCAGCGCAGATTCGAGCGGCGCGCTGCTGCGCAGGCCCTGCTCGGCCATTGCGCCAACCAGCGTGATGCTGCTGTCGCCGTTGGAATCGGTCATGGTGAGGCAGCGCGGCTCGTGGTCGCGTCCGTCAATGACGAGCGACGTGAGCTGCCGCCTGATCGAGTCGCTGCGCGGCGCGAGCGTGATGACCCAATGGGCCGTGCTGCCTTGCGCGGACAACGTGAAATCCTTTTGCAGCGCAGAGACGTCGCCACCCAGCAGCGCGCGGAACCCAGCCAGCATCGCGCTGGCCTGCGGCGCGCGCGCCAGCGGCATCTGCTGCACCGCGCCAGCGCCGCGCTGCACGGTGATCGTGCCGTCGGCGATGGTCGCGGCTTCCTTGAAGGGCTTGTCGATGTCGCGCTGCATGCGGTCGCCGCCCAGCCAGCGCAAATTGCCGGAAACCACCAGCGGGCGATCGAGCACGCCGCGGTAGCTCACCAGCACGAAGGGCGTGGACACAGGGGGCGTCCTGGCCATGCCGGCGAGCAGCGATTCCGCCAGACCCGGCGCCGCGAATGCAGCCGTCGCGGTTGCCATCAATGCGACCGCAACCAGCGCCTCACGAAACGCGCGCATGCTGCAGCGTGGCGTCCACGGCGGGAGGCGCGTCGACGATCGATTGCGGTAGCCAGAAGTCATAAAAATTGAACCAGTTGTAAGGTGCGGCACGCAGATGATGTTCGAGCCGTTCCGCATAGTGACTGATGTAAAAATCGAGCGCAGCGTTGCGATCGGTGCGCGGAAGATCCACGCCTTCGGCCAGTGTTTCGAACGTCAGATCGTAGCGATTGCCGCCGAGGTACATCCCGAGGCACAGCACGACCGGCACCTTCAGCAGGGCCGCAATCTGCCACGGCGCGGCGGGGAACGCCGCGTCGGCGCCGAGGAATGGCACTTCGCGCATCAGTTCGCGCGGCCTGCCGCGATCGCCCAGCAGCGTGATCATCGCGCCCTCGCGCGCGGCTTCGGACAATGCCAGCACGATGTCCGTGCCGCCACGCGAGGTGTCGATGATGCTGTCCGACAATTCCGGCGCCAGCGCTTCCAGCAACGCGGTCAGCGCGGGCGTCTTGCTCTTGTCCATCACCAGCTTGAGTTTGCATTCCGGCTTGCGCGCGGCCAGTACGCGCAGCACCTCGAAGCTGCCGACGTGAGCGCCCAGCAACATCACGCCTTGCCCGCGGTCGAGTTGCCGGTGCAACTCCTCCACGCCGTGCGCGGTGACGCGGAAGCCGTCCATGCCACGGGCCAGCAGAAACACGCGATCGAGGATCGTCGACGCGAACGCGTGGATCAGGCGCATTACCTGCCAGGGCGTGCCGGGCCGGCCATTGAGCCGCCGGAAATAATCGCGCGACGCGCGGCGTTCGGGTCCGCGCCGGAAATAGAAGTACAACGTGACCGGGTACAGGATGAGCCGCGCGAAGCCGCGCCCGAAATGCAGCCCGATGAAACGGATCAGCCAGATCGCGAACCAGCCGCCCGCTTCGGGACGGCTCAGCCAATGCTCGTTCGCCGCCTCCGCGCTGGCGTCGTCCTGCGTGTTTCGCGCGCTCATCGAAGACATCCTTGAACCTGCATGTTCCTTTCCCCTGTTTTCGTCACTGCTTCAGGCCCGCCGGTCCGCTGCCACCAGCGTCCCGCGGACGAATACCGCGCCTTGGGCGCCGGTCACCTCGAACCGCACCCGTGCACCCTCGCCGTCCAACGCAATCGTCGCCACTTCGCCGGGCCGCAACGGCTGCACGAATTTCGCATCCAGTTTTTGCACGCGCTCCCCGCGCCACGTGCGCAACGCCGCGGCCACGCGTTCCAGCACCGCCACGCCCGGCACGATCGGGTTGCCGGGGAAGTGGCCGGCCAGGGCGGGATGCGCCGCGTCGATCTGCAATGCCGTCTGGAATGCGTCGCTCATGGCGCGCCATCTTCCCCGCGCATCAGCGCAGGCCAACGCTGCACGATCTGTGCCACGAACCGGCGCGCAGACGGATGCGGAATGTGCCGCATGCGCCAGCGCCGGAACACGTACTCGCCCGCGAAGGCCGCGAGCAACACGATCCAGCAGCCCGCTTCCGGATACCACGCGAGCAGCGAGCCGGGCAATGCGAACGGAGCCACCACGCCGAACGTCGCCAGCCAACCACCGGGCATCGCGAGCAGCGCGATAAGCAACGACAGCAGCGCCATCACGGCAAGCAGACAGGCCCAGAACACGGTGACGCCACGCGTGTAGGCGCGCACCCCCGGCAGGTTTACGCGCGCTTCGCCTTCGATCACGCGCACGAAGCGGGTGACCATCGGCTCGGCGCCCGGTCTGAGCGTGCGCGCGAACAGCCATCCGATCGCGGTGAGGAACACCACAGGCAGCGCCATCAATGCAAGTTCTGGATGTCCCGTCAGCGCGGGCACCAGCAGCAAGGCCGCCAGCGCGAACCACACGGCCAACGCCGCCACGCTGCGACGCCGCCACACTGACGGGAGCCACGCGAGCAGCAACAGCGCCGCCGCGGCCAGGCTGAGTTCATGGCGATGCAACAGGCCACCCGCCAACGCCAACGCGCCGCAGGCCAGCAAAACCAGCGGCAACCACGGCACGCGTGTCGCGGCGGAAGGACGTTGGACGGCGGGCGCGGACATGCGATCGGTGGCGGCGGGAATGGCGACGGAGTCTATATGATAGGCGGACGGCCCGATCACACCTGAACCCGAGGAGACCTGCGAAGGATGGACGGCGGCAATGCGCCCGGATTCGACTGCGACGTCCTGGTGATCGGTGGCGGCCCCGGCGGCTCGACCCTTTCCACGCTGCTGGCGCGCCGCGGCTGGCGCGTGACGATGCTGGAAAAAACTTCCCACCCGCGCTTCCACATTGGCGAGTCGCTGCTGCCGGCCAACATGCCGATCTTCGAGGAACTGGGCGCGCTGGAAAAGCTGCGCGAACTCGGCCGCCTGAAACTCGGCGCCGACTTCCCGCGCGACGACGGCAGCTACTACACCTTCCGTTTCGACCGCGCGCTCGGCGGCACGCCGCCCTATGCGTTCCAAGTCGTGCGCGAGGACATGGACCGGATGCTGTTCCGCCACGCGCGTGAGAACGGCGTGGACGCACGCGAGAACGTGAAAGTCGAACGCGTGGATTTCGACGACGCGGGCGCGATCGTGCACGCCGATGCGGAAGGCGCGAAGTCGCAACTGCGCGCGCGCTACGTGGTCGATGCCTCCGGCCGCGACACGGTCCTCGGCAAACAACTGAAACTGGTCGAACGCAGCGACAAGCACCAGAGCGCGGCGATGTTCGCGCACTACCGAGGCATCGGCTACAACCCCGACGATCCGGGCGGCAACATCATCAGCGTCAACCGCTTCGCGCACGGCTGGGCGTGGTTCATCCCGCTGCCGGGCGGCATCACCAGCGTCGGCTGCGTGTGCAAGCCGGGTTACCTGAAGACGCGGCAGGGCGCGAGCAACGAAGACTTCATGGCGAAGACACTGGCGATCGTGCCGGGCGCCGAACGCCGCATGCAGGACGCGAAGCGCGTGTCGCCCGTGCGTTTCACCGGCAACTATTCGTATACCTGCAACCGGATGGCGGGGCATCGCTGGATCCTCATCGGCGATGCGTGGGCGTTCCTCGATCCGGTGTTTTCGTCGGGCGTGTTCCTGTCGATGTATTCGGCGCGCCGGGCCTGTGACGTGGTGGATGGCGCGCTGCGCGACTTCGCGCGCGAAGCGGCCTTGCAGCGGCGCTACGCGAAACACATGCGCCAGGGCTACGCGCGCTTCGCGTGGTTCATCCATCGCTTCAACTCGCCGGTGATGAAGGCGCTGTTCGCCGATCCGCGCAACGTGATGCAGGTGGAACAGGGCGTGATCTCGATGCTGGCCGGCGACGTGTTCGACGACAAGCGGGTGCTCTCGAAGCTGCGCATCTTCAAGACAATCTATGCGATCGCGTCGTTGCTCAACCTGCGCGGCTGGGCCGCCGACCGCGTCGATCGCCGCCGCCAGAACCGCATGCATGTCGCGGCCGATGCCGCGGAATGACCGTCGCGTGAGCGGACCCGTCGAACTTCGCACCAACACGCCATTCGGCGAACTTGCCGCGCTGCAATGGGGCGATGCCGGCGCGCCGCCGCTGCTCGCCTTGCACGGCTGGCTCGACAACGCCGCGGGTTTTGCGCGGCTGGCGCCACTTCTCGCCGCGCAGCGGCACGTGATCGCGCTGGACCTGCCGGGCCACGGTCATTCGGCGCACCTGCCATCGGGCGTGCATCGTTACAACAACCTCGACCAAATCGATCATGTGCTCGACTTCGCCGATGCGCTGAAGCTGGATCGCTTCGACCTGCTCGGGCATTCGCTGGGCGCGGGCATCGCATCGCTGACCGCTGCGGCTGCGCCCGCGCGCATCGGCAAACTGGCGCTGATCGAAGGCTTGGGTCCGCTTGCCGACGATGGCTCGCAAACGCTCGCGCGCTGGCGCGACGCGCACGCGCAACGACAAATTTCGCGGCGACTACCACGCGTTTTCGCATCGATCGACGACGCCGTCGCGGCGCGCGTGGCAGCGGGCGGACTCGATGCGGACGAAGCACGTCCTATCGTCGAACGCAACCTGCGCGTAACGGCCAACGGTTACGCG
>DATNAW010000216.1:0-11377 GCA_035572335.1 Rhodanobacteraceae bacterium
ATGTCCGACAAAGCGGGCATTGACCCCGTGCTTCGCGTACAGCGCGGGCTCCATGGGGAACAGGCACAGCACGCTGTCAGCGGACCGCCCGACCTTTTCCGCGCGCCCTTCGCGCCATGCCCAGATCGACGGGCTGACGTAATGCACAGTGGGAATGCCGGCGTGCTTCATCTTTTTTTCGAGGCCGAAGTTGAAATCCGGCGCGTCGATGCCGATGAACACATCCGGCCGCAATGCGATCAGACGGCGTGCGAGCGATGCGCGCAGCCGCAGCAGGCGGGGCAAGTGGCGCAACACTTCGGTCAGGCCCATGACCGACAGTTCGGAAATGTCGTGCCAGGCCTCCAGCCCCGCGGCACGCATGCGCGGGCCGCCCACGCCCACGAACTTCGCGTTCGGATGGTTGGCGCGCAGGGCTTCGATCAACTCGGCGCCGAGCAGGTCGCCCGAGTCTTCACCCGCGACCATCGCGAATACGCGCGAGCCGATGCGGGTTTCCATTCAACGTACCAGCGATCGCTCGCTGCGGTCGATGAAATCGCAGAACGCTCGCACATCCGGGCTGGCCGCTGCCTGTTCGGTGAGCGCCGCGCGGGCTTCGTGCAGCGTCTTGTGCGACATGTAGAGGGTGCGATATGCGCGCTTGATGGCGCCGATGCGTCCGGCGTCGAAGCCGCGCCGCTTCAAGCCTTCGGCATTCACGCCGCGTGGCACCGCGAACTGGCCTGCGACATAAATGAAGGGCGGCACGTCGCGGTTGATCGCCGAAAACATCGCGGCGAAGGCGTGCGCGCCGATCTTGCAGAACTGATGCACGCCCGTGAAACCACCCAGTACCACGTGGTCGCCGATTTCGACGTGGCCCGCCAGCGTCGCATTGTTGGCGAAGATGGTGTGGCTTCCTATCGTGCAGTCGTGCGCGACGTGCACGTAGGCCATGATCCAGTTGTCGTCGCCGATGCGCGTCGCACCGCCGCCTTCGCCGGTGCCGCGATTGATGGTGACGAACTCGTGGAAGGTGTTGCCGTCGCCGATCACCAGTTCGCTGCGTTCGCCTTGGTATTTCTTGTCCTGCGGATCGCCGCCGATCGACGCAAACGCGCCGATGTGGTTGTCGCGGCCGATCCGCGTGGGGCCCTGCAAGAAGGCGTGTGCGTCGACGCGGCAGCCCGGCCCGATCTCCACCTCGGCGCCGATGACGGCCAGCGGGCCGACGATGACGTCGTCGGCGAGCCTGGCACCCGGGTCGACGATGGCAGTCGGGTGGATGTTGGGCTTGCCGGGACTCACCGGGTGGATTCCGCGCACATCAATTCGCAGGTGGCCGCTTCCTTGCCGTCGACCATCGCGCGTGCGGTGAAAATGCCCATGCCGCGGAGCAGGCGCTTCAGCTGCACTTCCAGGCGCAGCTGGTCGCCCGGCACGACGGGTTTGAGGAAGCGCGCGTTGTCCACCTTGGCAAGATAGAAAATACGGTCTTCCTTGTCGGCATGGGTGCCGGACAGGCCCAGCAGCAATCCCGAAGTCTGCGCCAGCGCCTCGACGATGAGCACGCCGGGCATTACCGGATGGCCGGGGAAGTGCCCGTTGAAGAACGGCTCGTTGAGCGTGACGTTCTTGATCGCGACGATGCTCTTGCCGGCGTCGAGTTCGACCACCCGGTCGACCAGCAGGAAGGGATAGCGGTGCGGCAGGATGGCCGCGATCCGTTCTGCGTCGACGGGCAGGTTTGCGGGGGTGGAAGAGGCATTCATTCGTTGCGGTCCCTGTTCAATGCTTCAAGCTGCTTTTCGAGTGCGGCGATGCGACGCGCCATGCCATCGAGCTGCCGCATGCGCGCGGCGTTGCGGCGCCACGCGCGGTTTTCCTCGATGGGCGCGCCCGAAGAATACACGCCGGCTTCGCGTATGGAGTGGGTCACCAGCGTCATCGCCGTGATGGTAACGCCGTCGGCGATTTCGAGGTGGCCCAGCACGCCCGCGCTGCCGCCGATCAGGCAGTTGCGGCCGATCGTCGCGCTGCCCGCGACCGCCGCGCATCCGGCCAACGCCGAGTGCGCACCGATGCGGACGTTGTGCGCGATCTGGATCTGGTTGTCGAGGCGCACGTCTTCTTCGAGCACCGTGTCCTCCAGCGCGCCGCGGTCGATGGTGGTGTTCGCGCCGATTTCGCAATCGTCGCCGATGCGCACCCCGCCGAGCTGCGGCACCTTGACCCAGCCGTCGCGGTCGCGCGCCAGGCCGAAGCCGTCGGCGCCCAGCACCGCGCCGGCATGGATCAATACGCGCTTGCCGAGCGTCACGCGCGTCACCAGCGTGACCTGCGCGGCGAGGCGCGACTGCGCGCCGATGATGCAATCCGGGCCGACGACGCAATGCGGACCGAGTACCGCGCCTGCTTCGATGCGCGCGCCCGCTTCGATCACGCAACCGGGACCGATGCACGCGCTGGCGTCGATCCCTGCATCCGCGGCGACGACCGCCGTCGGGTGAATGCCCGGGGTCACCGCGGGCCTGCATTCGAAAAGTGTCGCGATGCGCGCGTAGGCGAGATAGGGATCCTTCGCGATGAGGACGGGCGAAGGACTCGCGCCGGCATGTCCGGCGTCCAGCACCACGACGCCCGCCCGGGTGTGTGCGAGATCGCCGGCGTAGCGGGGATTCGCGAGAAATGCCAGCTGTTCGAGCCCGGCGCGCGCCAGCGGCGCAACGCCGCGGATCAGGCCCGTCGCGTCACCGCGCGCTTCGAGCCCGAAGCGCCGCGCCAAATCGCCAATGCTGTAGCCGGTTGATCGTTCCATCCGCTGCGCCGAATGATGTCGAAACAGCCAAAAGCAAATGCCGTCCGCGAAGCACGCAAAAAACGCGAAGAAAGCGGAAAGCAAATTCGGCTTTTTGCCCCTGTTTCCTTTGCGTGCTTCGCGTCCCTTGCGGACTGTCCTGTTTTCGTCTCTCGTGTCGCCGGCTCAGAACGTTCTACCGAAGTAGAACTGCAGCGTTTCCTCGAACGGCGCATCGCCAGGCTGGTCACGAATGGGCCGCGCGAGATCGATCACGATGGGGCCGACCGGGGCGATCCACTGCAGCGAAATACCGACCGAGGCGCGAAGTTGCGAAGCGTTGAAGTCGCTGTAGCTCGAATAAACGTTGCCGACGTCGGTAAACAGGGAAAGGCGTGCCTTGTTGTTGTCCTTGAAGAACGGCAGCACCAGCTCCGCCGTACCCAGCACCTTGAACGCGCCGCCCACAGGCTGGGGGCGATAGGAGACGCCGCCGAGGCAGGTGTTGCCGGCAGTCGCGATCGCGGTGGGATCAGGCTGGCCGTTGGCACCGATCAGGCCGGAGCAGATGCGCGGGCCCAGGGTGTTGTCCTGGAATCCGCGTACGTCCTGTACGCCGCCCGCGTAATAATTCAGGTAGAAGGGGAAGGACATCGTCCGGATCACACCGTTGGCATCCGCGTATTGCACCGAATAGTCGTTCGAGCCATAGGTGCTGCCGTAACCGAGCGTCCCCTTGAGGTGGCCGACGAAGCCGAACGGCAGCGGGAAGTAGTCGCTACTGGTAAGCGTCAGCTTGTAGTACGGCACGGTGGCGCCCGGCAAGCTGATTTCCGCGCTGACCTGCTGCAGGCCGCCGCGGGTGGGCTTGTAGAAGCTGTTCAAGGTGTCGTGCGCGTACGAGAGCGTCAGCGGCGTGCTGCGCACCGTGTAGTGGCCGATCTTGGCCATCTGGTCGAAGAACATGGCGGGGGTGTAGCCCGGGATCAGATCCAGCTTCGTCTTGTTGAAGCCAAGGCCAACGTTGATGCTGTCCGTTTCGCTGATGGGGAAGCTCAGGTAACTCGACAGCGCGTCGGTGTCCGACAGGTAGGACGCGATGTTCTGCTCGCCCTGGTTCAACTTCAGCACGCTGGCGTTGTAACCGATGCCGATGCCGCTGTCGGTGAGGTACGGATCGAAGAACGACACCTGGTACTGCTTCAGGAACAGGCTCTTCGAGAACGTCGCCGACACGCTGTTGCCGGTCCCGAGGAAGTTGTTGTTCGAGATCGACGTCGACAGGATGACGCCCGACACCTGCGAGTAACCGACGCCGAACTGGAACTGCCCCGACGATTCCTCGGTGACCTTGACGTTGAGATCCACCTCGTCGGTCGTACCCGGCACCTTGACGGTGTCGATGTTGACGTCCTTGAAGAAACCGAGGCGCTGCAGGCGCACCTTGGAACGGTCGATCGCGGCCTGCGAATACCACGCACCTTCGTACTGGCGCATCTCGCGGCGCAGGATCTGGTCTTGCGTGTTGGTGTTGCCCTTGAAGTTGATCCGGCGCACGTACACGCGCGGACCCGGTTCGACGAAGAAGGTGAGGTCGACGGTATGGTTTTGCTCATCCACCTTGGGGATCGGCGAAACCTTGGCGAACGCGTAGCCGATGTTCGAGAGCACGTCGGTGATCGCATCGGCCGACAGCTCGATGCTGTGGCGGTCGAACACTTCGCCGGGCCTGATGCGCAAAACCCTGCGCAATGACTCTTCCGGCAGCACCAACGTGCCGAGCAGGTGGATGCCGGAAATCTTGAAGATGTCGCCTTCGTGGATCGCGGCCGCGATGTAGATGTTCTGCTTGTCCGGGCTGATCGTGACCTGCGCCGAGTTGACGTTGAAGTCGGCGTAGCCGCGGTCGAGATAGTACGAAGACAGTTTGGTCAGGTCGCCCGAGAGTTTTTCGCGCGAGTACTGGTCGTTGCTCGAATACCACGACGTCCAGTTCGGCGTGCCGGATTCCCAGTCCTTGAGGATTTCGTCGTCGGTGTACGTGTGGTTGCCGACAATGTTGATCTCCTGGATCTTCGCCGCCTTGCCCTCGTGGATCTCGATGTCGATGGCGACGCGGTTGCGGTCGAGCTTGGTGACGTGCGGTTCGACCGTCACGTTGTACTTGCCGCGATCGTTGTATTGCGAGACCAGCTGCTGCTGGATCTGGTCGAGCGTGAGGCGGTCGAAGGTCTGGCCTTCGGCGAGGCCGGCCGACTTCAGGCCCTTCATCAACTGGTCGGTCTTGATGTCCTTGTTGCCGTGCACCGTCAGGCTGGCGATGGACGGGCGCTCCTGCACCTTCACCACCAGGATCGTGCCTTGCTGTTCCATTTCCACGTCGTTGAAGAAACCTGTCTTGAACAACGCCTGGATCGCCTTCTGCGCGGTGGCACCGGTCATCGTCTGGCCGGGCTCGATCGGCAGGTAGCTGAGCACCGTGCCGGCGGCGATGCGTTGCAGGCCCTCGATGCGGATGTCACTGACGGTGAAGGGCTGAAAGGCGTACGCCGCCATCGGGACGGACAGGGCGGCGAACAGGATCAGTG
This sequence comes from Rhodanobacteraceae bacterium, assembly GCA_035572335.1. Lineage (GTDB taxonomy): Bacteria > Pseudomonadota > Gammaproteobacteria > Xanthomonadales > Rhodanobacteraceae > 66-474. Next base: position 5,368 of record DATNAW010000216.1, read on the forward strand.
CGGCGACTCGTTTCATCGTCGATTCCGGAACTCTCAAGGAGGATGTGGCGCAAACCGTGCATCGTACAGGCGCAGCCGCGCCCGGGAAAGCGAAGCAGTCAAGCGGCACCGCGCATGTGACCTGGGCCAGGGCCCTTGCGCGGGAATGTTGCGTTCACTGGAAAATCCGCAGGATGTCGTTGTAGAAGGCCAACCCCATCAGCATCACCAGCAGCGCCATGCCCATGTACTGGCCCGCGGCCATCGCGCGCTCGGACAACGGGCTGCCCTTGGCCAGTTCGATGAGGTAATAGAGCAGGTGGCCGCCGTCGAGGATCGGGATCGGCAGCAGGTTCATGATGCCGAGGCTGAGCGAAATGATGCCGAGGAAATACAGGAACCACGCCGGCCCCATCTCGGCCGAAGTCTGCGCGTACTGCGCGATGGAAATCGGACCGGACAGGTTGGACAGCGCGGCCGAGCCCGACAGCATGTGGCCCAGCATCTTCACCGTGGTCGCGGTGAAATCCCAGGTCTGGGCGAACGCATCCGGGATGGCGGCGAGCGGTCCGCGGCGCACCACGGTGTCGTATTTGGCCGTGCCCGGCTGAACGTAAATCCCCATCGCCCAGACCTTGCTGCCGTCGGGCTCGGTCGTGAGACGCGGCTGCACGTCCAGCGGCACGCGCTGGCCGGCGCGCTCGATCACCAGCGCCAGCTTATGATCGGCCTTGGCCAATTTGCGGGTCGTGTCGGTCAACTGGTTCCAATCCGCAACCGTGGTGCCGTCGATGCTGAGTATCTTGTCGCCCGGTCGCAGGCCGGCGGCTTGCGCGGGACTGCCGGGAACGACCTTGCCGATGGTGGCCGGCAACGTGTGTTGCAGCGGCATCATCCCGATCTGGTCGAACAGGGTTTCATCGCTCGGATGCGGCGGCAGTTTCCCGAACTGCAACACGTGTGTTTCGATCGCACCTTTGGCGGTGCGCACTTCCACCGGCGCCGGCTGGTGCGCCTGCGCCGCGTTGGCCAGCGCCAGGCTGAGATCGGTCCAATTGGAAATCGCGCGGCCGTTGACGCTCAGCACGCGATCGCCGCGCTGGATGCCGGCCTGCGCCGCGATGTGGGTGACGTCACCGACCAGCGGCTGGAAATCCGGTTTGCCGATCACCAGCATCGCCCAGAACGCGGCGACCGCGAAGATCAGGTTGAATCCCGGCCCCGCCAGCACGATCAGGATGCGTTGCCAGACCGGCTTGCCGGTGAACTCGCGCGGGAGATCCTCGGGCTCGACGTCGCCTTCGCGCGCGTCCAGCATCTTCACGTAGCCGCCCAGCGGAATCCACGCCACGCAGTATTCGGTGCCGTCCTTGCCGTACCAGGATTTGATCGGTTTGCCGAAGCCCACCGAGAAGCGCAGCACCTTGACGCCGCAGCGGCGCGCAACCCAGAAGTGCCCGAATTCGTGGAAGGTCACCAGGATGCCCAGGGTGACGATCATCCACCACGCGGAACCGAGAATGTTGAGGAAGTCGCTCATGCAATAGCGGTCAGATGCTGCAGGATTCCATCATAAAGCAACCCACCTGAAAGCCGGCTGGGTTCACCAGAAGCCAGGATGGTTCATTGACCGCAGGAAAACGCCGCAAGTTCAAGCCGCGGGTGATCGCCGGCGCTACAAACCGAGCAGGAATTTCCCCAGCACGAAGATCGGAAGCGCCGCCACGATCGAATCCATGCGGTCGAACACGCCGCCATGACCGGGGAACAGTGCGCCGGAATCCTTCACGCCCGCGTGTCGCTTGACCAGGCTTTCGAACAGGTCGCCGATGATCGAGAACAGCACGGTCAACAGCGCCAGCGCCACGATGGCGGGCAGGCGGTCGACTGGAACCTTCAGTAGCGCGCCGCCGATGAGGCCGACGATGCCCGAGCACACCAGCGCGCCGTAAACACCCTCGCGGGTCTTGCCGGGGCTGATGGCCGGGGCGAGCTTGACACTGCCCCAGCGGCGGCCCGCGGTGAACGCGCCGATGTCGGCGGCCACCACGATGCAGGCGAAGAACAGCACCCACCAGCGCCCGTGTCCCGAGTGCGGCTCGGCCATGTCGCCGTGCATCACCACCACGGCGCACCACGCCGGCACCACCACCATGGCGCCCGCGAGCAGCTTGAGCGCGGCATGTCCGCGTGTCGGCTCGCTGCCGAAACGGTGGTGCGTGAGCCACGCCAACGCAAGAAGCCACCATGCGAGGCCTGCAAGCACGGGCAACCACCACCACGGTGACTTGCAGACGTGCCAGAACAGCGCGAACAGGATCAGGTAACCGAACAGCAGCACGCCTCGCTGCAGGCGGCTGCGCACGCCGGCCATGCGCGTCCATTCCCACATGCCCAGCAGGAAAATCAGCCCAAGCAGCGTGGCGAACACCGAGGCGCGGGTGAGGAAGATCAGCGCGACGATCAGCGGCGCGAGGATGATGGCGGTGATGACGCGCTGCTTCAGCATGAGCGCGGATCAACCGGCGCGAGCGGTGACGGGAACGGGAGCGCAGCCGAAGCGGCGTTCGCGGCGCGCGTAGTCATCGAGGGCTCGGTCGAGTTCGGCATCGTCAACGTCGGGCCACAGGGCGTCGGTGAAGTAGAGCTCAGTGTAAGCGAGTTGCCAGAGCAGGAAGTTGCTGATGCGCCGTTCGCCGCCGGTGCGGATGAAAAGATCGGGCGGCGGCAAGTCGGCGAGGCAAAAATAGCGTGCGAGGGTTTGCTCGTCGATCGCGCCGGGATCGAGTTCGCCCCGCGCCACCGCTTCGGCGGCGTGCCGTGCGGCCTGCGCCATGTCCCAGCGGCCGCCGTAGCTGACGCAGACATTGAGGATCAGCCGCGAGTTGCCGGCGGTGCGAAGCGCCGCGGCCTGCATGCGGGTACGCAGCGCCTCCGAGAACGCCGACAGCTCGCCCACGAAATGCACGCGCACTTCGTTCTTGTGCAGCTCGTCGATTTCCTTGTCGAGCGCTTTCAGGAACAAGTCCATCAGCGCGCCGACCTCGGTCTGCGGGCGCTTCCAGTTTTCCGAGGAGAACGCGAACAGCGTGAGTACGCCGACGCCGTTGCGCAGGCACCAGCCGACGGCGGCGCGCACCGCTTTCTGTCCCGCGCGATGGCCGAAGCTGCGCGGTTGGCCGCGGCGACGGGCCCAGCGGCCGTTGCCGTCCATCACGATCGCGATGTGGCGTGGCACGATGGCGCGCATGGCGACGCGGGGGGCAGGGCGAGTGCTCATCGGAGAGGGTCGCTCATGGATTGAACGCTTCCGAGCGTACCCAGTCTGAACCCATTTGGCTCCCTCTCCCCAATGGCTTTTTGTTAGGGGAGAGGCGGCCGCAGACCGAGCGCGTAGCGCAGGGTGAGGTGGCTGATATGGCGCGCAGTACCGAATCGTCCATGCAAAGCGGGACGTCGCGCTGCGCGCGACACCATTCTTGAACGAAGCGGGTGCCGTGCGGAACCGCTTCAATCCGCGAATTGACATTCGACAAGGTATTCGCCCCCTGTGACTGTCGGTCAAATGGCCAGCAGTTCCTGTTCCTTCGCCTGCACCGCGACGTCCACTTCCTTGATGAAGCGGTCGGTCAGCTTCTGCATTTCGTCCTGCGCGCGGCGATCATCGTCCTCGCTGATCTGCTTGTCCTTCAGCAGGTTCTTGATGTGTTGCAGTCCGTCGCGGCGGATATTGCGGATCGCCACCTTGGCGTTCTCGCCCGCGTGGCCCACGTGCTTGGCCAGTTCCTTGCGGCGCTCCTCGGTGAGCGGCGGCATGTTGAGGCGGATGGTGGTGCCGGCGGTGGTCGGCGTGATGCCGAGATCGGACGCCATGATCGCCTTTTCGACAGCGGCGACCATCTGCTTTTCATAAGGCGTGATCGTCAGCGAACGCGAATCGGAAACCGCCACCGACGCGACCTGGTTGATCGGCACGTCCGAGCCGTAATAGTTCACCCTGATGTTTTCCACCAGCGCGGTGCTGGCGCGTCCGGTGCGCAGGTGCGACAGTTCATGGCGCAGCGCCTCGATGCTCTTGCCCATGCGATCCTGGGCATCGTTCTTGATGTCGGTCGTGCTCATCGCTGGTCCTGCCGCGTGAATGGAAACGACCAATTATAGGTGCGTGCGGCGGCTCGTGGTCGACAGGCGCTTGCGCAACACCCCTTCACTCGCGCAAGCGTGGCGATGCTCACGGCACTACCGCACCGGCGCCTGCTGGACGCAGCTTTCGATCTGCGTTGTCAGTTGCGCATGCAATTGGGCTTGCTGCCGGTCGTATTGCTGGACCTGCTGCAACGTCTGTTCCACGCTCGGAGCCGATTGACCGAAGTCCACCGCGGCGGCATGCCTGAACATCGCATTGGCCATGAACACGAGCGTGGATTCGCCACCATGGATGGCGGGACGGACAGGTTGGCCACGCCGTATACGCACGAATCAGTGGCTTGGAATGGAAATCCACGCCGACGCGGCGATGTTCAGCCCGCGCCGCCTACCAGCGTTCCGATGGATTCGCCTTTGAGGATGCGCATCAGATTGCCCGGCCGCGTCATGTCATAGATGCGAAGGGGCAGGCCGTGGTCGCGGCACAACGCGATCGCGGCGGTGTCCATCACCTTGAGGTTGCGCGCGATCACTTCCTCGTAGCTGACCTGCTCGAAACGCTGCGCGTCCTTCTTCTTCTTGGGGTCGGCGCTGTATACGCCGTCGACCTTGGTCGCCTTCAGCAGCAGGTCGGCGCTCACTTCGATCGCGCGCAGCGCGGCGGCGGAGTCGGTGGTGAAGAACGGGTTGCCGGTGCCGCCTGCGAACAGCACGATGCGGCCTTTTTCGAGGTGCCGGATCGCGCGGCGGCGGATGAAGTCCTCGCACACGTCGTGGATCTGGATCGCGCTCATCACCCGCGCGAATCCGCCGCGTTTTTCCACGGCATCCTGCATCGCCAGCGCGTTCATCACCGTCGCCAGCATGCCCATGTGGTCGCCGGTCACGCGGTCCATGCCGGCTTCGGCAAGGCCCGCTCCGCGGAAGATGTTGCCGCCGCCGATCACCACGCCGATTTCGACGCCGATCTTGCGCACTTCGAGTATTTCATCGGCCATCCGCCCGATCACTTCCGGATCGATGCCGTAGTCCGCGGCCCCCATCAGGGCCTCGCCGGAGAGCTTCAGCAGGATGCGCTGGTACTTCGGCTTCGCGGCCATGCACGGATCTCCGGTGGTGGGCAAACGCGACGATTGTAGCGAAGCGGGCGTATCGGGGACACAAAAAAGCCGCGATGGCTCGCGGCTTTTTTGCTTTCCAGGATTGCTTCGTTCAGGCGAGGCCGGCCTGCTTCATCACTTCGGCTGCGTAATCCTCGACCACTTTCTCGATGCCTTCGCCGACCGCGATGCGGTGGAACGAGAGCACCTTGGCCTTCGTCTTCGCCAGTGCGTCACCGACGCTGACATTGGTGTCCAGCACGAACGGCTGGCCGGTCAGCGAGATTTCGGCGAGCGTCTTCTTGATCTTGCCGGCGATCATCTTTTCCTGGATATCGGCCGGCTTCTGCTTGTCCTTGTCGCTCATCTGGGCCAGCGAGATTTCCTTTTCCTTGGCCACGAATTCGGGCGGCACGTTTTCCGGCGCGACGTACTGCGGATTCATCGCGGCGATGTGCATCGCGATGCCGCGGGCGAGTTCGGCGTCGCCGCCTTCCAGCGCGACCAGCACGCCGATGCGGCCGCCGTGCACGTAGGCACCGAGCACGGGCGCGTTCTCGATGCGCACCAGGCGGCGTACCTGCACGTTCTCGCCGACCTTGGCGACCAGCCACTGGCGGCCTTCCTCGACGGTCGGGCCGTAGGAGGTCTTTGCAGCCTTGAGCGCTTCGGCGTCCTTCGCACCGCTCTTCAGCGCGGTCTGCGCCACTTCATCGGTGAACTTCAGGAAGTTCTCGTCCTTGGCGACGAAGTCGGTTTCCGAATTGATCTCGACCAGCACGCCG
>DATNAW010000217.1:0-3269 GCA_035572335.1 Rhodanobacteraceae bacterium
CGCGCCTCGCCCCACGATGATCCGCGCTCCCCGCTGCCACGTCACGTACGACCAAGCCCAGTTCCACATCACGGCCAGGCGGTTGCGAAAGCCGATCAGGAAAAAGATGTGCGCGAACAGCCAGAACAGCCAGCCGATGAATCCGGAAAATTTCAGGCCGCGCAGATCCACCACCGCCGATGACCGGCTGATGCTGGCGAGGCTGCCGTAGTCGTGATAGCGGAACGGGCGCGTCGCGTGCCCCGCGATGCGATCGCGGATCGCGTGCGCAACGCATGTGCCCATCTGCTTGGCCGCGGGTGCCATGCCGGGCACGCGCTGGCCGTCCTGCTCCACCAATGCGAGATCGCCGATCACGAACACCTCTGGATGATCGGGAAGCGACAGGTCGGGCGCCACTTTCACCCGCCCTGCCCGGTCGCGCTCGACCCCGAGTTGAGCACCCAGCGGCGACGCCGCGACGCCTGCTGCCCACAACACGGTGCGCGCGGCAATGCGTTGATCTCCCATGCGCGCGCCGGTTGCATCGACGCCGGTCACCGCGGCCCCCGTGTGGACTTCGACGCCCATGCTTTCCAGCTTGCGCTGCGCAATCGCCGAAAGTGATTCCGGCATCGCCGACAACACGCGCGGGCCGGCTTCGACCAGATGGATGCGCGCTTCACGCGGATGCGCGATGCGGAACTCGCGCGGCAACGTGTGGTGCGCGATCTCGGCCAGCGTGCCGGCGAGCTCCACGCCGGTCGGGCCGGCGCCGACGATCACGAACGTCAGCCACTCGGCGCGCTTCGCCGCGTCGGGTTCGCGCTCGGCTGCTTCGAATGCGGAGAGGATCCGCCGCCGGATCGCCAACGCATCGTTCATGGTCTTGAGGCCCGGCGCGTCTTCCGCCCAGTCGTCGTGGCCGAAATACGCATGCATCGAACCGGTCGCGACGACCAGGTAGTCGTACTCGATCGATTGCGCGCCCGCCTGCACGCGCCGCGCGGCGACGTCGATGCCGGTCACCTCTTCCATCCACACGGTGATGTTGCTTTGCCGGCGCACGATGTGCCGCAACGGTGCGGCGATGTCCGGTCCGGAAAGCGTCGCGCCGGCGACCTGGTACAACAACGGCTGGAACACGTGGTGGTTGGCGCGGTCGACCAACGTGACGCGCACCGGTGCGTGCGCCAGTCCGCGCGCGGCTTTCAGGCCACCGAAGCCGCCACCGAGGATCACCACGTGCGGACGTGATGTCGAAGCATCCATCGGCACAGTATGCCGCACGCCGTGACGGTCGGCACTGGACACGCGCCGCACGACGTGCGAATCATTGAAACTTGCCGACCACGGGGATGCGCCATGTATCGATTGCACGGGTTCATGCTTGCCGCGTTGTTCGTCACGGGCGCCGCGCTGGCGCCGCCGCCGGCCGCCGCGGCATCGTCGCAAGCCGGCTTCACGCTGGCACAGGTGCTGTCCTACCCCTTCCCGCTCGATCTGACATCGTCGCAACACGGCGACCGCATCGCCTGGGTCATCAACCAGAATGGCGTGCGCAATGTCTGGGTGGCGAAGGCGCCGGATTTCAAGCCGCGTCAGGTCACGCGCTTCACGCAGGACGACGGCCAGGAAATCACCCAGCTCACGTTCTCGTCTTCCGGCAACGCGCTGGTGTTTGTGCGCGGCGGCGACCACGACGCCAACTGGCCCGTGAAAGCGGCGGTCGATCCCGCATCCAGCCCGGTCGAGCCGAAGGTGATGATCTGGGCCGTAGATTTGCACGCGAATACCGCACGCGAAGTCACCGAAGGCGACGCGCCGGCGCTGTCAGCGGACGGCAAGCTCGCCTACATCAAGGACGACCAGGTCTGGACGGCACCGCTGTCGGCGAGCGACAAGGCCAAGCCGAAGCAATTGTTCTTCGACCACGGCAAGGATGGCGACCTGCACTGGTCGCCGGATGGCAAGCGCCTGGCGTTCGTCTCCAATCGCGGCGACCACGCCTTCATCGGCGTGTTCACCAATGACCCGACGCCGCTCCTGTACGTGTCGCCTTCGACCGAAGTCGATGGCGATCCGCGCTGGTCGCCCGACGGCACGCAGATCGCGTTCACGCGCCAGCCGGGCAACGGCGGCCCGCCGCAACCGATCCTGCAGCAGACGCCGCAGCCGTGGTCGATCCGTGTCGCCGACGCGCGCACAGGACAAGCACGCGTGGTGTGGCAAAGCCCCGACACGCTGGTCGGTTCGTATCCGCAAACCGCGGGCGGCTCCAACCTGCATTGGGCGGACGGCGGTTCGAAACTCGTGTTCCTCGCCGACCTCGACGGCTGGCCGCACCTCTATTCCATCGGCACCAACGGCGGCACGCCGACGTTGCTGACGCCCGGCAGCTTCATGGTGGAAGATGTGGTGATGGCGCCCGGCGGCCGCTCGATCGTTTACAGCGCCAACACCGGTACCACGAAGGACGACAATGACCGTCGCCACCTGTTCCGGGTTTCCGTGGATCGCGCGGACGCAAAGGCATTGACCTCGGGCACCAGTATCCAGACCTCACCTGCTGCTGCGGGCGATGCCGTGGCCTACATCGACGCGGGCGCGCAACGGCCGCCGCTGGTTTCCGTGATGCAGGCCGATGGCAATGGCCAACACGCGCTGCAGGCCGGCCTGATTCCGGCCGATTTCCCGACGGCGCAATTGGTGATTCCGCAGGCGGTGACCTTCAAGGCCGCCGACGGCACGGAAATCCAGGGCCAGTTGTTCCGCAGTGCCGATGCCGGCGCCAACCAGCCCGGCATGATCTTCGTGCACGGCGGCCCGCCGCGGCAGATGTTGCTGGGCTGGCACTACATGGATTACTACACCAACAGCTACGCCGTGAACCAGTATCTCGCCACGCACGGCTTCACCGTGTTGTCGGTGAACTACCGGCTCGGCATCGGCTACGGCCACGCCTTCCACAACCCCCCGCATTGGGGGCCGACCGGCGCCTCGGAATACCAGGATGTCGTCGCGGGCGCGCAATACCTGCAGCACGTGCACGGTGTCGATCCTGCGCGCATCGGCATCTGGGGCGGCTCCTACGGCGGCTATCTCACCGCGCTCGCGCTGGCGAGGAACTCCGACATCTTCAAGGCGGGCGTGGACATGCACGGCCTGCACGACTGGTCGCGCGATATCGGCGAATGGTTCGGCAAACCGGACGGACGCTACGAACAGGGCGACTACAAACAGGCCATGAAAGTGGCGTGGGATTCCTCGCCCGACGCCGACATCGCGAA
>DATNAW010000218.1:0-9832 GCA_035572335.1 Rhodanobacteraceae bacterium
GCTGGCGGCCACGTGGACCGGCGAGAGCGGCGTGGAGTTCATGGTCAAGGCGCTCGAGGCTTACGCCGGCACGCATGGCTACCAGTTCAACGAAGCGGCTGCGCCGGCCTACAACCAGCTTGCGTCGCTGCCGGGCGTGACTGACGACGACCAGATCTACCGCGTGTTCCTGCCCGTGCAGGATGCGCCGGCGCAAACCCCGGACCAGAAGGCCGGCCGCACGCAGACGTTCACCGCACTGGATCCGTCGATCTGGTCGAGCGCACCACCGGCCGCGGCCAAGGAGGCCAAGAAACCGGAAGCGCGCAAGAAGCCCGAACGTGCGAAGAAGCGTCACCACGGTTGAAGTGATGCTGCAGCATCAAGCGAAAGGCCCGCCAAGTGCGGGCCTTTCGCTTTCCGATTCCGCAGGCGTGCCCGTGGTGCCACGTTGCGTCAGACAGAACATGCCGCCGGCGTGTCGTGTGCCATTCGCAAGCGCGCGGCGTCGGCTGCTAAAGTTCGCGCTCGATGCGGTGATTCCGGCACGCGATGATCCAGACTGAAAACCTCGGCAAGCGCTACGGCAGGTTCGATGCGGTGGCAGGCCTGAACCTCAAGGTGGCGCCGGGGCAGGTGCTGGCGTTGCTGGGGCCGAATGGCGCGGGCAAGACCACATCGATGCGGATGATCGCGGGTTTCCTGCGTCCGAGTTCGGGACGCGCAGCGGTGTGTGGCCGCGACGTGGTGCGCGATCCGATTGCCGCGCGCCGCGCATTGGGTTATCTGCCAGAAGGCGCGCCGAGTTACGGTGAACTGGCCGTCAGCGAATTCCTGAACTTCGCGGCGCGCGTACGCGGGCTCACGGGCATTACCGGCGCGCGGCGCATGGATGAGATGGTCGAACGCCTGCAATTGCAGCCGGTGCTCGCACAGTCCATCGAAACGTTGTCGAAGGGCTATCGCCGTCGCGTGTGCCTCGCGCAGGCATTGCTGCACGATCCACCCGCTTTGATTCTCGATGAACCTACCGATGGGCTGGACCCGAACCAGCAGCGCGAGGTGCACGCGTTGATCCGCGGCATGGCGCGCGACCGCGCGATCATCGTGTCCACGCACGCGCTCGACGAAGTGCGCGCGGCGTGCAACCGCGTGGCCATCGTCGCGCACGGCCGGCTGCGCGTGGAAGGTACGACCGCGGAACTGGAAAAGCGTTCGCGCTATCACCACGCCGTCAGTTTCCGCGCGCCCGCCAGCGCGCTCGCGCGCGAACTGCTGGCGCGCCAGCCGGAAGTGGAAACCGTCGAAGTCGATCCGGTGGATGCGCGCGTCACGGTGTTCCCTCGCGACGGCGGCGACATTTTCCCCATCGTGGTGAAGTTGCTGGAAGAACAGCGCGTGCGTGTGGAGGAATTGCAGCTCGAACGCGGCCGCCTGGAGGACGTGTTCCGCCAGGTGACCGATGAAGCATCAGTAGAAACGCCGGCGGCTGCATGAACGCGCGCGCCTCCGTTCCCGTGGATGGCACCGGCCGCGGCAAGGCATTCCGCGGCGTGTTCCTGCGCGAACTGCATGGTTACCTGATCACGCCGGTCGCGTGGCTGTTCGCGGTGATCTTCCTGTTGTCGGCGGGCGCGTTCACGTTTTACCTCGGTGCATTCTTCGAACGCGGCCAGGCCGATCTCGATCCGTTCTTCCGCTTCCATCCATGGCTGTACCTGGTGCTGGTGCCGGCCCTCGCCATGCGTTTGTGGGCCGAGGAACGCCGCAGCGGCACGCTGGAACTGCTGCTGACGCTGCCGATCCGGCCGTGGCAGGCGGTGGCCGCGAAATTCCTCGCGGCATGGCTGTACATCGGCTGTGCGCTCGCGCTGACGTTCCCGATGTGGCTCACGGTCAATTACCTCGGCCATCCCGACAACGGCGTGATCCTGGCGAGCTACATCGGCAGCTTCCTGATGGCCGGCGCGTTCCTCGCGATCAGCGAATGCCTGTCGGTGCTGACGCGCAGCCAGGTGATCGCCTTCATTCTCGCGCTCGCGGTGTGCTTCCTGTTCTTGCTGGCGGGTGATCCGCTGGTGCAGCAACCGTTGCTCGCACTCGGCTCCGATCGCGTGGCCGATGGCCTGGCGAGCCTCAGCCTGCTCGCGCACTTCCAGGCGATCGCGCGCGGCGTGCTCGATTTCGGTGACGTCGCGTACTTCGTGCTGACGATCGCGTTCTGGCTGGCCGCGAACGTGCTGATCCTCGACGCGAGGCGCGGCGGATGAGGCTGCACTGGCGCGCACGTCTGTGGCTGCTGCTGCCGCTGCTCGCAGTGGGCTATGTGCTGCTGGTGCTCGGCGCGTCGCGTTTTTTCGGCGGCGAGCGCATCGACCTGACGCGCGATCATCTGTACACGCTGTCGCCGGGCACGCGCAACATCATCGCCAACCTCAAGCAGCCGATCGACCTGACGCTGTATTTCTCCGACCGCGCTAGCCACGGCTTGCCGCAATTGCGCGCGTACCACCAGCACGTCTTGCACATGCTCGAACAGGTCGTGCGGCGCTCGCACGGCCGCGTGCATCTCGCGCAGATCGATCCGTTGCCTTTTTCCGAAGACGAGGACCGTGCGACCGCGGCCGGCCTGACCTCGGTGCGCGGCGAGGGCACGGGCGAATCGATTTTCTTCGGTTTGGCGGGACGCAATGCCGGCGATGGGCGCACCTCGGCCATTCCGTTTTTCCTGCCGGCAAAGGAACCCTTCCTTGAATACGACATGGCGCGCCTGCTGCACGATCTCAGTAGCCGCCACGAGCCGCGCGTCGCGATCTACAGCGGCCTGCCCATCTGGGGCGATGCCGACGCGGACGGCAATGCCGCGCCGCCGTGGACAGCGCTGCAACAGGTGCAGCAGTTGTTCGAGGTGCAGCGGCTGGACACCAATGCGCTGGCGGCGCTGAAGCCGGGTGATGCGGCGGTGCTGGTCCTGATCCAGCCGGCCGGGCTGACGCATGCCGATCTCCGCGCGATCGACCGCCACGTTCAAGGGGGCGGCCATTTGCTGGCGTTCGTCGATCCCGATTCGGAAGTGGACGGTGGCACGTCGTCCGATCTGCACACGTTGTTGCAGGCATGGGGTGTGGCGTTCGACACCAGCCGCGTGCTGCTGGATCGCTCGCGCGCACTCAGCGTGCAATCGCCGGTGACGGGCGCGACGGTGCGGGACCCATCGGTGCTCGGCTTGACCGGTGACGAATTGAACCGGCGCGATCCGGTGACGAAGGCGCTGAGCGTGGTCGACTTGGCGGCCACCGGGTATTTCAGCCTGCTTCCGGGCGCGCAGGTGCGGCTGGACCCATTGATCCAGAGCACCACCGAAGCCATGGTGGTGCCGGCCGAGCGCGTGCGCGAGGCGAGCGATCCAGCATCGCTGTACAAAAGTTACGCGCCCGATGGCGAGCATTACGCCATCGCGGTGCGCCTGCAGGGCGACTTGCCGCATGCCTTTGCGGATGATGCGTCGGCGGGGGCATCCGCGCGCAAACCTGAAGTGATCCTGGTCGGCGATACCGACTTGTTGTCCGACCGGCTGTGGGTGCTGCCGAGTTCGACCGAAGGCCAGACGCTGATGAGCCCCTTCGCCAACAACGGCGACTTCTTCGTCAACGCGATCGATGATCTCGCCGGACCTTCCAATCTCATCGCGATCCGTGGGCGCGCGGTGAACGAGCGGCGCTTCACGCGCGTGGACACGCTGCGCCGCCAGGCGGACGAGAAATTCAAGGCCAAGCAGATCGAATTGCAGGCTGAACTCGAAGACACCGAAAAGCGCCTGGCCGCGCTCAAGAAGAGCGCGCAGGGCAGCAACCGCACCGCCGCGCAAAAGGCCGCAGTGGCGCAGTTCACCCAGCGCAAGCTGGCGATCCGTGGCGAATTGCGCGGCGTGCAGCGCAGCCTCGACGCCGACATCGAGCAACTCTCGATGGAACTCAAGTTCATCGACATCCTGCTGATGCCGATCCTGGTGGTGTTGACGGGATTGCTGTACGGATTGTGGCGGATGCGCCGGCGTGCATCGGGAGGACGTTGGCGATGACGGATGCGGGCTCGGCGCGTTGGCTTGGCGTCGCCGCGTGCGTGGCCGGCGCCAGCGCGGTGGTCCTGGGGGCACTCGGCGCGCATGCGTTGCACGCTCGGCTGTCGCCGCAGATGCTGGATGTCTGGAACACGGCCGTGCAGTTCCAGTTCTGGCACGCCTTGGCATTGCTGGCGTGCGTGTTGCTGCCGCGCACGCGCGCCGCGAATTTCGCGGCGGTGCTGTTCGCGACGGGCATCGTGCTGTTTTGCGGCAGCCTGTATGCGCTTGCGTGCGGTGCGCCGCGCGCGGTCGGCGCGATCACGCCGATCGGCGGGTTGGTCTTCATTGCGGGCTGGATCATGTTGGGCGTGGGTTTTTGGTGCGATCGTCCATGATCGCCGCATTGACGAAGGATCCAATTGGCGGGACGTTTGCTCATTCAACGCAGACTACCTCGGCCTTCCATGGGCCTGACTTTCCAAAAGAGCGGCTCGTGGAGAGATGAATGAAGGGCTTATTGATTCCGCGCGGTTTCGATGTCACTGCCGCCACCGCGCACTTGACGAAGTGCGATCGCAAGTTGGGCAAGTGGATGCGCCGGATCGGGCCGATCGAACACGATTTCAGCGTGCGCTTCGAACCCGTCGATGCGCTCGCCCGTTCGATCCTCTACCAGCAGTTGTCGGGCAAGGCGGCCGCCACCATCACCGAGCGCGTGCGCCAGCGCATGCCGCGCGGCGGCAAGATCAGCGCGCGCGGCATCGATGGCGTCGATGATGCCGGCCTGCGCGCAGCCGGCGTGTCGCGCAACAAGATCGCGGCGCTGCGCGATCTCGCGGCCAAGTACCACGCCGGCATCGTGCCGACCTCGGCGCAGCTCGACCGCATGTCCGATGAATCCCTCATCGAGCATCTCACCCAGGTGCGCGGCATCGGCCGCTGGACGGTCGAAATGCTGCTGATGTTCCGACTCGGGCGCGCCGACGTGCTGCCTGTCGATGACCTCGGCGTGCGCAAAGGCGCGCAGATCGTGCATGGCTTCGAGGAAATGCCGCCGCCTCGCATGCTGCGCGAGTTCGGCGAACGCTGGGCGCCGTACCGCACGCTCGCCGCGTTCTACCTGTGGCGCGTGGTCGATGTGGCGAACCCGCCGAAGGCTGGCACGAAACCGGTCAAGCGCTCCCAGTCGTAAGCGGTTCCGAAGATGCGGTGTTTCCGCCCGCGTACGTCAACGCGTTGGCCGTGATGTCGCGCGGAAAGCCAAGCCGGTCGAGCAGGCGGATCGCGTTGCGTTCCGTCGCGGGGCCGGGCCGCAGCCGGTAATCGAAATAACCTTCCGCTTCCGGGTTTTCCTGGAAGTGGTACAGCGCGTAGCGTCCGCCGAGCATGGCCTGCAGTTCGACGTCATGCGTGGTCACCAGCACGATGGCGCGCGATTCCAGTGCTTCCAGCACGGCACGCGCCACGGCGATGCGTTCGACCGTGTTGGTGCCGCTGAAGGGCTCGTCGATCACCAGGATGCGCATGCGCCCTGGCGTGCTTTCGCGGATGAAGGCATCGATGGTTTCGATTTCGGTGAAATAGTGGCTCTTGCCCAATGCGACCGAGTGCAGGCCGTGGATCGAGGCCATCACCGTGGCACGCGGGATCGTCGCCGTCGACGCGAGGCAGAATCCCGCGGTCTGGCCGAGGATCGCGTTGCACGCGAGCATCTTGATGAAGGTGGTCTTGCCGGCCATGTTCGATCCCATCACCAGCGCCGATTGCCGCGCGAGCCGCACGGAGTTCGTGACGCCGCCGGGCAGCAGCGGATGGCAGCCGTCCGTGATCGCCAAGGTGCGTTCGTCCACCAGCTGCGGCAAGCAATGCTGGCTGTATTGCTGGAGAAACGACGCCAACGCGATGGCCGCGTCGATTTCGCCGGTGAGTTCAAACGTGGCACGTAGTTTCGAACGGTAGGCGAAGAAACGTTCGACCGTGCGCGCGTGGATGACGAGTTCGATCAGGAATGCGAAGTTCAGGATCGAAAACACGGCCGAGAACAGCGGCAGCTTCATCAGCGCGTACCAGAAAAGAATCCGCCGCACCGCCTTGCGCGATGGCGATTCATCGCGCAAACGCGACAATTGTGGCAGGCAGCCGCTTGGAGCTTCGATGGCGGCGAGTTTGTCCGCCACGTCCAGCAGTGCGGCGGCGTGCTTGAGCATTTCCGATTCGCGCACCCGCCACCACAGGCCGCGGAGGATGATTGCGGCATTGATCGGAATGACCGCCAGCCAGATCCACGCCGGCCAGCCGAACGTGGCCACCAGGACGAGCAGCGCCAGCGAGCCGAGGCTCCAGGTCTTGATCAACGCGTCATGGCTCGGCCGTTCCGGCCGGTCGGCGAACAGCAGCTCGGCGATGTCGGCGTTCGAATCATCCTTCAGCGGAGCGAGCCGGAGCTGGATGTGTTCGCGCAATCGTGTGTCGTGCGCCACTTCCGCGTAGCTTGCGTAGCGCTGGGCCAGCGCGCCGGGGTTGTCGACGTAACTGCGCAGTTGCGCAAACAGCATCTGGCTGCCGACCGGCGTCACGGTCGTGTCCATGCGTGCGAAGATTTCGGGAAACTCGAGATCGGCCCAGGTTTTGTCGTCGACTTGCTCGACGGACGAGCCATCGCGGATCAGTTCGAAATAGCGGCCGGCAAGGAAGCCGTTCTTGTCACCTTGGGCGCCCCAGCGCGCGCGCAATTCCTTCAGCAGCTTGCGCCTCGGCGAAAGGCTGTCCAGCAACGCGTCCAGGGAATGCTTTGCGTAGGCAACGGCAGGTGTGCCTGCCACGAAAGCCGGTGAGCGCATGCGATGTCCCTGCTGGCGAGGTCGAGTTTGATATGGGGATTACGCGTGCCGACACCAGTGCCATGGTTCAAACGCAATCCCATGCACGTTGTCGCGCGGGTAGGAGAGGGTGAAGCCGAAGCGCGATGCATTCCGTTGCAGCCACGCGAACGCAGGCGAGCGATCGAAGACCTCTTCGAGCGCGTCGAACCCCGGCGCCGTGAAATCGACACAGCGTCCGCTGTGGTGCTCGCTGTAACCCGGCGCGGCGCTGACGCGCAGGATTTCGTCGATGGACAATCCGCGTGCGCGTTTGCGTTCGATGATGCCGAGCTGGTACTCGATGGAACGAAATGCCGAAACGATTTGCAGTTCGACTCCGTCAGCCGCCGCGGCTTGGCGCATATGTACCAAGGCTCGCGCGGCGCCCGGTTGCAGCCATTGCGTGCGGCCATGGATGTCGGTGCCGATGGCGACGAGCCGCGCCGGTTCACGCTGCATGCGCAGTTTCCGGGAGCGACCGTAATCGCGCGGAATGCCGAGCGCGAAAGCGCGTTCCAGCAGCGCGCGGCGTTCGCGCGTGTCGCGGCAGCGGCGTGGCGGTGCAGTGGGATCGCCGCTCGCGTTATCCATGCGCGGGCCTAGTTCGAATCGGCCGGGGCGACGGGATGCACCCGGAATCCGGCGACCTTGCCGTCCTTGTTGCAGGCGACGATCGCGGCGAGGTTGCCTTTTTCGTAGTGCATCGGCGTGCTGACCACCGCCATGCCCTGGTACATCACGCTCTGCGACGTGCCGCGCGATTCGAGCTTGCCGAATTGACCGGCAATCGATTTCTGTACTTCACCGAGCTTTTGTGCATCGACCACGGCCAGCATCTGGCTGTCGAAATTCGCGGTGACGGCCTTGAAGTCGCCCTTGTCGAAAGCTTCCAGCAAGTCGCCGGAAAGATTGCCGCAGGCTTCGATGCGCATGGCATCGGCCTGACCCGCCACCGCATTCGCGTGCGCGCTGGACGAAGGATGCGGCTTCTCGCTGGCGGCGGGCGCCTGGCCGGCGGCGAAGGCGAGCACGGGCAGGGCGGCAATCAACGTCGCGGCGACGAGTGCACGGTGCATGGTCGGCTCCTTCGGGATGTCAGGCCGGCTTCTTCAAATAAAACACGGGCAACGGTACACCGTAGCCTTCGGTCACGTGCACCAATTCCCAGCCGTCACGACCCAGCTGATTGATCTGCTCGGCCACTTCGTCGGGGTCGGGGTTGCGCAGCTTGAAGAAGTTCGCGGGTTTGAATCGGACGACCTTGTAGGTCCAGCGCGTTTCGGTATTCATGTCGGGGTTTTCCTTTCAGCCCGGATGGGAGCGTGACGGTTTGGCGTCAGGCTTGATGCGCCCGGCCTTGCGCAGCGCATCGCGCAACACGTATTCGATCTGCGCGTTGAGCGAGCGCAGTTCGTCGTTCGACCATTGCTGCATCGCCTCCAGCACGGCCGTGCTGATGCGCAGCGGATAGGCCTTCTTGTCGGATTTCTCCGCGCTCACGCGTCAACCTTGGTACAGCGTGCCCGTGTTGAGCACAGGCTGGGTGCCGCGCTCGCCGCACAGCACGACAAGCAGGTTCGACACCATCGCAGCACGGCGTTCCTCGTCCAGTTCCACGATGTGCTGCTGGCTCAACTGTTCCAGCGCCATCTGCACCATGCTGACCGCGCCTTCGACGATCTTCGTGCGCGCGGCGATGATCGCGCCGGCCTGCTGGCGTTGCAGCATGGCCTGTGCGATTTCCTGCGCGTAAGCCAAGTGGCTGATGCGCGCTTCCAGCACCTGCACGCCGGCCCTGCCGAGACGTTCCTGGATCTGGTCGCGGATATGCGCGGTGATCTCGTCGCCGTGGCTGCGCAAGCTGGGCTTGCCATCCTCGTGCGAATCGTAGGGGTAGCTTTGCGCCATCTGGCGCAGCGCCGATTCGCTCTGGATGTGCACGTAGTTTTCGTAATCGTCGACCTGGAACACGGCTTCGGCGGTGTCCACGACTTGCCACACGATCACCGCGGCGATCTCGATGGGATTGCCATCGGCGTCGTTGACCTTCAGCTTGGACGATTCGAAGTTGCGCACGCGCAAGGACACCGCGCGCTTGGCGTAGAACGGATTGGTCAGGCGCAGGCCGGTCTCGCGCGCCGTGCCGGCGTAGCGGCCGAACAGCAGCATCACCATGCCCTGGTTCGGCTGCACCTGGAAAAAGCCCTTGGAGAGGAACGCGACGAGCACGAACACCACGATGCCCGTGGCCAGCGCGGCGGGAATCTGGTTCGCGGCACCATAGAAGAACAGGGCAGCACTGCCCGCCAGCAACAGCACGAACAGCACGGCGAGCGGAATACCGGGCAACGAGGAAGCCTTGGTTTCGTTCATGGGGATTCTCCCGAGTGGTGGCATGAAGATATCACTTTGATATCTATCAGGCAAGCGGAAACGATGCGGCCTGCGCGAGGCGGGCCGGGGCAGGGCTGGGCGTGGAGGCTTCGATCCGCCGCAGTCGCGGGCCGGTGCAAGCATGTGCTTCAGACTATCGTTGCGCTGGAAGAAGTGATGCCCCAGTACCGCCAGCGCATGCCCCGCAGCAGATACATCAAGACGTTGCCGCAGGTTTTGGGGATGTTTTCGAGTTGATGCGGGGGGAGCGGCCACGGTCCCGAACCGCGGCGTCGCGGACGTTCCCGGGCCTCATTCGCAGCCGGAATTCGCCGCTTCAGTGATTCTGCCGGGCGGGCTTGCGCAAGGTTTCCTGCGACGACACCGCGCGCCAGCGGCCGTCGATTCGCGAAAAGACGTCCGTGAACGCGACGTCGACCGACCAGCCCTGTGTGTCGGAATGCATGTGGTTGATGCCGGTGGCGATCGCGGTATCGTCCCACACGCGGACGCGCATTCCCGTGACGTGTTCGCCCATGTCTTTCGCGGTGGTTCC
>DATNAW010000219.1:0-8469 GCA_035572335.1 Rhodanobacteraceae bacterium
AGCCGCCGGGCACGCCGTTGGGCGACAGCGTGAGTTGCCACAGCTGGTCACGGCGGGTGCGGAAGGTTGCGGCCGAACTGCAGATGTAATAACGCCACATGCGGCGGAAACGCTCGTCGTAGCGCGGATTGCCAGCCGAGAGTTCCGGCCATGCGGCGTCGAAGTTGGCCAGCCACGCCATCAACGTCTTGTCGTAGTCGGTGCCGAAGTTGTGCCAGTCCTCGACCACGAAAAGGTTTTCAAGCGCGGGCGTGACCTGCGATGCGGCCGGGATCATCGAGTTGGGGAAGATGTACTTCTCGATCCACGGGTCCGGGCGGCTGGGCGGGCCGTTGGTGCCGATGCAGTGCAGCACCGACAGGCCATCGTCCTTCAGACAGCGCTTGCAGACTTCGAAGTACGTCCGGTAGTTCTTCCAGCCGACGTGCTCGAACATGCCGATCGAATACACCGCGTCGAACTTCTCTTCGACGTCGCGGTAATCCTGCAGGCGGATTTCGACGGGCAGGCCCTTGCACAACCCGCGTGCGAACTGTGCCTGCTGTTCCGACACCGTGACGCCGACGCCCGACACGCCGTATTTTTCGGCGGCATATTTCAGCGCCTCGCCCCAGCCGCAGCCGATGTCGAGGATCTTCATGCCGGGCTTCAGTTGCAGTTTGCGGCAGACGAGGTCGAGCTTGGCTTCTTCGGCGTCATCAAGGTCGCTTGCGTTGGCCCAGTAACCGCAGGAATACACCAGCCGCTTGCCCAGCATCTTCGCGAAAAGGTCGTTGCCGATGTCGTAGTGCGCCTTGCCGATCTTGAACGCCTTGCGGCCGCGCTGCATGTTGAGGAAGCGCGCGCGCAGGTGTGCGCGCAGCGCGTCGAAGTCGCGCAGGTGTTCGTCGAGGTGTGCGCCCAGCACGTGGTAGAAGAACTGATCGAGCGAGGGCGTGTCCCACCAACCGTCCATGTAAGCCTCGCCGAGTCCCAGCGAGCCGTGCGCGAAGGCGCGGGCGAACACGCGTGGGTCGTGCACTTGCAGGTCCCAGGGACGGTCACCGTCGATGCGCACGTCGGCGTGTTCCAGCAGCCGTTGTGCCTTGTCGCGCAGCGCGAGGTCGTGGCGCGACAAATGCGCGGGTTCGGTGTTGGTCGCTAGATCGTTCATCACGCGCTCCTTGGCGAAGACCTGAGGCTCCACAAGAGCGGACACGCCACGAGCTGCAACACCAGTGCGGCGATCACCGTGTAGAGCGGATTGACATCGTACAACACGCCGAGCAGCACGCTGCCAGCGAACCACGCCGTGCCGTATATGGCGTTGAACACACCCATGACCGTGGCGCGCCGCTCGCGCGGGATACGCTGCGCCACCGCGGCGCGGAACAGCGAGTCGTGCGCGCCGAAGCCGATGCCCCACAGCGCCATGCCCGCCAGTGCAGCCCACGGGCCGCCGAGGAACACCAGCGGTGCATAAAGCGCGGGCACCAGCGTGGCCCACAGCAACACCGACAGGCCTCGCTTGTCGAACAGCTTGCCCATCACGAGCGCAGTCAGTCCGCCGGCCAAGCTTGCAACCGCGTACAGCGTCGGCACCACGTCGCTCGCGACCACGTGATCACGCGCGAGGTGGAACGCGATCAGGGCGAAATCGGAATAGCCCGCGGCGATCAGCGCGGTGGCGGCGAGGAAAATCTTCAGGTCGCGCAGTGCACGCGCGTCGTCGAGTTCCGGGGCAGGGCGCGGATCGAGTTCCTGCGGTTGCGGAAACTTGATGCGCGCGATCGCGAGTGTCGCCAACGCGCCCAGCGCCGGCAGCAGCAGCCATGCAAACGCATGCCGGTAACCGCCGTGCAGGAACAGCACCAGCGCCGCGATCAAGGGGCCCAGCACCGCTCCGGTCGAATCCAGCGCCTCGTGCAGGCCGAATGCCCAGCCCGCGCCGCCCATGTCCTTCGCAGCATAGGAAAGCATTGCGTCGCGCGCCGGCGTGCGCAGCGCCTTGCCGCTGCGTTCCAGGATCACCAGTCCCGCCGCGATCGGCCAGTTGCCCGCGAGCGCCAACGCGGGCACCGCCAGCAGGTTGATCGCGTAGCCGACGATGGTGATCGTCCAGTAACGCTGCGTCTTGTCGGCCAGCACGCCGGTGAACAGGCGCAGCAGATAGCCCAGCAACTCGCCGCCGCCCGCGACGATTCCGACGATTGCGCCGGTCGCGCCCAGCGTGCCGAGGAACGGGCCCCAGATCGAGCGCGAGCCCTCGTACGTCATGTCGGCGAACAGGCTGACGACGCCGATCAGGACCACGAACGTCAGCGCGCGTCTGGCCGCTGCGCCCGGTTCCTGCTGGACAGGTTGGTTCAAATCCATGCTGATTCGAAGCAGCTGTTGTTGAAAGTCGGGCCAGGGATAGCCGTGGTGATGCTCGTATGTGGAATGGACCAGCCCTCGCACGGCGCGCCGGGTGCGCCGCGATCAGCGATGATCGCACGGGTCATGCTTCGCCCAGCGTACCGAACTGGGCAGGCAGGATCGCGTAGAACAGCTGCAAGTTTTCTTCGCGCACGCACACGATCATTTTTTCCGCGGCCTCGCGCGTCACCACGAAATCCACGCGCACGGTTTCCTGTCCGGCCAGTTCCAGGAAATGCGTCTCGTGGGTGACGCCGTGGCGGCCGTAACCCGCGATCGAACGGAACGCGGTGCCACCCGATAGTCCGATCTTCTTGGCTTCGGCCAGCAGCCAGTCGTACAGCAGCATGCCGCCGTGCCGGCGGTTTTCGTGCACGAAGAAACGCAGGTACACGCCTTCGGTGAGGGTGGAATCGTTCATGCGAAATGCCTCAGCAAGCCCTGCATCAGTGCGAAACCCAAGAGTGTCATCGCGAGCGTGCCGATGACGTGTACGCCGATGATGCCGAAGGTCCAACCGTACTGGCCTCGCAGCAGGAGGGTGACCGTTTCGCCGGAAAACGTCGAGAACGTGGTCAGTCCACCGAGGAAGCCGGTGGTGATGAACACGCGCGTTTCCGGCGACAGCGACTGGAACTGCGCAAACGCGCCGAGGATCAGGCCCATCAACAAGCCGCCCAGCAAGTTTGCGGCGAGCGTGCCCAGCGGCACGGTGGGAAAGATCGGGTTGAACCATAGCCCGAACAGATAGCGCAGGCATGCGCCGAGGAAGGCGCCGCAACCGGTGGCGAGCAGGGCGTAGATCAGCATGTCGAGCGTCCGACTCCGTTGAAAGGTGGTCGGGAACCGCGCGCGCTGCGCTTCAGGACGCAACACCTACGCGCCGGAATCCCGGTGGCGTAGGCATCATCAGCCGGCTTGCCGGCGGTTCGGGGAGGCATGCCATCTCCCTTGCGTGTCGGCGTATGGTAGCCGAGCGTCGTGCCGCGGCGTCAAGCGGGCAGTGGCAGCAACCCGCGATCTTCCAGAAACCTGCGCGCATCGTCGGCGTCGTGCTCGAACCACGCCCGCGCGGAGCCGAGGCGGAAGGAATACCCCCACGCGTCCATGTCGGCCAAGGCGCGTGCGCGACCGAAGCCGGGCAGGGCGCCGGCCAGCACGATCTGCAGGTAACAGGTCGCGTCTTCCTCTTCGAGCGAGTCGCTGGCGTCGGTGTGGATCGACGCGCGCCTTTCCGGATCGGCCACCAGCAAGTGGCAGGCTTCGTGCAGCAACGAGTGCACCGGCGTGTCGGCGCGCGCATAAACCTTCGACGCGATCACGCCCGCTTCGGGTTCGCCCCAGAAGCTGCCGGGGATTGATGCATCGTCCGCGACGCGCACCAATTCCAGCCCGTGCCTTGCGAGCAGGGTGGTAGGCGTATCGAAGCCGATGTCGGCGACCGTGAGAACCGAGTTGGATGGTGGACTCGTTATGCTGTTTTCGTGCCGAACGTTCATGTCGTCATGCCCGCGCAAGCGGGACTGCGTTTGCAGGATTGCAAACGCGAACGCCGCAGGCGGCCCGCAAGGGCGAGCGCCATGGATGGCGCGAGTAATCCATTTTCCTGTTGATCCGATAGCGGTAGATCAAGATGGATTCCGGGTTCCGTTTCCGATGCAGCCGGAAACGGCCCCGGAATGACGGCAGAAGGTTGTTACGAGTCCTGAGCTCCGAGTTTCAGCCGCCCGTACCGGTCGCGGCGTCCGTTTCCGGCAATGCCACCGAAAGCTCCAGCACTTCGCCTTCGCTGCTGCGTTCCACGTTGATCTGCACGGCTTCGGCACCGACGTGCACGTATTTGCGGATCACTTCCAGCAGTTCGTTGCGCAGCAGCGGCAGGTAGTCGGGACCGCCGCGGGTGGCGCGTTCCTGCGCGACGATGATGCGCAGGCGTTCGCGCGCGATGTTGGCGGTGTTCTTGGGGCGCGGCCGCAGGAAATCGAGCAGGCTCATCGCATCCTCCTCAGGTTCCGAACATGCGCTTGAAGAAGCCTTTCTTCGGCGCGTCGAGGAATCGCATCGCCACGTCCTCGCCCAGCAGGCGCGCGACGGCATCGGCGTAGGCCTGGCCGGCGATCGAACCGGCATCGTGGATCACCGGCACGCCGGAGTTCGACGCCGCCAGCACGTTTTCCGATTCGGGGATCACGCCCAGTACCGGAATGCCGAGGATTTCCTCGACGTCCTTCACGCTCATCATTTCGCCGGCTTCCACGCGCACCGGGTTGTAGCGCGTCAGCAACAAGTGCTGCGCGCCTGCGCCCTGGCCCTTTTCGGCGCGTTGGGTCTTGGATGAAAGCAGGCCGAGGATGCGGTCGGAATCGCGCACCGACGACACTTCCGGGTTCACCACCACCACCGCGCGGTCGGAGAAATACATCGCGAGGTGCGCGCCTTTTTCGATGCCGGCCGGCGAATCGCATACGATGTAGTCGAAGCCGTCCTGCTTCAGTTCGTCGAGTACGCGGCCGACGCCTTCCTGCGTCAGCGCGTCCTTGTCGCGCGTCTGCGAGGCCGCCAGCACGTACAGGTTGTCGTGGCGCTTGTCGCGGATCAGCGCCTGCTTCAACGTGGCTTCTTTCTGGATCACGTTGACGAAGTCGTACACCACGCGGCGTTCGCAGCCCATGATGAGATCGAGGTTGCGCAGGCCGACGTCGAAATCGATGACGGCGGTCTTGTGGCCGCGCTGCGCAAGGCCGGTTGCGAGCGAGGCGGACGTCGTGGTCTTGCCGACGCCGCCCTTGCCGGAAGTGATGACGATGGTTTCGGTCAAGGAAATGGCTCCGTGGTGCTGTGTGTGGTGAACGAAAGTGCGGCGCGCCGGGATGATTATTCGGGCGGCGCCTGAATGCCTTGTCAAACGTCTAGAGGCGGGCGATCTGCAACTTGTCCTGCTCCAGCCGGATCTGCACGGCGTTGCCAGCGTATTCCTTCGGCAGTTCCTCGAACACGCGATAGTGGCCGGCGATCGAAACGATCTCCGCGCGGAACTCGCCGCAGAAGATGCGCGCGTTCTTGTCGCCCAGCGCGCCGGCGAATGCGCGCCCGCGCAACGCGCCGTACACGTGGATGTTGCCGTCGGCCAGCACTTCGGCGCCGTTGGCCACCGCGCCGACCACGACGAGATCGCAGCCCTGCGCGTACACCTGCTGGCCGGTGCGCACCGGCTGGTGGTGCTGCAGCGCGGTCAGGGGTTCGGCGGGCGCGGGCGGAGCCGCTTGTGAGCTTGCCGCGGCGCGCGGTGCGGCTTCGTCGTTGGAGGCCGCCCGCTCCACGCGTTCGTACTGGGCGCGGAACTTCGCGATCAACGGCAGGCCGAGGCGCCGTGACAGTTCATCGGTCGCGTCGTCGCCATAAGCCAGGCCGACCGGCAGCATGCCGGCGTCGCGCACCGCGTCGAGCAGCGCGCGCACGGCGTCGTCATCCGGTTGTGGTGACAGGAACGACAAATCCACCACCACCGGCGCGCGTTCGAACAACGCGGGTGCTTCGTGCACGCGCACTTCGATGGCGGCCCGAAGCGCGGCGGGATCGTTGTTGCGCACGCGCACGTTGGCGATGCCGACCTGGCCGAAACGCAGATCGGCGGCTTCCAGGATTTCGGCGCTGGCGCCGGACGGGCGCGCGCTCACGCCCGCCCCGCCGCGCGCAGCTGCGGTTCGCCATCCGGCAGATTGCGTGGCGTCAGCCACGACAACGCAGGCAGGCCGTCGGGGTAGGCATCGCACACGAATGGGTAGCAGTCGAGTTCCTTGAGCAGCAGGCTGACGCGGCGGCCGGTTTCCGGCATCACCTGCTGGCCGGCTTCGTGGAATCCGAACACGCCGTGGAACAGCACGGAGACATCGTCGCGCGGTTCCAAGAACACTTCGCAGGCGAGATGGGGCGAACGCACTTCCGCATAGCTCTGCACGTCGGCGTAGAAGGTGCGCCCCAGCCCGTGGCCGCGGTGCAGGTCGCCGATGACCACGCGGTCGATGTACACGAAGCGCTCGCAGTGGCCGCGGAACCACTGGAAGTTGGAGCTGGTGTGCGAGGCCGTGTGCTGCAGCGCGATCAGGAAGCCGGCCAGGTGGCCGTCCACTTCGGCGACGCGGAAATAATCGGCATGCTGGTAAAGATGGTTCAGTTGCGGCGCATCCATCGGCAGGATGGAGGAGCCGGCGGTGTTGTTGAGCCCCATCACGGCGGCGAGATCGCTCGCTCGCACGTCACGGAGGGTCAGGTTCGGCGTCAGCGTCATGTGTAGCTTGGTTTCCAGACTGCGGCTGGCCGTTGCGGCCGTCATGATCGGACCATTATCGCATGCCATCCGCTGCTGTCGCGAAGCCGGCCCGGACGCGCGGCCCGCGTGCCCCGGCTCGGTTATCATCGGCGCGTGCAACGCCTCTCCGTCAGTCCGGTCACCCTGCTTCGCTACGCGGGGTTCATCACGTACGCCAGCGCGGGCGTGCCGCTGGTGCGGCGCAACTGGATCGATGCCGGCGCCGAGACGCAGACGGCCATCCATGCCACGCGCGCCCTGCACGTGCAGAGCCACGACATGCTGTTGCTGTGGGCCGCCAGCTACGTCGTGTTCGGCCTGGTCTACTGGTGGCTGACGCGCAACCTGACATCGCGGCGCCACCTGACCATGAAGCTGGTGGGGTTGTTGGTGCTGACCGCCACGGCGATCGCGATCAACTGGTTCAGCGTTAGCGGACTGGGCGCCTTGCTGCTGGCAGTGGCTACCCTGGTGCTGCCGTGGCTGCTGCCGTTGCCGGTGGCGATCGTGTGGCTGATGCTGCAGTACGCGGCGATCATTCCCGTCTACGCGATGTTCCCGAACGTCACGCTGGATTTCGCGGTCATCCAGTCGGGTCTCTACCTCGGTTCGTCTGTGATCGTTTTCATTGCTTCCGAGGTCGCGCGCCAGCAGGTCAACGCGCGCGAGGAACAGCGCCGGCTGAATTCGGAACTGCGCGCCACGCGCGCGTTGCTGGCGGAATCCAGCCGGCTGACCGAGCGCATGCGCATCGCGCGCGAATTGCACGACCTCGTCGGCCACCACCTCACCGCGCTCAGCCTCAACCTCGAAGTGGCCGGGCATCTGGTCGTGAACCAGGACGCGGCCGACCACGTCACCCGTGCCCGCAACACGGCCAAGCAATTGCTGGCCGACGTGCGCGAAGTCGTCAGCGAACTGCGCGATGACGAAGGCATCCAGTTGACCGATGCACTGCGCGATCTCACCGAGGGCGTGCCGGGCCTGGAAGTGCATCTGGAATTGCCGCCGCGTTTCGCGGTCGCCGATTCGCGTCGCGCGCAGGTGCTGTTGCGCTGCACGCAGGAGATCATCACCAACGCGGTGCGGCACGCGCGCGCACGCAACCTGTGGCTGCGTTTCGAGGAAGGCGAGGGTGGCAAGCTATTGTTGAAGGCCAGCGACGACGGCCGCGGCGCGCTCGAGTTCAAACCGGGCAACGGCTTGAACGGCATGCGCGAGCGGCTGGCCGAAGTGGGTGGCAAGCTGGCGATCGAGACGCAGCGCAACCAGGGCTTCATCCTGGAAGCCTCGCTGCCGATGGAACGCGCGGGCTAGCATCACGCAGATTCGCGGCGCGCACGTGCCGCAGGGGTGGCGTGCGGTGTGCGCCGATTTATCGAGAGGGCAGAGACGATGATTTCCGTGTGTCTTGTGGACGACCAGACGCTGGTGCGTCAGGGCATACGCTCGCTGCTGGAGCTGTCGCCCGAAATCCAGGTGGTGGCCGAGTGCAGCGACGGTGTTGCGGCGTTGCAGAAGATTCCCGAGGTCAAGCCTGACGTGGTCCTGCTCGACATGCGCATGCCCGGCAAGAGCGGCCTCGAGGTGCTCAACGAATTTTCCGCGCGCGGCAAGGTGCCCCCCACCATCATCCTGACCACCTTCGACGACGACCAGTTGGTGCTCGCGGGCCTGAAGGCCGGCGCGCGCGGTTACCTGCTGAAGGACGTGTCGCTGGATCAACTGGTCGACGCGGTGAAAACCGTCGCCGGCGGCGGTTC
>DATNAW010000220.1:0-6460 GCA_035572335.1 Rhodanobacteraceae bacterium
CTGCGGGCCTGATCGTCCGGCCCTCACCGCAGCACAGGGGCCCCAGAAAAGCTTTGCTTCGATGACGGCCATCCTGGCCTCGCTCGAAGCAAGCAACGGCCATTCGCTTCGCGCCGCCACGCGCGCAGGATGCGCGCTCTGTGGGCCCCCTCGAATACGGCGAGCGGCCGACGGAAAAGTCCGAAGGATGGACCGCAGGATGCGGGCTAGTTCGCCGCAGGCACAAGGATGTGCCTTCGGCGAACCCGGCGGCTGCTCGCGCATCCTGAGCACAGGGATGTGCTCAGGACGTGTTCGCGGGGTGGCCTTCTCTTTGGTGATTTTCTCTTGGCCATGCAAGAGAAAGTTACCCGCGCGCCCGGGAGGCGCGCGGAAAAAGACAGGGACGTCGTGTTGATCTCGCAGCAGAACTCAACGTGAGTTTGCGTGTGATACAGAATCGGCATCCGCCGGATGCGTCGCCTTGTCGCGATTCGCGACGTCGATCGTCCACGCGACCACCTGTTGCGCCAACTGATCGTCGGCCGCACCGAACGCAGCGACGATCTGCGGCACGTCCACGCCTGACGGGTTCTGCGTGACAACGAAGCTGCGGGTCGCGAGCAGGTTGCGCGCGCCGCCGCGGCGCAGTTGCGCATCGAAGCGCACCACGACCACCGGCGAACCATTCTGGTATTCGGACTGGAAGCCGCGGAGATTACCGCTCAGCGAATAGTCTGACGCGAAATGATCGTCGTCGGTGGTGACGGCCGGCAGTTTCGCGGCCATGAACGCGTCGACCAGCCGATGGCGGATCAGCAACGCGGGCGATTCGCTCCAGCGCGCGCCCTTGTACGTGCTGACCTGGCCGGGTTCGGGCATCACCACGATCCCGGTTCCGTCGAGCGGACCTGAGGTGTTGGGCGCGTCCACGCGCAGGCTGAAATCGGCTGCGGTCGCGGGCGCTGCAATGGCGGCTTCTTCCGGTTGCCAGATCTGCACGGGTTCGCGTGCGGGCAACACCGAGCAGGCGGCGAGCAGCGCGCACGACGCGAACAAGGTGCACGCGACGAAAAAAGTCTTGGGCGCGTTCATGGTCGCTCCTCAGTGTTTCGGCGTGAATTCGGAGGGCTGTTCGCGTCCGAACAGGTAGCCCGCGGGATTGGCCTGCAGCTTGCTGGTCAGCTGGTGGATGTCGCGCAGGGTCGCACGCAGTTCACGCAGCGCAGGTCCGATCTGGTCCACGCCGCGCAATCCTGATTGCAGCGAGCCCTGGTTTTCCGTGAGCAGCGTGTTCAAGGTTTGCGTGGTCTTCTGCAATGACGCCATCGCGGCGGCCGCGCGATCCAGCGTTTCGCGGCCAGGACCGTTGACCAGCGAGTTGGCGCCTGCGAGGGTCTGGTTGAGCTGCTTCGACGCGGCCGCGGCTTCCTTGATCAGCTCGCGCAGGTCGTCGCGTTCGGCCGCGAGCGCGCTGGTGGTCTGGTCGATGTTCTGCAACGTGTGGTTGATCCGGGCGACATTCTGCTGCGACATGATCTGGCTCAGCCGATCGAGGATGCCGTTGATCGAGGTGACGACGTCGCTGCCCGATGACAGCAGCGCGCTCAACGCCGAAGTTTCCGACTTGATCACGGGCACCGGGTCATCGGGCGTCGGCATCAGCGGTTGGCTGGTCGGCGCGCCGCCGGTCAACTGCACGAAGGCGACGCCGGTGAGCCCGAGCAGGCCCAGCTTGGCGCGCGTGTCCACCTTGATCGGCGTGTCGGCGGCTACCTGGATGCGCGCCAGCACCTTGCGGGGATCCTTCGGGTCCAGCTTCAGCTGGCTGACTTCGCCGATCTGGATGCCGTTGTATTGCACCGGGCTGCCCTTGGACAGGCCAGTCACCGATTCGGTGAAGACGATGTCGTAATAGTGGTATTGCCGGTTGAGGCTGGTCTTGCCCAGCCACAGCGCGAACAGCAGCACCGCCGCCACCACCAGCAGGGTGAATGCGCCGATCAGGACGTGATGGGCCTTGGTTTCCATGTCGCCACCTCAAGCAATCGCCGGGATCGACTGCGCCGCCCGGCCGCGCGGTCCCTGGAAATAGTCGCGTATCCAAGGGTCGTCGAAGCGTTCCACCTTGTCCAGCGAATCGGCCACGATCACGCGCTTGTGCGCGAGCACCGCGACGCGGTCGCAGATTGCGTGCAGCGAATCGAGATCGTGGGTGATCATGAATACCGTCAGCCCCAGCGCGTCGCGCAGCGTGCGGATCAACTGGTCGAACGACGCGGCGGCGATCGGGTCGAGCCCCGAGGTCGGCTCGTCGAGGAACACGATGTCCGGGTCCAGCGCCAGCGCGCGCGCCAGCCCGGCGCGCTTGACCATGCCACCGGAAAGTTCCGCCGGGTACTTGTGGCGTACCTCGGGCGTCAGGTCCGCCAGCGCGATCTTCAGCGCCGCCACGCGCAGCGCGTCGTGCAGCGACAGGTTGGTATGCTCCATCAGCGGCACGCGCACGTTCTCGCTCACGGTCAGCGATGAGAACAGCGCGCCATTCTGGAACAGCACGCCGCAGCGGCTTTCGATCGCGACGCGCCGGTCCTCAGGCAGGTCGTGCAGGTTCTCGCCGAACAGTTTCACGCTGCCGGCGTCGGGTCGGCGCAGGCCGAGGATCGTCCGCAGCAGGACCGACTTGCCGGTGCCCGAACCGCCGACCACGCCCAGGATTTCGCCGCGATAGACATCGAGGTCGAGGTTTTCGTGCACCACTTGATCGCCGAACTGGCTGCGCAGGCCGCGCACCTCGACCAGCGTGTCGCGAGGTTGGGCGGTCACGGCGACGGTCACCACTTCATCTCCATGAAGAACAGCGCGGCGACGGCGTCCACCACGATCACCAGGAAAATCGATTGCACCACGCTTGAGGTGGTGCGTTCGCCCACCGATTGCGCGCTCCCCTTCACCTTGAATCCCTCGAGGCAACCGATCACCGCAATCAGGAATGCGAAGATCGGTGCCTTGCATAGCCCCAGCCAGAGATAGCGCAGCGGCGTGTCGGTCTGGAACACCGAAATGAACATGGTCGGCGTGATATTCAACGCGAACCAGCACACCAGCGCGCCACCGACCACGCCGGCCAGGATCGCGAGGAAGGTCAGCAGTGGCGTCACGATCATCAGCGCCAGCACGCGCGGCAGCACCAGCAGCTCCATCGGGTCGAGGCCCATGGTGCGCATCGCGTCGATTTCCTCGCCGACCTTCATCGAGCCGATCTGCGCGGTGAACGCGCTGGCGGTGCGGCCGGCCAGGATGATCGCGGTGAGCAGTACGCCGAGTTCGCGCAGGAATGCGTAGGAAACGAGGTCCACCGTGAACACGGTCGCGCCGTAACGCTGCAGTGCGGTGGCGCCGAGGAATGCGATCACCGCGCCGATCAAAAACGACAACAGCACCACGATCGGTACCGCGTGCAGGCCGGTCTGTTCCATGTGCGCGACCAGCGAGGTGACGCGCCAGCGTTTGGGACGGAGCAGGACGCGCGCCTGCGTTTCCAGCGTCATGCCGATGAACGCCAGCAGCTTGGCGCCGAGGTGTCCGATGCGAACGACCGTGTCGCCGGTGTCGGCCAGCAGGTCCATGAAACCGAAGTTGGGTTTGGGCTTGGGCCGATGCGCGTAGATTTCCGCGACGGCGTCGCTGACCGTGCCGAGCAGGGCGCGCAGTTCGCGCGGCACGTCGCGGTCGTGGTCGGCCAGCCAGTGCAGCGCCTTCGGGCCCAGCGCGACGGCGATCAGGCCGGCGCCGGAGGTGTCGACCCGGCCGACGTCGTTGAAATCCACGTCCGGGCATTCCGGGAGCGCAGGCTTCAGGGCGTCGAGTTGCGTCTCGAGTGCGGCAAAATGCTGCAGCGTCCAGTCGCCGGTGAAACGCAGCACGTTCTCACCGGTCTCCGGCAGCGGCAGCCATTCCACCAAGCCGGGCGTCGTCGGGGACGAGTTCATGCGCGCAAGTGTAGCGTGCTTGTGCGACCGTCCATGATCGCCGCCTTGCTTGAATCTTCAGTAAGCCACACCGCCGAAAGTCCATCAATATCACCACGGCCATCCATGGCCTGACTTTCACAACAGCCGCTTCGAACGGATAATGTGCCGTTTCCAAATCGGACATCACGATGACCAGGCAGACCGTGCTCAACGCCATCCATCGCGCCGCGGGCGCGAAGATGGTGGACTTCGGCGGCTGGGACATGCCGCTCAACTACGGTTCGCAGCTCGAGGAGCATCACGCGGTGCGTCGCGACGCCGGCATGTTCGATGTTTCCCACATGACCGTGGTGGACCTGCGTGGCGCGCGCACCCGCGAATTCCTGCGACACCTGCTGGCGAACGACATCGGCAAGTTGAAGAAGCCCGGCAAGGCGCTGTATTCGTGCATGCTCAACGAGCGCGGCGGCGTGATCGACGACCTGATCACGTATTTCCTCGCCGAGGACTGGTTCCGTGTGGTGGTGAATGCCGCGACCCGCGACAAGGATCTCGGGTGGATCGAAAAGCAGGCAGCGGCGTTCGACGTAAAAGTCACCGAGCGGCCAGAACTCGCGATGATCGCGGTGCAGGGGCCGAATGCCCGTGCAAAGGTGCTGGCATTGCTCGATACCGGTGATCGTGAGCGCGTTGAAAAGCTCGGCAAGTTCGTTGCCGCCGAAGCGCGCGGTCCGGACGGCATGCCTTTGTTCGTCGCGCGCACCGGCTACACCGGCGAGGACGGTTTCGAGATCATCGTTCCGGAAGCACACGCGGCGGCATTGTGGAACGCGCTGGCCGCGGCAGGCGTGCATCCGGCGGGCCTGGGTGCCCGCGACACGCTGCGGCTCGAAGCCGGCATGAATCTTTATGGCCAGGACATGGACGAAGACGTCACGCCTTGGGAAGCGGGGCTCGCGTGGACGGTGTCGCTGGACGAGGGGCGCGATTTCGTCGGGCGCGCCGCACTGGAAAGGCAGAAAGCCGGCGGCGTGCCGCGCGAACTGATCGGCGTGGTGCTGGACGACAAGGGCGTGCTGCGCCACGGCCAGCGCGTCGTCACCGGCGCGGGCGATGGCGAAATCCTCTCCGGCATCTTTTCGCCCACGCTGGGCAAGGCCATTGCCTTTGCACGCGTGCCGGCGGGAGCACGCGACGGCCTGCGGGTGGACATCCGCGGACGCGAATTGCCGCTGCGCGTGGTGAAGTATCCCTTCGTGCGGGATGGCCAGCCGTGCGAGGGCATCTGACGCGCGGCACCGTTGCCGTGATTCGTCGAGGCATCTTTTTCCGGGCCCGTGGACGTGGCTAGAATCACGGGTCTCCCGAACAACCAAGGACACGTGTCATGAGCGAGATTCCCGGTGACCTCAAATTCCAGAAATCGCATGAATGGGTGCGGGTCGAGGAAGGCGGGCGCGCGCGCGTCGGCATTTCCGATCACGCCCAGGGCCTGCTGGGCGACCTGGTCTATGTCGAACTGCCCAAGGTCGGCGACAAGGTCGAGGCGGGCGCAGGTTGCGCCGTGGTCGAGTCGGTGAAGGCGGCGTCGGATGTGTACGCACCGGTCAGCGGCGAGGTGGTCGAGGTCAACGAAGGCCTCGCCGACAAACCGGAAACCATCAATGAAGATGCGTTCGGCGACGGCTGGTTGTTCGTCATCAAGCTTTCCGATCCGGACGAAATGGATGCACTGCTCGGTCCCGACGACTACGAGGAATTGATCGAGCACGACGAGCATTGATGCATCCGGTCGGCGACGTGCACAGCGCAGCCGACGCGTGGACGGACGCATTCCGCGCAAAATCGGGCACTGCGCGAAAAAAATTTCGCCCGCCGGTTTGTCCATCATTCAGCCGGATCCACCATGTGCGCGTGTCGCGAATGCCTGCGGACGTCGTCCGCCACGCTTCCGCGCACGCGACACCGTATCGCCACGCATGCATCGCGTGCAAGCCAGTGTTCATGCGGGTTTGCGCGATAGCACGCGCGCGATGCCGCGATCGCGTTTGGACGTCTATCCATCCTTCGCCGCAATCCGTTCCATGGGTCACGCGCCGTTCGGCTGCCCCGGAGAGCCGGACGCGTCGATCGCAAGGGCTTCATTTGCCGCAAAAAATTGATTGACACCATGTTTGCGTGGGGCTAGCTTTCCGCCCGACGACATGTCGCAAGACGGAAACATGCCGACTGCCAAGTACATAAAGCCATACATCGAGCACGGTTCCAAATCCGAGAAGGTTCGGAAGATCACCGTCTCGATCCCGCTGCATGTACTCCGGCTTCTTTCCGACGAGCGTACACGGCGTCAAGTGTCCAACCTGCGGCACGCCACGAACAGCGATCTTTTGTGCGAGGCGTTTCTGCATGCGTTCACTGGGCAACCACTGCCAACTGATGAGGAGCTGAGACGAACCATGGCTACCAAGAAAGCTGCGAAGAAACCCGCCAAGAAGGCGGCCAAGAAG
>DATNAW010000221.1:0-16115 GCA_035572335.1 Rhodanobacteraceae bacterium
CACGGCCGCGCCCGCGCGCCGGAACGCGTCGGGCAACGCGATGCCGGCTTCGATCGCGGTGACGGTGGCGTCAAGCGCCGTCGCGCTGGCGGCTTCGCCGCGCCTGGGTCCGCCCATGCCATCGGCGACCAGCCACAAGCCGCGTTCGGTGTCGGCCCAGTAACTGTCTTCGTTGTGTGCGCGTTGCAGACCCGTGTGGGTCGCGTGTCCGTGTTCGATCATGGGTTGCGTGCGGCGCGCCTTCCGTCATCCGGGCCGCCAGGCGAGGGCCGGGCCGCGATCAAGACTGGTTTCCGCTGCCTTCGACGCGGGAGGAAAAGACCTTGAGTTCCCGCATCACGCGCAGGATGGCGCGGTGCAGGTCCTGCGATTCGGACGCCTCGGCATTGCGCGTTTCGAGATACACCAGCGCGATCCACAACGCGATGCCGCGCATCCGCACCTGCACGTTGTCCGAACGCGCACGGTCGAAGCCGAGATCGAGACCGCTGGTGGTGACGCCGTTCTCGGTCTGGGTGCCGTAGGTCGAAGGGTCGGCGGCGGCCTCGACGTTGTCGCATTCGCGGCCGATCAGCTCGGCAAGCTGCTCGCGATAGGAACGCGGCAACTCCAGGCTGCGCTGCTCGATTTCACCAAACTGGCGCCGCAGCCGCGCGACACGTCCCATGCTGGTGACCCGCGTGACCAGACGCCGGATGTAATGGTCCCCGGCCTTCTGAAATGGCGATGTCAAGGCGAAATCCCTCACGCGGTGTTGCTCGTAGCCCCTGAGTGGGGGATTGTGCCTTGATCGGGTTCCGGCGACAAATGCCCGAGCCGCTGGCCAACCGTGACGGGGCTCTCGCTGCGACACTCCGGATCGCATTGGGCACCGGGCACCAGCACGATTACCGTGGAGCCCATTTCGAAGCGTGCCATCTCCGCGAAGCGGGCAAGCCGGATGCCGCGGCCCCGCCAGTCGCGTCGCACGATCGCGCGCGCGTAGGCCGGTACGACCTTGCCGCTCCAGACCGTGGTGATGCCGGAGACCAGCATGGCCCCGACCATCGCGACCACGAACGGCCCGTGCGTGCCTTCGAAGTGGCAGACCAGACGCTCGTTGCGCGCGAACAGGTTCGGGATGCCGGCGACGGGATCGGGCGCGACGCTGAACAGGCGTCCGGGAACGTGCACGGTTTCGACCAGTTCACCGTCCAGCGGCATGTGCACGCGGTGGTAGTCGCGCGGCGAAAGATAGATCGTGGCAAACAAGGCGTCGCGATACTTCGCCGCGGCGCCGGTGTCGGCCAGCAGTTCGGACACCGAATAGGTGCGGCCCTTGGCCTGCAGGATGCGCCCGCCCTGGACACTGCCGATCTGGCTGATGCAGCCATCGGCAGGGGAAAGGATTGCATCGCCATCGGGATCGGCGTGCCGCGCGCCATCACGCAACGCGCGCGTGAAAAACGCATTGAAGCTCGGATACGCGAACGGATCCGGCTGCGCGGCTTCCGCCATGTCGACGTGGTACGCGCGCACAACGCGGCCGATCAGGAAATCCTTCCACGGCCGCCAGGTCCAGCGCGTGGCGGCGCGGACGATGCGGCTGAGGGTTTTCTGCGGAGCAAGGTATTGGAGGAGGGTCGATGCATGCATCGCCGAAAGTATAGAGAGGAAGTCGGCAGCTTCGCTGCCTGCAAGTCGGCGGCTGCGCCGCCTGTAAGTGGCAAAGGGTGTGAAGCGTGGGCGGACGCCCGCTCCTCCGCTTTCCCCTTTACTCTTTACCCTTTACAGGCCGCGTAGCGGCCGACTTGCCCTTCGAATGACCGACGAACTCGCCACCCTCATCGACCTAATCCGATATGCCGCCAGCCGCTTCAACGCGGCGGGACTGACGTTCGGGCACAGCCACGACAACGCCATCGACGAGGCGACGCACCTTGTATTGTCGAGCGTGCACCTGCCGCCCGACCTGCCGCCGGCCTATGGCAACGCGCGGTTGACCGCGGACGAGAAGGCCCGCGTGCTGGCGTTGCTCGAGCGCCGCATCGAAACGCGCGAGCCGGTGGCGTATCTCGTCGGCGAGGCGTGGTTCGCGGGCATGCCGTTCAAATCGGACAAGCGCGCGCTGGTGCCGCGTTCGCCGATCGCGGAGTTGATCGAGGACGGTTTTTCGCCGTGGCTGGACGGCCGCGACATCGAGCGCGCGCTGGACCTGTGCACGGGCTCGGGCTGCATCGGCATCGCGATGGGCGCGCACAATCCGCACTGGCGCGTCGACATCGCCGACATCAGTGACGACGCGCTCACCCTGGCGCGTGAGAACATCGCGTTGCATCAGCTCGGCGAACACGTTCGCGCGGTTCGCTCCGACCTGTTCGATGGTTTGCGCGATGAACGCTACGACCTGATCGTTTCCAATCCGCCGTATGTCACCGACGCCGAATACGCAGCGCTGCCGGACGAGTACGCGCACGAACCGAAGCTGGGTCTGACCGCGGGCGCCGACGGGCTCGACATCGCGCTGCGCATCCTGCGCGAGGCGCCCGGGCATCTGACCGACGATGGTTTGCTGATTGTCGAAGTTGGCGAGAGCGAACGCGCGCTCGCGGCGTTGCTGCCGGACGTGCCGTTCGTGTGGATCGAATTCAAGGTCGGCCCGATGGGCGTGTTCGCGCTGGAACGCCGCGACCTGCTCGAGCACGCGGCGGCGATCCGCACCGCAGCGAAGCGCTGACATGGAAATCGTCACCGCGCGCCTGCGGCTGGATGCCTTGCGCGACGAAGACGCTGACGCGCTGTTTGCGTATCGCGCCGACCCGGCGGTCGCGCATTTCCAGGGCTGGAAGCCGGCCTCGGTTGCGGAGGCCAGGCGGTTCATCGAAGCACAACAGGCTATTGCACCGGATACGCCCGGCGCGTGGTGGCAACGCGCGATCCGCCTGCGCGATTCCGGCGAACTCATCGGCGATCTCGGGCTGCATTTCCTGGACGATGCCACGGTGAAAGTCGGCATCAGCCTCTCACCCGCGCATCAACGCCGCGGCTACGCGCGCGAAGCCCTGGAGGTGATGCTGGACTTCGTGATCGGCGGCCTGCGCAAACGGCGCGTGGTCGCGCAGGTCGCGCCGCGCAACTTCATGTGCATGCGGTTGCTGGAAGGCCTGGACATGCGACGGGGCGCCGACCAGGATGGTGATGCGATGTTCGCGCTCGAAGCCGGCGATTGGCTGGCGCCGGCAGACGCATCCGGCGACCGCTAAGCTTGCCTTGTTCCAGAAGGATCGCGCGTCGTGTCCTCCAACACCTTCGGCAAACTGTTTTCCGTCACGACCTTCGGCGAATCGCACGGACCGGCGATCGGTTGCGTGATCGACGGTTGTCCGCCGGGCATCGCGATCGCGCCTGAGGAATTCGTGCACGACCTCGCGCGCCGTGCCACCGGCAAGTCGCGCTATACCTCGCAGCGGCACGAGGCCGACGCGGTGGAAATCCTGTCGGGCGTGTACGAGGGCAGGACCACCGGCACGCCGATCGCACTGCTGATCCGCAACACCGACGCGCGTTCGAAGGATTACGCCGACATCGCGCAAACCTTCCGGCCCGGCCACGCCGATTACACGTACTGGCAGAAGTACGGCATTCGCGATCCACGCGGCGGCGGGCGTGCGTCGGCGCGCGAAACGACGATGCGGGTCGCCGCGGCGGTGATCGCCAAGAAATGGCTGAAGGAAAGGTTCGGTGTCGAGGTTCGCGGCTGGATGGCGCAGATGGACGACATCGTGCCTGATCTGACCGCTGGCGCGGCCATCGACTTCGCCGTGGTGGAAAGCAATCCATTCTTCTGGCCGGTTGCGGAGCAGGTTCCGGAACTTGAAGCGCGCATCAACGCGCTGCGCAAGGCCGGCGATTCCTGCGGCGCGCGGATCAACGTCGTTGCCATTGGCGTGCCGCCGGGCTGGGGCGAGCCGGTGTACGGCAAGCTGGATGCGGATCTGGCTTCGGCGCTGATGTCGATCAATGCGGTCAAGGGCGTCGAGATCGGCGCGGGCTTCGCCAGCGTCGCACAAAAGGGCAGCCAACATCGCGACGAAATGCGTTTGGACGGCTTTACGTCCAACCACGCGGGCGGCATACTGGGCGGCATTTCGTCAGGGCAGGACGTCACGGCGTCGATCGCGCTGAAACCCACTTCCAGCATTCTGATTCCCGGCCACAGCGTGGATATCGCGGGCAAGGAAACGGAGGTGCGCACGACGGGCCGCCACGATCCCTGCGTGGGCATCCGCGCAACGCCGATCGCCGAAGCCATGGTGGCGCTGGTGCTGATGGATCACGCGTTGCGGCACCGCGCGCAGTGCGGTGACGTGGGCAACATTTCACCGCACATTCCGGCGTCGTCGCGTTGACGGCGCCAAAAAACTTGATTGGAAGGATGAATCCTTGAGCAGACAAGAGCGTTACAACGTCGCGATGGTCGGCGCCACTGGCGCGGTGGGCGAGGCCTTGTTGTCCATCCTCAAAGAGCGCGAATTTCCGGTCGGCGAGCTGGTTCCGCTGGCCAGCGAGCGGTCGGCGGGCGAAACGCTGGGGTTCGGCGGCAAACAGGTCACGGTGCGCGAGCTTGCCAAACACGATTTCGCGGGCATCGACATCGCGTTCTTCTCGGCGGGCGGATCGGTCAGCCGCGAGCATGTGCCGCGCGCCGCCGCGGCCGGCGCGGTGGTGATCGACAACACTTCGGAATTCCGCTACGTGGACGACGTGCCGCTGGTGGTCAGCGAAGTCAATCCGCATGCGATCGCGGAATACACCAACCGCAACATCATCGCCAACCCCAACTGCTCGACCATGCAGATGCTGGTCGCGCTGGCGCCGATCCATCGCGCCGCCGGCATCGAGCGCATCAACGTCGCCACGTATCAGTCGGTATCCGGCGCCGGGCGCTCGGGCATGGAAGAACTCGGGCGGCAAACCGCCGAGTTGCTGAACTTCCACAGTGTGGAACCCGAGAAGTTTCCGGCGCAGATCGCTTTCAACGTGATCCCGCACATCGATGTCTTCGTTGACAACGGCTACACCAGGGAAGAGATGAAAATGGTGTGGGAAACGCGGAAGATCCTGGAGGACGATTCGATCCAGGTGAACCCGACCTGCGTGCGCGTGCCGGTGTTCTACGGCCACTCCGAAGCGGTGCACATCGAAACGCGCGACA
Organism: Rhodanobacteraceae bacterium; assembly: GCA_035572335.1. Taxonomy (GTDB): domain Bacteria; phylum Pseudomonadota; class Gammaproteobacteria; order Xanthomonadales; family Rhodanobacteraceae; genus 66-474. Next base: position 5,195 of record DATNAW010000221.1, read on the forward strand.
AGATCGATGCAGCCACCGCACGCGCGTTGCTGGAACAGGCCGAAGGCCTGGTGGTGGTGGACGAGCGCAAGCCCGGCGGTTATCCGACCCCGGTCGGCCACGCCGCGGGCAGGGACCCGGTGTTCGTCGGCCGCATTCGCGACGACATTTCGCACCCGAATGGCCTGGACCTGTGGATCGTGTCCGACAACATCCGCAAGGGCGCGGCGTTGAATGCGGTGCAGATCGCGGAGATACTGATCCGCGACTATCTTTGATCGTGCGGGAGGCGGCCATGTCGGGGAATGCGATGTTGCGGAACGCGATGATCGTTGCGGCGCTGCTTGCTGCCTCGGCGGCCTCGATGGCTGCGCCTCCGCCGGCCCGCCACGCGGATACCAAGGCCAGCCTGCAGGCGCAGGTGAAGGATTCCGACGCGAAGATCGCGGCGGCGCGCGCGCAGAACGCCACCTTGCAGGTGCAGGTGTCGCAGATGGAGCAGCAGAACGCCGCGCGCGTAAAACAGTTGCAGGCGCGCGATGCTGAAATCGCGGCCTTGCAGCAGAAACTGCAGGCCGCCGGCGCGCCGGCTTCGGCGGGCTCCGCCGGGCACCGGCCTTAGGCGGCCGCCGGGCTTGGTGATTGGCCGTTTCTGCAATACCCTTGCGCTCGCGCGGGGCGAGCAAACCCCGGCGTGCTCGTAGTCGGTGGGGACTTGTTCGATGAACTCGAAACTTCGTATCGCCTGTGCCGCGTTGCTGACCGCCACGGCACTCCCCGCGTTGGCCTTGCAGCTCGGCGAAATCCAGGTGAAGTCCACCCTGAACCAGCCGCTGGTGGCGGCGATTCCGCTGCAGCCGAAGAACCTCACCGAACTCGAAGGCCTGAGCGTTGGCCTGGCGCCCGCGGATGATTTCGCGCGCGCCGGTCTGCAGATCACGCCGACCGACCAGACGCTGCAGTTCCACGTCGTCACCGACAACAACGGCCAGAAGCTGATCCTCGTCACCAGCAGCCAGCCGATCACCGATCCGTACCTCGATTTCCTGATCCAGGTGAATACGCGCGAAGGCAAGCAGGTGCGCGAATTCGTGGTGCTGCTGAACCCGGTCATCGCGGCGCCCGCACCCGCCGTGCAGGCGGCGCCGGTGCCGGGCGCGCCATCGGCGGGCGCCGTGGCAACGCCGCCGGCAGAGTTGCCGCCGCCGTCGCAATTCCCGCAGCCGCAGCCGTCCGCGCCGCCACCGGCCACGCAGCCCGTGCCCGTCCCGCAGCACCACGCGCAGCCCGTTGCACCGCAGGCGCCGCCCCAATCGCCCGGCCAGGTCGAGGTGAAGCGCGGCGACACCTTGTCCGGCATCGCGAGCGACGTGGCCAGGGATTCGGGCGCCAGCGTCGACCAGATGATGCTGGCCCTGCAGGCCGCCAATCCCGATGCGTTCTTCAAGGACAACATCAACAACCTGAAGGCCGGCGCGATCCTTCGCATTCCCACGCGCGACCTGATCGACCAGCGCAGCGCGGCGACTGCCGCCGCGGAAGTGCATCGCCAGTACGAGTCATGGCGTGCCGCCAAACCGCATCCAGCGACGGTAGTCGAGGGCACGGCTGCGCAGGCGGCGGCGAACGCCGCGCCCAAGCCCGAGCATGCGCCGGCGGCATCCGATCACCTGACGCTGGCGCCGCCGACCAGTGGGGCGGGCGGCATCCATAGCCGGGCGGGCGTGGCCGGCGGCACCGGCACGGCGACGGTGATCGATCTGCAGCAGCAACTGCGCGCCAACCGCGACACGCTGGTCAGTCTCAATCAATCCAATTCCGACCTGGAATCGCGCGTCCACAACCTGCAGGACATTTCCGCCAAAAGCGACAAACTGCTGAGCCTCAAGGACGCGACGGTCGCCGAATTGCAGCGCAAGCTGGCCGCGGTGCAGTCGCACACGGCTGCAGCGCCCGGTGCGGGTTCCAGCGCGGCCAACGCGAATGCGAAACCGGTGGCCAGCGCCCCCGCAGTCGCGAAGAAGCCGGGCACGAAGCCCGCGACGCCTCCAGCGACACCTTGGTACATGCGCCCACTGACATGGGGCGCAGCGGGGTTGATCGTGCTGCTGCTGATCGTGCTGGGCTTGTCGGGCCGGCGTCGCCGTCCGGCATTGGAAGGTCCGTCGCGCGGTCCGCTCGCCGACCCGGATGATGTCGCGCCGCCCGCCGCGGAGCCGTACGTCGACGAGCAGGAAGTGATCGCCGTGCATGATCCGGTCGAGGCGGTACCCGACGAAGTGCACGCGCATCCGGCCGAACCCGAATCCGCTTCCGAAGAAGATCCGTATGGCCTGGCAGCCCTGCGTGAGTCCACGGCCGAGCCGCCACCGGTCGAGCCTGCGCATGCACCGATCGAATCGGTCCAGCCAGCCACTGCGTTCGCGACCGAAGACGAGTACATCGACGACCCGGTCGACACCAAGCTCGACCTCGCGCGCGCGTACCTCGACATGGGCGATCCCGTGGGTGCCCGGGCGATGCTCGAGGAGGTGCTCGAAGAAGGCTCGCAGTCGCAAAAGGACGAGGCCAAACGGCTGCTCGCGGACGCCGAGGCCTGACGGGACGCAATGCGCGTTGCGCTGGGTATCGAATACGACGGCACCGACTTCTTCGGTTGGCAGCGCCTCGCGCATGGCCCGAGTGTGCAGGCCGAAGTCGAATCGGCGTTGTCGTTCGTCGCCGATCATCCCATCGAGGTGACCTGCGCGGGGCGCACCGACGCCGGCGTGCACGCGCGTTGCCAGGTGGTGCATTTCGACACGCACGCGGAGCGCGACCCGCGCGCGTGGGTACTCGGCACCACTACGCGCCTGCCGCGCGCGATCGCGGTGCTGTGGGCGCAAGCCATGCCGGGCGATTTCCATGCGCGCTTTTCCGCGCGTGCGCGGCGCTACCGTTACATGATTCTCAACCGCGCGATCCGTCCCGCGCTGGATGCGCGATTCCTTTCCTGGGAACGCGTGCCGCTGGACGTCGACGCGATGCACGCCGCGGCGCAAGCGCTGCTCGGCGAGCAGGACTTTTCCTCGTTCCGCGCGATGTCGTGCCAGGCCCGCCACGCGCGGCGGAATGTCACCGCGATCAGCGTGCGCCGCGACGGCGAACGCGTAATCGTCGAGATCGAAGCCAATGCCTTCCTGCACCACATGGTGCGCAACATCGTGGGCTCGCTGCTGGAAGTCGGGCGCGGCGAGCGGCCGGCCGGCTGGATCGCGGAATTGCTGGCAGCACGCAGTCGCGAAATCGCGGGCGTCACCGCGACGCCACAGGGCCTGACGTTCATCGGACCTCGTTATCCGGCAGAATGGCGGCTTCCGCCCGAAGTGACGTTGTAGGAGCCGCCATGCGCGCGACCGGATTGCGCCTATGTTCCGCACCCGCGTAAAAATCTGCGGCGTCACCCGCGTCGAAGACGCATTGCTCGCCTGCGAGCTGGGGGCCGATGCGATCGGTATCGTGATGACGCCGAGCAGCCCGCGCGGCGTCTCGATCGACAACGCTCGCGCGATCCGCGATGCGTTGCCAGCGTTCGTGGATGCGGTGGTGTTGTCGCACGATCTTTCCGCCGAACGCGTGCGTGCGATCATCGACGGCGTGCGGCCGGATCTCGTGCAGTTCCATGGTTCGGAGGACGCCGCCTTCTGCGAATCGTTCGGCATGCGCTACACCAAGGCCGTCGGCATGGACGGCGATGTCGACGTCCGCGCGGTTGCGGAGGCACATCCCCGGGCATCGGGCTTCGTGCTGGACGGCCATCCACCGGGACAGCAAGGCGGACGCGGAAGGACGTTCGACTGGTCGCGTATTCCGCGCGACTTCGGCCGCCCGATCCTGTTGGCCGGCGGTTTGAACGCGGGCAACGTGGGTGATGCGATCCTTGCCGTGCGGCCGTGGGCGGTGGACCTCGCCAGCGGCGTGGAAGCATCGCCCGGCATCAAGGATGCCGCGAAGATGCGCGCGTTCTTCGCGGCCGTGCGTGCTGCCGATGCGGAGCCGACATGAACGCTGCAAGCGTGCCGCCACCCGCGGCCATCGAGGAATGCGAGCCGCGCGACTTCGATCTGGGCCGCGCGGTCGCGCGCGGAAAGCCGCTGGTGATCCGTGGCCTGGTGCGCGACTGGCCGCTCGTGGAACTGGCGCTGCAATCGGACACCGCGTTCGCGCAGCGGTTGGCGGAACTCGACAACGGTGCCGACGTCACCACGCTGCTGATCGCGCCCGAGGCGGACGGGATCATCGGCTACACGCCGGATTTTTCCGATTTCAACTATCAGCATTTCAAGGTGACGCTGACGCTGGGGCTGCAGCGGCTGGCGAAGTACAGCCAGCGCGCGCATGCGCCGGGGCTGGTCATCCAGAGCGTGCCGTTGCGCGAGTGCCTGCCGGCCCTGCTGGCCGACCACAAACTGCCGTTCCTCGATGCGCGCATCGAACCGCGTTTGTGGATGGGCAATCGCACGGTCACGCCGACGCATTTCGATTCGCAGCAGAACATCGCCTGCGTGGTGTGCGGCACGCGCCGTTTCACGCTGTTTCCGCCCGAGCAATTGCCGAACCTGTATGTCGGACCGCTCGATTGGGCGCCGACCGGCGCCGCGATCAGCATGGCGCGACTCGATCGTCCCGACGATCCGCGTTATCCGCGCCTCAGGCTCGCGCTGGCGACGGCCCAAGCCGCCGCGCTGGACGAGGGCGACGCGATCTACATTCCGCCCTTGTGGTGGCACCACGTCGAATCGCTGGAGCAGTTGAACGCGCTGGTGAACTACTGGTGGAACCCGGTGGATGTGCCGGGTTATGTCAGCGGCCACGCGCGCGCCGCGCTGTATCACTGCCTGCTCGCCTTCCGGGCGTTGCCGCCCGAGCAGCGCGCGGCGTGGCGAAACGTCTTCGATTACTACGTGTTCGGCGATGAGGATCCCGCCGCGCACATTCCCGAACAGCGCCGTGGCGTGCTTGGTCCGATCACCGCAGAGACCGTCGAACAGTTGAAACAGGGGGCGCGACAAAATCTTTGAGGCCGATGCGCCTCAGGCGGGGGACAGTTCACGCTTCAGCCATGCCGCCAACGGCGCAAGGCGCGGATCGTCCGATGACCTGGGGGCGCACAACACCCAGCTCGCACCGGTGTCGCGAAATGCCCACGGCGCGACCAGGCGGCCCGTCCCCATGTCGTCGGCGACCAGCGGTTGCGGAGCGATGGCGACGCCGAGTCCGGCCACCGCGGCTTCCAGCATGTAGTAGAGGTGCTCGAAGGATTGACCGAAGTGCAGGCGGCCGAGGGCAACCCGTTGTGCCCGCGCCCACGCCGTCCACGCCTGCGGACGCGAGGCGGTGTGCAACAACGCCTCCTTTTCGAGCGCCGCGATGTTTGCCTTGCGCAGCGCGGTGCTGCGCGGATGGCGCGGACCGAACACCGGCGCGATGCGCTCAGGCGCGAGCGCATGCACCCGCCACGTCTTCGGCCAAGGCGGCTCGGCCAGCAACAGGGCGGCATCGAGCCCAGGCATCGACGGGAGAGGGGCACCCTCGATGATGGAAAGATTCAATTTCAGTTTCGGCAATTCACGGCCCATGCGCTCCAGCCGGGGAATCATCCAGCGTGCGAGCACGCTGCCGGGGCAGCCGAGCACGAACGGCGCCGCTTCGGTTTCGCGCCGCAGCCGGGCGCAGCCGCTTCGCAACTGCTCGAGCGCGGCAGAGGTGATGTCGCGCAGCTGCCGCCCCGCCGGCGTGAGGGCCAGCCCGCGCCCTTCGCGGCTGAACAGGGCGGTACCGAGGTCGGCCTCCAGCGCACGGATCTGCCTGCTCACCGCCCCATGGGTCACGTTGAGTTCCGCGGCGGCGCGGCTGGCGCTTTCAAGACGGGCCGCGGCTTCGAAGGCGCGCAATGCATTCAGGGAGGGCAGTTCGCGGGCCATGAATATGTGAGTTTTTCTGACAGGTCGAGACGATCTTATCGCTTTTCCCTGGCATGCCGCCGCGTTAGGGTGGACGCTTGGCCGGGTGGCAATGGCCGCAACTCCAGTGAAGATTCGCCATGGTCGATGACTACTACGTGTATCCCGATGCCCATGGCCGCTTCGGCGCCTACGGCGGCACCTTCGTTGCGGAAACGCTGATCGCACCGCTGGAGGAATTGACCGCGGCGTACACGCGCCTGCGCGATGATCCAGCATTCCAGGAGGAATTGGCCGACGACCTGAAACACTACGTCGGCCGGCCGTCGCCGATCTATCACGCAAAACGGTTGTCCGAACACGTCGGTGGCGCGCAGATCCTCTTGAAGCGCGAGGACCTGAACCACACCGGCGCGCACAAGATCAACAACACCGTCGGCCAGGCACTGGTGGCGCGTGCGATGGGCAAGCGCCGGATCATTGCCGAGACCGGAGCGGGCCAGCACGGCGTCGCCACCGCCACGGTCTGCGCGCGTTTCGGGATGAAGTGCGTCGTGTACATGGGCGCGGTCGACATCGAGCGCCAGAAGATCAACGTGTACCGGATGAAGCTGCTGGGCGCCGAGGTGGTGCCGGTGACGTCCGGTTCGCAAACCTTGAAGGATGCCCTGAACGAGGCGCTGCGGGATTGGGTCACCAATGTCGCCGACACGTTCTACATCATCGGCACGGTCGCGGGGCCACACCCGTACCCGATGATGGTGCGCGATTTCAACGCGGTGGTCGGGCGCGAAGCGCGTGCGCAGATGCTGGAGCGGTATGGGCGCCTGCCCGATGTGCTGACGGCGTGCGTGGGCGGCGGTTCCAACGCGCTCGGTCTTTTCCATGCATTCCTCAACGACCGCGGCGTGCGCATCGTCGGTGCGGAAGCGGCGGGCGAAGGCATCGCGACCGGACACCATGCGGCATCGCTCGCGGCCGGCCGTCCCGGCGTGCTGCACGGCAACCGCACCTACGTCCTGTGCGACGACGATGGCCAGATCACCGAAACGCACTCGATTTCCGCAGGGCTCGACTATCCGGGCGTCGGTCCCGAGCACGCGTTCCTGAAGGACACCGGTCGCGCCGAATACGTGGGCGTGACCGATGACGAGGCATTGGCCGCGTTCCATCTGCTGTGCGAAACCGAAGGCATCCTGCCGGCGCTGGAATCCAGCCACGCGGTCGCGCAGGCGATCAGGCTCGCGCGCGAATTGCCGAAGGACAAGCTGATCCTGTGCAACCTGTCCGGCCGCGGCGACAAGGACGTGCATACGATCGCGCAGCGGGAGCAGATCGAGCTATGAGTGGGCGCATCGAGACGCGATTCGCGGCATTGCGCGCACGGAACCGCACCGCGCTGATTCCGTTCATCACTGCGGGCGATCCGATTCCCGGCGCGACCGTCGCGCTGATGCACGCGTTGGTCGAAAGCGGCGCCGACCTGATCGAACTTGGCGTGCCGTTTTCCGATCCGATGGCCGACGGCCCCGTGATCCAGCATGCCGACGAGCGCGCGTTGCGCAACCATGTGGGCATTGCGGACATCCTGGGCTGGGTGCGCGCGTTCCGCGAACGCGATGCGGAAACGCCGATCGTCCTGATGGGGTATCTGAATCCGATCGAGATCCACGGCACCGAACGTTTCGCGCGCGAAGCGGTGGACGCCGGTGTGGACGGTGTACTCGTCGTCGATTGCCCGATCGAGGAAGACGCGACGCTGCAGCCGCTGCGCGACGCGGGTCTGCAACGCATCCTGCTGGCCGCGCCGACGACTTCGGATGCACGGCTCGCGCGCGCGCTCGAAATGGCCGAAGGCTATCTTTACTACGTATCGTTCGCCGGGATCACCGGCGCGGCGAAATTGTCCGCGCAGGACATCGCCCAACGCGTCGGTGCGATTCGGCAGCGCGCGAAGGTGCCGATCGCCGTCGGCTTCGGCATCAAGGATGCGGGCAGCGCGAAGGCCGTGGCCGCATTCGCGGACGCGGTGGTGATCGGCTCGGCGCTGGTCGGGGCGCTGACGGGGGCGGCTTCAGTCGAAGAAGCGTGCAGTCGCGCAGCGGCTTTCCTCGCCCCCGTCCGTGGGGCCCTGGATGGGCGCTGACCGGCCTTGCGGTGTATCCTTGTCGGTCGTGATCCAGCGGGGAATCCCTCGTGTCCTGGTTGCAGAAACTGACCACGCCCAAAATCCGCACCGAAGGCACGGCAGGTCGCGGCAAGGTGCCGGAAGGCGTGTGGGAAAAGTGCTCCGGTTGCGGCATCGGGCTGTACCGGCCCGAGCTCGAGCGCAACTTGATGGTGTGCCCGAAATGCGGCCACCATCATCCGATCGGCGCGCGCGCGCGGCTTGCCGCGTTCCTCGACGAGGGCGGCCGTGAACTCGATGCGGGCATGGGTCCGGTCGATTCCCTGAAGTTCAAGGATTCCAAGCGCTATCGCGACCGCATCCTCGCCGCGCAAAAGAGCAGTGGCGAAAAGGACGCGCTGGTTTCCATCGAAGGCAGCCTCAAGGGCATTCCGGTCGTGGCTTGCGCCTTCGAGTTCGGCTACATGGGCGGCTCGATGGGTTCGGTGGTCGGCGAAAAGATCACGCGCGCCGCCGAGGCCGCGCTGCACGACGACGCGCCGTTCATCTGCTTCACCGCCACCGGCGGCGCGCGCATGCAGGAAGGCCTGCAGTCGCTGCTGCAGATGGCCAAGACTTCCGCCGCGCTCGCGCGCCTGCGCGCGGCCGGCCTGCCGTACATCGTGGTGCTGACGCACCCGACCACCGGCGGCGTTTCGGCGAGCCTCGCGATGCTGGGCGACATCCACATCGCCGAACCCAAGGCGCTGATCGGTTTCGCCGGCCCGCGCGTGATCGAGCAGACCGTGCGCGAGACGCTGCCGGAAGGTTTCCAGCGTTCCGAATTCCTGCTGGAACACGGCGCGATCGACATGATCTGCGACCGGCGTGAGTTGCGCGATGGCATCGCCGACCTGCTGGCGATCCTGACGCACCGCGCGAAGGTGGCGTAACGCCTTGCGCGATTCGCTTGATCGTGTGCATCGCATGCGCCTGCGTGTCAATGCTTCACGCGCTGACCAGCGAATGACATCCCTGTCTTTCGCCCGCCTCCCTGGCGGGCGAGCCAAAGAAAAGCCACCCCGGCGGCCGCTCGCGAATCCTGAGCACAGGGATGTGCTCAGGACATGTTCGCGGGGTGGCCTTCCCTTTGGTGACTTTCTCCTGGCCATGCAAGAGAAAGTTACCCGCGCCCCCGGGAGGGGCGCGGAAAAAGACGTGGATGTCGTAAGTCTGACGTCGTGCTTGCCGATAGCCGGACGGAATCAAAGCAGGGATGTCAGAAGGCGCCACGCGCCATGAAAACCCTCGCCGAATGGCTGGAATACCAGCAACAGATCCACGTGCGTGGCATCGACATGGGTCTCGATCGCGTGCGCGATGTGTGGCAGCGCATGGGGGCGCCGCGGCCGGCGCCGGTGGTGATCGCGGTCGGGGGTACCAACGGCAAGGGCTCGACGGTCGCGTTCCTCGAAACGATGCTGCGCGCGGGCGGGATGCGTGTCGGCGCCTACACGTCGCCGCACATCCTGCGTTACAACGAACGCGTGCGCATCGATGCGGTTGACGTGGAGGATGCCGCGCTGGTCGCAGCGTTCGAACGCGTCGAAGCCGCGCGCGGCGACACCACACTGACCTATTTCGAATTCGGCACGCTGGCGGCGTTCGACATATTCGCGCGCGCCGGTTTGGACGTCACGCTGCTGGAAGTCGGGCTGGGTGGGCGGCTGGACGCGGTGAACATCGTCGACGCCGACTGTGCGATCGTCGTGACGGTCGATCTCGACCACATGGAATACCTCGGCACCGATCGCGAATCGATCGGGCGCGAGAAAGCGGGCATTTTTCGTGCAGGCAAACCGGCGATCGTGGGCGAAACCAACCCGCCGCAGTCGCTGCTGGACCACGCGCGAGCCATCGGCGCGGATGTGGAAGTGCTGGGCCGCGATTTCGGATGGGAGCCGCAGATCGACGCGTTGCGCTGGTGGCATCGCGGTCCGGACCAGTCGCGCTACGTGGCGCGCGAGGAAGAGTCCGTCGTGCAGGTCCTGTTGGCGGGCGAACTCGCGCTCGAAGGCGCCTTCCAGTACCACAATGCGGCCACCGCGATCGCGGCGCTGCACGCGTTGGGTGATCGCGTGCGTTGGGATGCACGCGCGCTGGAGAAGGAACGGTATTCCGGGCAGCCCGCACCGCTGTTGCCGGGACGGCTGCAACACCTGGCGCACGATCCCGACCTCGTCGTCGATGTCGGCCACAACCCGCAGGCCGCACGCGAACTGGCGCGCTGGCTGGACCGGCATCCGGTGCAGGGCGAAACGCGCGCGGTGTTCGGTGCGCTCGCGGACAAGGACATTGAAGGCGTGGTCGCGGCATTGGGTGCGCGCATCACGCGCTGGTACCTCGCGGGACTGGAAGACGAGTCGGCGCGCGGGGCTACCGCCACGCAATTGATGGCACGCGTTCGCGCGGCATTGCCTGATGCGATCTGCCTCGAGTATCCCGACATTCCCGCGGCATTGGCTGCAGCCCGCGCGGAAGCTGCGGCGAACGACCGCATCATTGCATTCGGGAGTTTCCATGTCGTGGCGCCGGCGCTGCGTGTTTATAATTCCGGCAACGCTTCGATCCCGCGTTCGAACTGACGCGCTGGTGCGCGCAGCTCAACGCGAAGCAGTCTCGCGTGTCTTCCCGACACTGATTCGCCGCATGGTGCCGCTCATATGGACTCAGGTTTGAAAACACGTTTGCTCGGCGCCGTGGTGTTGATCGCACTCGCGGTGATCTTCGTGCCGATGCTGCTGCCGGGTCCCAATTCCGGTTCGCAGTCGGCCAGTACCAAGGCGGTGCCCGAGCCGAGCGGTGAATTGCAGACCCGCGTGTTGCAGGTCGG
>DATNAW010000222.1:0-2450 GCA_035572335.1 Rhodanobacteraceae bacterium
CGATCCACAGCTTCACCTTGCCGCGCCACGCGTCGGCCTTGGACATCGGATGTTCGAAGCCAAACCAGTCATCGTGCGACACCACCGGCGAGCCATCGACCGATCCATCGACGGTCGCATCGGCGGCGTCAGCACCGAACAACGACACTTTCGTGATCGGCACGTCTTCGTCCAGCGCAGTGATCGTGACGATTTCGCGCAGGTAATCCGAACCGTCGCGCTGCACCAGTTTCCAGTCGAGGCGGAGGTTGCCTTTCGGTCCAAGGAAAGTTCCTTCGACGGCCTTGCCCGGAATCCGATCGGCGAGGCGTGAAGCCCTGGCATCGACCGGCAGCGCGATTTCGCGCAACGCGCCTTGCAGATGGAAGTCGCACGTGTTTATCGTGCTGCCGTCCTTGAGCGTCAGCGAGAATGGATCGGTCACTGCAATCGACACGTGATGGCGCTCATCGGTGACCACGAGGTCGGCAAGGGCGCCGTTGTTGTCTGTCAAGGCCGCCGCGATCACGGTGTTTCCGAAGCGCATCTGCCCTCGCTGCGCTGCGGCATGGTCGTGGGCAGATGCCGTCTTGGCGGCAAGCATCGCACCGCCCGCCGTTGCGAGGATGATCCAGCCAAGACGCGCACGAACGGCGCGTCGATGGTTTGCAAGCATGCGGGCGTTCCGGCGGCGCGGGACATGCCCCGCGCGGGCATTGTGCCGCAATCGCGTTCGTTACCGCTTCGACGGGATGAAATCCACGTCGGTGCGCCGCGAAGGCCGCGGCCATGGGCAAATCATCGGGGTCTGGCGGCGATACTCCCGGTATTCGGGGTGCGCCATGATCAAATCGCGCTCCTCCAGGAACCGAACCGCGATCAGGATATAGCCGGTCGTCGCAATCGCGAACAGCAGGTGCCCGACCGTCATGCGCGGAATCGACCAGAATGCGATGATGAAACCCAGCATCAGCGGATGCCGGACGATCCTGTAATAGAAACTGTCGACGAATTCGGGAGGCGTGTAGGCGATGCCACGCGCGCGCAGCCACACCTGGCGCAGCCCGAACAAGTCGAAATGATTGATCACGAACGTTCCGCTCAGCACGATCAACCAGCCGAACGCCGACACCGCATACAGCAGCCACCACCCCCAGTCGTGCCCCACGTTCCAGACCACGCCAGGCAGCGGCCGCCATTGCCAGTACAACAGGAGCAGCGCCAGGCTGCTCAGAAAAACATAGGTACTGCGTTCGATCGAGGGACTCATCCAGCCCGTCAGCCAGCGCTTGAAACCGCGGCGCGCCATGCCACTGTGCTGGACCGCAAAGATACCCAGCAGGATCGCGTCGATCACTACCGCTTCCGGCACGCTGGCAGCGCCAAATCCCCGGTTGAGCGTATGCGGCACGAAGGAGATGTCGGCGACGAAACCGATCGCGTACAGGAACGTCAGGAAGAACACGGCGTAACACAGCACGCCGTAAAGAAAGATCGAGGCACTACGCATGGCGGCTCTCCACCCGGCACTTGACGCCTTGGGATGGAGAACACCGTTCCGCAGCCATTTGCGACATGGAACGGCTCGCGGGACAGCCGATCAGACCGATCAGCCCTCCAGCATTGCCTTCCAGCGATCCCTGGCCTCCAGCCACCAATACTGCGCCTGCGCGCCAAGGTAGCCCAGGGGCCGGCGGGCACTCTGCAGTCCGAAGGGTGCAAATTCACGCCAGGTTTCGTCATTCTGCGCGAGGGCGCTGGCCAGCAATTCACCCGCGGCGCACGTCGGGGCGGTGCCGTGCCCGCCGAAGGCCTGCATCCACCACAGGCCGTCTCCGCGCGTGCCGAGCTGCGGCATCTGGTGGCGCGCGTAACTCATCAGGCCCGACCAGGCGTAGTCGACCTTCACGCCTTCGAGTTGCGGGAAGACGCGCAACAGGTCGCGCAACAGCAGCTTCTTCACCGCCTGCGCTGAACGATGGCGGATGGAAATCCGTCCGCCCCACAACAGGCGCGTGTCCTTGAGCGGACGGTAGTAGTCGAACGCGAAACGCGTGTCGTAAATCGCGGCTTCGGTGTGCAGGCACTCGTGCAGGCGTTCGCCCAGCGGTTCGGTTGCCATCACATAAGTGGCGATCGGCAGCACCGCGCGATCGACCTCCGGTTGCAAGTGCGCGAGATAACCGCCGCAGGCCAGCACCACGGTTTGTGCCTTTACTTCGCCCGCACCGGTGCGCACGCACCATCCCGCGCCGTCGCGTTCGACCTGGCGCACGCGCGAGTGCTCGTGGAAACGCACGCCCTGCCCTTGCGCCGCACGCACCATGCCATGCAGGTAATCGAGCGGATGCAGGTGCAGCGCGTTCCGCTCGAACAGCGCATCGTGATAACGCTGGCTGTGGATCACGCTGCGCACCTGCGATTCCGGCAGCCATTCCCACTCGACGCCGTAGGTTTCTTTCAACAGTTGC
>DATNAW010000223.1:0-4666 GCA_035572335.1 Rhodanobacteraceae bacterium
CGGCGCCGTGGTGTTGATCGCACTCGCGGTGATCTTCGTGCCGATGCTGCTGCCGGGTCCCAATTCCGGTTCGCAGTCGGCCAGTACCAAGGCGGTGCCCGAGCCGAGCGGTGAATTGCAGACCCGCGTGTTGCAGGTCGGTCCGAACAGCGCCAGCGCGGGTTCCAGCACGGCCGCGGCGATCAACGATCCCGACCGCGTCGCGACGCTCAATCTCGAAGGGCATGCGGCCACGACCTTGCAACCGCTGAGTTCCGGTTTGCCGATCGAAGCGACCACGCAACCCGCGGCCAGTGCGCCAGCGTCCGCACCCGTGGCCAGCGCGCCCGCCGTGGTGCCGCCGAAGCCGAGTGCCGCGGTCATCGCGAAGACCCCGCCGGCATCGGCGCCTGCGGTGTCCGCACCCGCTGCAGCCCAACCGGTTGCCGGCGGCGCCGGCGCAGCAGCCGGTGCGCTGTACACCGTCAATCTCGGTGTCTACGCCAACCACGCCAGCGCGGACAAGCTGGTCGCGAACGCGAAGCAGCACGGCTTCACCGCGCTCGCGACGCCCGAAACCTACCAGGGCAAATCGGTGATGCGCGTGCGGGTGGGGCCGTTCCACAGCCGCGCCGAAGCCGAGGCCGCGCGCCTGAAGCTGAAGGATTTCGAGAAGGTGTCGATGAGCATCGACTCGGGCGTCGTCAACCAGGCCGGCGATGCGCCAAGCTCTGCCATCGCTGCCAGCCAGCCGGGTGCGTGGGCGGTGCAACTGGCGGCGTACAGCGACGAGGCTTCCGCGAACAGGATGCGGGATCGCCTGCGCGGGCAGGGCATCGACGGCTACGTCGACAGCGTCAGCACCGCCAAGGGCAAATTGTGGCGCGTGCGCGCCGGTCCATTCGCCTCGCGCAACGTCGCCGAGTCGACGCGTGCGGAGATCGCCCAGAAGTTCAACGTGAAGGGCAACATAGTTACGCAACAGTAGTGCAATCATCCATGATCGCTGCTCGTCAACGCTCCATGCGCAGCAGCTGTTGTGAGAAGTCAGGCCAAGGATGGCCGTGGTGGTGTTCGCAGTCGCGAAACGGTTCCCAGCTATCAATCCGCCGCCCAATGCGGCGATCAGGGACGATCGCATAGATATGAACGTAGCCGACATTGTCATCCTCGCCGTCCTGCTGGTGTCGGTGCTCATCGGTTTGATGCGCGGTCTGGTCGGCGAGGTGCTGTCGCTGGCGCGCTGGGTCGCCGCGTTCTGGATCGCCGCGGTGTTCGGCGCGCAAGTGGGCGAGATCTACGGCGCATGGCTGCACGAGCCCGCGGAGCGCATCGTCGCCGGTTCCATCACTTGCTTCATTGGCGTATTGATCGTCGGCGGCCTGATCACGTGGGCCGTGCGTCGCCTGGTCAAGTACAGCGGCCTGGGTCTCGGCGACAGCTTCCTCGGCATGGCGTTCGGCCTGGCGCGCGGGCTGCTGCTGGTGACGTTCGTGGTGCTGATGCTCGGTTTCACGCCGGTTCCGCGCGAGGCCGCCTGGTACCGGCAATCGACGCTGCTGCCGGCGTTCCAGAACTGCGCCGCCTGGCTGGCCGGGGCGTTGCCGCCCGAGGTCACCCGCTACATGGAAGCTGGCGGCAAGTCCTTGCCTGCGGTGCATTCCATCCCCATATCCACGGTCGAGCAGGCGGCGCGGCAGTTGACGCATCCCGGCGCGCCTTCACCGGCCGCCGCAAGCACAACCGGACATGACGCCGGGCACGGTCGAACCCGTGGTGATGTGGGACAATAGCGCCCTGCCATCCATTGCGGTCTTGAACGACAGGTTTTGCGACGGCTTTACCAGCCCCTTGGGTCAAGGGGCGATCAAGCCCGCGCCTTTGTTTCATGCGGACTTGATGGGGTTGTGGAAGCATGACCTCGTTTGACCGAAGCGTAATACGCGGGCTTTCCTCGAGGCACGACTCTTCATGTGTGGAATCATCGGCATCGTCGGCAAGAGCGAAGTCGCCACGGCGTTGTATGACGCCTTGACGGTATTGCAGCATCGCGGCCAGGACGCCGCGGGCATCGCCACCTACGACGGCAAGAAGCTGCACATGGTGCGCGGGCCGGGCCTGGTGCGCGATGTATTCCACACACGCGACATGCAGGAACTGCGCGGCCGTGCGGGCATCGGCCATTGCCGGTATCCGACCGCCGGGGCCGAGAATTCCGAAGAAGCGCAGCCGTTCTACGTGAATTCACCGTACGGCATCGCGTTCGCGCACAACGGCAACCTCATCAACACCGAATCGCTGCGGCGCGAGATGTTCGAGAACGACCGCCGCCACATCAACACCGATTCCGATTCGGAAATTCTGCTGAACATCCTGGCACACGAGCTGCAGATCCAGGAACGCCACGCGCTGACGCCGAACGAATTGTTCAAGGCGGTCGCGGCGGTGCACGCGCGTGCCAAAGGCGGCTACGCCTGCGTCGCGCTGATCCTGGGTTATGGCCTGCTCGCTTTCCGCGATCCGCACGGCATCCGACCGCTGGTGCTGGGCGAACGCGACACGCCGGAAGGCAAGGAATACGCGCTGGCGTCCGAGTCGGTCGCGTTCGACATCCTGGGTTTCAAGCGCGTGCGCGACGTGGCGCCGGGCGAGGCGGTGTTCATCAGTCTCGACGGCGAACTTTCGGCGCGACGCTGCGCGGAGGGCGCGGTGCACGCGCCGTGCATCTTCGAATATGTGTACCTCGCGCGGCCCGATTCGATGATCGAGGACGTGTCGGTGTACAAGGCGCGCCTGCGCATGGGCGAAAAGCTCGCCGCGAAGATCCTGCGCGAGCGCCCCGACCACGACATCGACGCGGTCATCCCGATTCCCGACACCTCGCGCACCGCCGGTTCCACGCTGGCCGCCGAGCTGGGCGTGCCGTTTCGCGAAGGCTTCGTCAAGAACCGCTATATCGGCCGCACCTTCATCATGCCGGGGCAGGGCCAGCGCGTGCGTTCGGTGCGCCGCAAGCTCAACCCGATCCCGCTGGAATTCCGCAACAAGAACGTGCTGCTGGTGGACGATTCCATCGTGCGTGGCACCACCTCGCGGCAGATCGTGCAGATGGCGCGCGAAGCCGGTGCCAACAAGGTGTATTTCGCCTCGGCCGCGCCGCCGGTGCGCTATCCCAACGTGTACGGAATCGACATGCCGGCGCCGGCGGAACTGGTCGCGCACGGCCGCAGCGTCGAGGAAATCCGCGAGACCATCGGCGCCGATTGGCTGGTCTACCAGGACCTCGACGATCTCATCGATTCCGTTGCGGAAGGCAACGAGCACCTGAAGCATTTCGACGATTCGTGTTTCTCGGGCAATTACGTGACCGGCGTCGACACCGAATACCTCCGCCAGCTCGAATTCGCGCGCTCGGACGAGGCGAAGGCGCAACGCCGCAGCGCGTGACGTGGCGGTTGTTTTTCTTCGTCATTCCCGCGAAAGCTGGAATCCGGTGTCTTTCATGCTCGTGCGGCGTGAATAAAAGGGCGTTGTGTCCCGGAATCGTTTCGACATTCGAGACGACGAACAAAATCAGATCGAGTCTTTGGCAACTTGTTCATTCGTGGGGGAACTCGCATGCCACGTCGCCTCGTCGCGCTGTTCGACGGAACCTGGAACAAGGTCCAGACGCGCACCAACGTCGAGCGATTCTGGAAGCTGGTTGCGCCCGCCGACCCCGCTGGTGCGGAACAGATCTGCAAGTACATCCCGGGCGTCGGCGTCGAACCCGGCATCGAACATCTGCTCGGCGGCGCCTTCGGCCTCGGTCTGTCCGGCAACGTCGAGGATGGCTACAAGTGGTTGTCCGAACAGTGGCGCGACGGCGATGAAATCTGGCTGTTCGGCTTCAGTCGCGGCGCCTACACCGCGCGCAGCCTCGGCGGTTTGATCCGCAAATGCGGCTTGCTGAAGCCCGATGCCAAGAACGGCGTGACCGATGCGGCAGTCAACGAGGCGTACGACTATTACCGCAACGATGACAAGCCCGGCGTGCTGGTGAACGGCGTCGATCCGACGGCCACATGGCGCGCGCAGCACGGCGTGCGCGAAGTGACGATCCGCTTCATCGGGGTGTGGGATACCGTAGGCGCGTTGGGCATTCCCGGCGTGGCGTCGTGGTTTCCGTTCTCGCGCAGCCACTACTCATTCCACGACACCGACCTCAGCAAGATCGTGCAATACGCCTATCAGGCGCTCGCGCTGGACGAACATCGCGCCGACTTCAAGCCGACCAAATGGACGCGCCCGCAGGAAACCCTTGCGCCGGGCGAGGCGCCGACCGCGTGGAAGCCGGAGCAGATCGAGGTCGAGCAGCGCTGGTTCGCCGGTGCGCATTCCGACATCGGCGGCGGCGAGACTACCGACGGCGCAGGGCACAGTCCGGACACCTTGCCGGAAATCACGCTCGCGTGGATGCAGGCCAAGGCCAGGGGCGCAGGCCTTGCCTTCAGCGAGGATTTCGTGCCGACGCCTGGCGCGGAACTCGATGTGCCCAACGATTCCTACACCAAGTTCATGTACGGCATCTACAAGATCTTCAAGCAGCCGTTCCAGCGCGTGATCGGCGGCGGCATCAACGAGACCATCGATCCGTCGGTGTGGATGAAGTGGTACGCGCAAACGGTCTATCGCCCGCAGCCCGTCG
>DATNAW010000224.1:0-4657 GCA_035572335.1 Rhodanobacteraceae bacterium
TAGCTCTGCGCCCAGATGTGGCTGTCGGTCCGCGTGTCGATCAACTGCACGTTGACCAGCACCTCGTTGCCGGCCTTCTGCACCGACCCTTCCAGGATCGTCGCGACGCCGAGTTGCTCGCCGATGGTTTTCAGGTTGTCGGGGCGGCTTTTGTATTTTTCGGTGGAGGTGCGCGAGATGACCTTGAGGTCGCCGATGTCGGCCAGCTTGGTCAGGATCAGGTCCTGCATGCCGGCCACGAAGTAGGCGTCCTTCTGGTCGACGTTGAGGTTCTCGAACGGCAGCACTGCGATGGATTTGGCCGGGACGGATTGCGCGGGCGCGCTCGACGCGGCGATGGCCGTCGTCGCTGCGGGAACCGGGGCTGCGTTCGCCACGGCCGCGGCGGGCGTGTGGCGCACCGCGTACAAGCGCCAACCCAGGAACGCCACCGCCAGCACCAGCATCGCGACGATGATCGCGTTGAGTTTCTGACCGACCGAGCGATGCGCCTGCGGCGCGCGTGCTTCCGGCGAATCGGCCGGCGCGGTGCGGCGGATGCCCTCGGGCGTCAGCTCGAACACCCACGC
This sequence comes from Rhodanobacteraceae bacterium, assembly GCA_035572335.1. Lineage (GTDB taxonomy): Bacteria > Pseudomonadota > Gammaproteobacteria > Xanthomonadales > Rhodanobacteraceae > 66-474. The sequence goes on from DATNAW010000224.1 coordinate 570, forward strand.
GAACGCCACCGCCACGGGAAAGCCGATCGCGATCAGGATGACCACGAGGCGCACGGCCCAGTCGGGAATCCTGAAGAACGGAAAGACCTGCGTCGCGACCTGCACCAGCAGCCAGCCGGCGACGACGTACGCGATCGCGACGCGCACCACGTGGCGGCGCTTCAGCTCTTCGAAGAGGCCGGGCTTGTCGGTTGTCACCGCGCCGTGAGGATCCCCCGCCGGCGACAGGCCGGCTTCCAGTCCGCGCGAGTGTAACCAATCGGAACGCGTATTGCTGGAGCGGTCGTCGGAGTAAGGTTGGGCGCGGGCTTGTCGGCGCGCGCGAACGCCGAGGCGGTTCGGATCAGAAAAAGATTTTCTGCTTCTGCTTGCGGCGCCTGCGCCACCCGTCCAGCGACAACGCGCCCGGCCCGTGCACGGCCAACACCAGGAAGCCGCCGGCGATCGCGAGGTTCTTCATGAAGTTGATCCACTGCTCATGGTCGGCGAAGTGGTTGTGGAAGATCACCGCGGTGAGGATGCAGTAGAAGAACAGGCCCGCCGCAGCCCAGCGCGTCAGCAGCCCGAACAGGATGGCGAGGCCGCCGCCCAGTTCGGCGAAGATCACCAGCGGCAGCAATCCGGGCGGCAGCCCTTGCGCCACCAGGAGCCTGGCGGTGACGCCGTAGGCGGTGATTTTTCCGATGCCCGACAGGATGAAGATCAGCGCAAGTCCGAGTCGACCAACCAGCAAGGTGAAGTTCTGCATCGTGGGTTCCATGGAAGCGGGCCGCGCGCGCGGCGAGCGGCATGGGGCGCATCCGGCGCAGGTCAGTCCGCGGCAAGCGCGGCGCGCACGCGCGGCGTGAGCACGCGCTTGGCGAACAGGAAATGGTCACGCCAATAATAGCCGTCGAGATGATCGAGTCGAACCGTGCCGCCGGTGTCGGGTGCATTGACGAAGCGGCCATGGCCGACATAGATCGCGACATGGCTGACGTGGTGGCGTCCGAAGAACAACAGGTCGCCGGGTTGCAGGTCATCGCGCGTGACCTTCGGTGCATCCAGCGCGGCGATCGCGCGCGACGTGCGCGGCAGTTGCAGGCCGGCTTCGCTGCGGAACACGTAATCGACCAGGCCCGAGCAATCGAAACCGGACTCCGGCGTGTTGCCGCCCCAGCGATATGGCGTGCCGACCAGGCCGATCGCGCGGATCAGCACGTTGTTGGCGAGCGCCGGAGGCGGCGCGGGGACGACGTTCGGTGAGCGAAGTGGCGTGACGCTGGCGCAGGCTGCGAGCAGCAGGAGCGAGGCCGCAATGAGCAGGCGGGAGATGTGCCGGCCGGCGTTCAATCCGGAGAAGTCCGCTGCGTGGACGCGCGCAGCGCGGCGTCCGGGAAGGGATTCTGGCGGCTCGATGTCATCGTCGCGGCGGCTCGGCTCGAGGCCGGCACGACGTTAACCGATGGCGTGAGCCGCGTCCAGCCAACGGATCAGCAGGCGACGCGCTGATCCGAATGCCGCGAGTCGGCCTGGATGGTCGCTTCCAGCGCCTGCTCGAACTGGATCGTGCGTTGCCGCGCCGCTTCGGCGACGGCCGCGGGCACGGTCTGTTCGCTGAGGCAACGCGCGAGGATCGCGCGATGGTAGGCGTTGAAATCGGGATCGCGGCTGGCTTCGTCCAGCGCAGCGAGCAGCGTCGCGAGCCAGCCTGCGCCCGGGGCGCGAAGCATCAGCAGGACTTCGGGCACGCTACAGAAATCGGTGTCGGTGTTGGCGTTCATGTGGATTCCCCTTGTGCAGGAATGTCGATGCAGGAATGATGCCAAGCGTGACGGAGTGCCGGAAAACGGACGTTCCCGGGGGCGGGTGTTGCGCGAATCGGCCCCGGGGATGGCGCAGCCCGGCCATTCGCGCCGCGCGGGCGCGGGACAGGACAACGGCGCGGAATTGTGGAATCCATGGCGCCGTTTGGCGCCAGCGACACCGACGTTACAATCTTGAGGATGAGTGAAACACGCAGTGACGTTCTGATCCTGGGCGGCGGCGTGATCGGCCTGTCCTGTGCGCTGGCGCTGCTGCATCGTGGCGCTTCGGTGCGGGTGCTGGATCGAAGCGAGCCGGGTTCCGGCGCTTCGCACGGCAATTGCGGCACCCTGACGCCCAGCCACGCGATTCCCCTGACCGTGCCCGCGATGCCGTGGCGCGCGCTGCACTGGATGCTGCGGCGGGACGCGCCGCTGTACGTCAACCCGCGTCCCGATTGGGAACGGTGGCGCTGGTTGCTGGGCTTCGCCCGCCGCTGCAACCAGGCGTTCGCCGAAAGCGCCGCGATCGCCCGCGCCGCAATCCTGCAGCGCTCTTGGACCTTGCTGCCACGCGTGCTGGTGGACGAGGGCATCGAGTGCGAGTACACGCCCGCCGGCAGCTTGATCGTCTACCGCGACGCGCGCGCGCTGGCACACGACCGCGCGGACATCGAGTGGCTGCATCGGCTCGGCGTCGCCGCGGCACTGCTGCGTGGCGACGAAGTGGAAGCGATGGAGCCGGCGCTGCTGCCGGGTGTGGCCGGCGGCGTCCTGCACGCCGACGATGCGCAATTGCGTCCGGACCGGCTGGTGGACGAATTGGCGCGGCGGGTGCGCGAATGCGGCGGCGCCATCGAAACCGGGGCAGCGATCGAGGATTTCGGTTGCGCGGGCGAACGCATCGATGGCGTGCGCACCTCGCGTGGGACGTTCGCCGGCGAACGCGTCGTGATGGCGTTGGGTGCGTGGACGCCGCAGCTTGCGGCAAAGCTCGGCCTCAAGGTGCCCATCCAGCCCGGCAAGGGCTATTCGATCACGATGTCGCGGCCCGATCCTTGCCCGCGCCGCGCGCTGGTGTTGCACGAACCCAGCGTCTGCGTGACGGCGTGGGGATCGGGTTACCGGCTCGGCAGCACGATGGAATTTTCCGGCTACGACGAAACACTCAATCGCCCCCGGCTGGATGCGCTTAAACGCGGCGCGGTCGCGTTCCTGCGCGCGCCGCTGGGCGCCGAGTCGCACGAGGAATGGTGGGGCTGGCGGCCGATGTGCGTGGACGAAATTCCGCTGATCGGTCCGGTCAAGCGCTGGAACAACCTGATGCTCGCCACTGGCCACGGCATGCTGGGTGTCAGCATGAGCGCCGCGACCGCGGAACTGGTCGCGTCAATGATTGCGGGCGAGAAACCCGTGCTCGCTGCGGAGGCTTATGCCCCCGGCAGGTTTGGGTTGTAGAGGACGTATTGCGCACCGACATCCCACAAGATTTCCACAGACTTGTTGTCTTAAGCATTGAGACCTGCGCGCGTATGATCGCCGCATGTCGAAGCCGCTGACCGTCCTGCGCCGATGAGTGCCGTTTTCCCGGAACCGAAAGCCGGCCCGCCACGCGTCGATGTGCTGCGGGTGCCGCCGCATTCGATCGAGGCCGAGCAGTCGGTGCTGGGCGGCCTGATGCTGGTGGGCGAGGCGTGGGACCAGGTGGCCGACCGCGTGGTCGAGGAAGACTTCTATCGCCGCGAACACCGCTTGATCTTCCGCGCGATCGGCGAACTCGCGATGGGCGGCAGGCCGTGCGACGCGGTGACGCTGGGCGAATGGTTTGAACGTCACGGCGAGACCGCGAACATCGGCGGCGTCGCGTACCTCGCGGAACTCGCCAACAACACGCCCAGCGCGGCCAACATCGCGGCCTACGCCGACATCGTCCGCGACAAGGCGGTGCTCCGCAAACTGATCGAAGCCGGCACGCAGATCGCGGGCGACGGCTTCAACCCGGAAGGCCGCAACACGCCGGAAATCCTCGAAGCCGCCGAGCAGCGCGTGTTCAAGATCGCCGAGGCTGGCGCGCGCGGGCGCAAGCAGGTGATCCCGGTGCGCCAGTCGGTCAAGGAAGCCGTGGAATTGCTGGCGCAGCGTTACGCCAATCGCGGCCAGTTGAACGGCCTCACCACCGGCTTCAAGGATCTCGATGACCTGACGTCGGGCATGCAGCGCCAGGACCTGGTGATCGTCGCCGGCCGTCCGTCGATGGGCAAGACCGCGTTCGCCCTCAACATCGCCGAAGCCGTCGCGATGCGC
>DATNAW010000225.1:0-11364 GCA_035572335.1 Rhodanobacteraceae bacterium
AGGCCAGGACGGTTTCGAGACACGACTGAAAAACGCGACGCCGCTGTCGGAATATTTCTACGCCTATCTGTCGCACGACGTGAATATCGCTACGCTCGACGGCCGCGCGCGATTGGCCGAACACGCAAAACCGTTGCTTGCGAAATTGCCCGATGGCGCATTCCGCGACCTGATGTTTGCGGAACTGGAGAAGCGCACCGGCGTGCAAGGCGCACCTGCACAGCCCGCACTGGTCGCTTCGCACCGGCCAGTGTCTGCCAACAATGCGCCCCGCCGCACGCTGGTACGCAGCGTCATCGCGATGTTGTTGGCCAACCCCGGACTCGCGCAGGAAGTCACGCTTCCCTATGCGTTCGCGGCGTTGGACAAACCGGGCATTCCGCTGCTGACCGAATTGCTCGACTTCCTGCAGGAGCGCCCCGGCATCAACACCGCGCTGTTGTTGGAACACTTCGCGGGGCGTGAAGAATCCGGCGCCTTGCAGAAGCTCGCGCTCACCGAATTTCCGGGCGAGCCCGAAGCACTGCGTGCGGAGTTCGTGGATGCCTTGCACAAGCTTGCCGAACAGACCACGCAACAACGGCTGGACGCATTGATCCGCAAGCAATCCGAGGCGGTGCTCGACGACTCCGAGAAAAGCGAACTGCGTGCGTTGCTGTCCCGCAAGGCCAAGCCGATCGCTTCCTAAGCGCCCCCTAAGCGTGTGCTGACAGCGTGTCGCGATGCCCGACTTTCCGGCGCGTCCACTGCGCGCGCTCCCGACGATCGCGTTCGCCGCACTGGCCGGCTGCGCCACGTTTCATCCGCTGCCGCTGGCGAGCGGCCGTGGACCACAGCGGGCGAAGGACATCACCGTCCCGGCGCAAACCATGCCGACGCCGGGGCTGCGCGCGTATACGTTCGATCCCTCGAACGGCCTCGACGCCACCGAAGTCGTGATGCTCGCGGTCGCCCGTGATCCGGACCTGAAAATCCAGCGCGATGCGGCGGGCGTCGCCCAGGCGCAGGCCTACGCGGCGGGTCTCCTGCCGGACCCGCAATTGGACTACGAGCACGACCGTCCGACCGGCAGTTACCCGCCGGGCACGACCGATGCCTACACGGCGGGGCTGACGTTCGACTTCGGCAACCTGATTACGCGTTCGGCGCGCGTAAAGTCGGCGCGAGCCGGCGCACGCCAAGTGGATCTCGATTTGCTGTGGAGCGAATGGCAGGCGATCGCCGAAGCACGCACCTTGTTCGATCGCGTGTACTACCAACGCAAGCTGGTCGGACGGCTGGAACAGGAACAGTCCGTGCTGGCGCCGATGCAGGGCGCGATCGAGCGTGCCTTGCAGTCGGGCGACCTCTCGTACGATACCGCCGGCAGTGGCTTGAACGCGGCATCCGACGTCGCCAACCAACTCGGCGATGCCCGGCGCCAGCTCGACATGGCCGAACACGACCTCCACGGCCTGCTGGGATTCGACGCATCGGTGCCGTTGCATCTGACCGGCGAGCCGTTCTCGATCAATCCGGACACCGGGGAAGTTGAGCGCGCACTCGGCGACATGTCCAGGCGACGTCCCGACCTGCTGGCGTTGCAGGCGGGCTATCGCGCACAGGATCAAAAATTGCGCGCGGCGATCCTCGCCCAGTTCGCGGCGATTACCGTCGGGTTCGTGAAGGCGCGCGACAACGGCAATATCTCCAGCAAAGGATTGTCCGTCTCGTTGTCGCTGCCGCTGTTCGACGGCAACCGCGGCAACATCGCGATCGAGCGCGCCACGCGCCAGCAACTGCACGATGAATATGCCGCGCGGCTGTTGACCGATCGCAACGACGTGCAACGCCTGATGGCAGACCTGCGAAGTGATCGCGCGCAGAGCACGGCGCTGGTCGCGCACGCCGCACAACTTGCGCGCGCACGCGACGCGGCCAAGGCCAACTACGCGGCCGGACGCCTGGACTGGCCGACGTACCTCGCGATCCGCGGCAATTCGCTGGCCGCCGACACGGCCTTGCTGGTGCTGGACCAGAACACCCACGAAACCGCGATCGCACTTGACGCGCTGGTGGGCGCCTGGCCCGACGCTTCGCTTGCAGAAAAACGATTAAAAGCCGTGGTCCACGAATGAACGCAAAGAACCCAAATAAAGGCAGGCTCGTAATCCTTTCCTTTCGATATGCGCGCTCATTCGCGTTGCTTGGCGGACTGACTTTGCTCTTGACGGCCTGCTCCGCCGGCGCGCCGGAGGCCGAACTGCAACCCGCGATGGCGGTGCGCGCCGTAATGCCGAAGATGCAGGTTTTCCATGCTGGCATCGCTGCGTTCGGCCAACTCACTGCCGGAACGCGCAACGCCCTCACGTTGACCCTGCCGCAAGCCGGACAGGTCACCGCGATCGAGACTATCGCCGGGCAGCGCGTCAAACGCGGCGCCACATTGCTCGTACTCGAGACCGATCCCGCCACGCGCAGCGCCTACCTTCAGGCGCAAAGCGCGTTGAAGGTCGCGCGTGACGAACTCGCCCGCACCGGGCACCTGCGCTCGGAGAACCTCGCCACCAACGCGCAACTCGATGCCGCGCGCAAGGCCCTGGCCGATGCGCAGGCCACGCTGAACGCGCAGGCGAAGCTCGGCGGCGCACAGGCGACCACCAATTTGCGTGCGCCGGCCGATGGCGTCGTGACCACGCTGGCCGTGCAGCGTGGCGAGCGCGTCGCCGCGGGCGCCGCATTGCTGCAGCTCGCGCCGACCTCGGCAATGGAGGCGCAGCTCGGTGTCGATCCGGGTGCAGTCGCCAACGTCCGCGCCGGCATGCCGGTCATGCTCATGCCGGTATACGCCGGCCACGATGCGTCGCCGCTGCACGGCACCGTCGCGATGGTGGGCGATGCGGTGGACCCGCAATCGCACATGGTCGACGTGATCGCGACCCTCGATTCCAAGGTGTCGTTCCCGGCGGGCACCGCATTGTCCGGAAGCATCGTCGCCAGGCCCTTCAAGGCCTGGGCCGTGCCGCGCAATGCCCTGCAGAACGACGCTCAAGGCGACTTCGTCTATCAAATCGAACACGGCAAGGCCAAGCGCATCGACGTGAACGTGCTCGCGCCCAATGGCAGCCCGATCGGTGTCGAAGGCGCGCTGGATGCACGGGCGCCGGTGATCACGCTGGGCAGCTATGAAGTTTCCGACGGCGATCCGGTGCACGCGTCGGCGTCGACGGGCGGTGCGCCGCAGGGAACCGCCGCGCGATGAACATCGCCACGTGGTTTCAGGCGCACCGTCGTTCGCTGCTGTTCCTGGTCCTGGTGCTCGCGTTGGGCGGGCTGGCATCGGTGTTCAACCTGCCGGTCGCGCTGTTTCCGGACGTTTCGTTTCCGCGCGTACGCGTGGACATCGATGCGGGCGACCGACCCGCCACCCAGATGGTGGTCGCGGTGACGACGCCGGTCGAGGAAGCGATCCGGCGCGTGCGCGGGGTGCGCGACGTGCGATCCACCACCAGCCGCGGCAGCGCCGAAATCAACGTCACCTTCGATTGGGGCGCGGACATGGGCCGCGCCTTTCTGGATGTGAACGCCGCAATGAGCCAGGTCCTTCCCGACTTGCCGGCGGATACCCGCATCAGCGCGCGGCGCATGGACCCGACCACTTTTCCGGTCCTGGCCTACAGCCTGCGCAGCACGACCCTGACGCCAACACAGTTGTACGACCTGGCGCAATACCAGTTGCGCCCGCTGCTGAGCGGCGTGCCGGGGGTGGCGCAAGTGGGCGTGCAAGGTGGCGCGATCGGCGAACTCCATGTTGACATCGACCTTCGAAAGCTGCGCGCAAAAGATCTTTCAGTTGCCGACGTGGTGCGCGCGGTCTCCAATGCCGCGGACATCTCGGCACTGGGACGCTTGTCCGATCATTACAAACTGTTCCTGCTGCTGGCCGACAATCAGCCCGCCAGCGCGCAGGCTTTGCGCGAGGTGGCGGTGCGCGCGGGCCCGAATGGGGTGGTGCGGGTGGGCGACGTCGCCACCGTGGCGCGTGGCAACAGGCCGCAATGGATCCGCGTGATGGCGGACGGCATGCCGGCGGTACTGCTACAGGTATTCCAGCAGCCCGCCACCAACAGCATCCAGATGGTCGCTGCGGTCAAGGCACGTCTGGCGGCCTATACGTCGCAAATGCCGAAAGGCGTGAAGCTCGCCGTATGGTACGACCAGACCCAACTGGTCAAGGGCGCGGCGGGCAGCGTGCGCGACGCGATCCTCGTCGGCATCGTTCTTGCGGGCCTGGTGCTGTTCGTGTTCCTGCGCAACACCCGCGTGATCCTGATCGCGTTGCTGGTAGTGCCGGCGACGCTCGCGATCACCGTGCTGCTGCTGAAGCTGCTGGGCATGAGCCTCAACATGATGACACTGGGCGGCATGGCGGCCGCGGTGGGCTTGCTGATCGACGACGTGGTGGTGATGCTGGAGCACATCATGCGCCGGCTGCGTGGCGCCAGCGGCGACGGCGCGCCCGCCAAGGTCGGCCAGCGCATCGCACAGGCCGCGCGCGAATTCGCGCGCCCGCAGACCGGCTCGTCGCTCGCCACCATCGTGATTTTCCTGCCGCTGGCGTTCCTGACCGGCGTGACCGGCGCGTTCTTCAAGGCGCTCTCCTTGACGATGGCAAGCGCATTGGTGATCTCGTACCTGCTCACCTTCATGGTGGTGCCGCTTCTTGCGGAACGCCTGATCGACGAGCGCCACGCCGCGGAACGCGCGCCCACACGCTGGTGGCGGCGCCTGATAAGCGGTTACGAAGCCGTCCTGTTGCGCGTGCTGGAGTGGCCGGCGCTGCTGTTGATCGGCCTGATTCCGCTGGTGCTGCTTGGCGCACTCGCATACAGGTCGGTCGGCACCGGCTTCATGCCCCGGTTGGACGAGGGCGGCTTCACCCTGGATTACATCGCCGAGCCGGGCACCTCGCTGACCGAAACCAACCGGCTCCTCGAACAGGTCGGCGCGAGCCTGCGTGCCAATCCGTACGTCGATACCTGGTCGCGTCGTACCGGGCTGCAACTGGGCGGCGGCCTCACCGAAGCCAACACCGGCGATTTCTTCGTGCGGTTGAAGAGCGGTTCGCGACCATCGACCTCGGCGGTGATGGAACGTATCCGCGAACAGATCGTGCGCAAGGTGCCGGGGCTCGACGTGGACGTGTCGCAACTGACGGAAGACCTGATCGGCGACCTCACCGAGGTACCGCAACCGATCGAAGTAAAGCTGTTTTCCGACGACGTCGCGCAACTTGATGCGACCGCGAAGAAAGTCGCCTCGCAATTGGAGAAAATTCCGGGCGTGGTCGGCGTGCTGAACGGCATCAACCCTGCCGGCGACGCGCTGGAGGTGCAGATCGATCCGGTCAAGGCCGCGCTGCTGGGGCTCGATCCCAAAGGCGTCGCCGATCAGGTCTCGGCCGCGGTCGCCGGCACCGTCGCCGCCGAATTCCCGCAGGGGCCGAAGATGATGGACGTGCGCGTCTGGGTACCGCCACGCGACCGCGCCGAGACTGAACAGCTCGCGGCCCTGCCGATCAGCGACGGCCACGGCCACGTGTTCCCGCTGTCGCGCGTTGCGACGCTGAGTCAGCAGCGCGGCCAACCGGAAATCGGCCACGAAAACCTGAAACGCATGTTGGCGGTGACCGCGCGCATCAGCGGACGCGATCTCGGCTCCACGATGCGGGACGTGAAAAAGGTGCTCGACGTGCGCGGGGAATTGCCGTCAGGCATGTACTACGAACTGGGCGGCCTGTACCTGCAACAGCAGATCGCTTTCCACGACTTGACGATCGTGTTGCTGACGGCGATCGCGCTGGTGTTCACTTTGCTGCTGTTCCTGTACGAGAGCTTTCGCGCCGCGATCGTGGTGATGATCCAGCCGCTTTTGGCCATCTGCGCCGTCTTCATCGGACTCTGGATCACTGGAATCGAGCTCAACATTTCGGCAATGATGGGCATGACGATGATCGTCGGCATCGTCACCGAACTCGCGATTTTCTATTTTTCCGAACTTGCGGACATCCGGGCCCGTGCGGGGAGCGACCAAAAACCCTCGCTGCGCGAAATGTTGATCGACGCGGGCAAGCGCCGCACCCGCGCCATCCTGATGTCCGCCATCGCCGCCATTCTCACCCTGTCGCCGCTGGCGCTCGCGATCGGCCGGGGCTCCCGAATGCAGCAGCCGCTCGCGATCGCGATCATTTTCGGCATGTTTGCAGCCGTACCTCTGGTATTGCTGGTGATGCCGGTGCTGTACTCGCTGGCGATGCGTCCCAGGCGATCCGAATAGCCCGCTGCGATCAGTCACCCGCGCGCCAGCGCACGCGCGCACGCAACACGCCGTCGCTCAATTCAAATGACAGCGCCATCTTGAGGGCGCGCGCGGCGGCGCCAGCCAGCGCGAGGCCAAGTCCCGCGTGACCTGCGCCCTGCGCTTCCTTGCGCCAGAATCGCTGGCCGAAATTGGCGAGATCGTCGGTGTGCAATGCGGGCGCCGCGTTGCTCACTTCAAAGCCATCCTGCCACGCACGCACGCTGACCGTGCCGCCAGTCGGCACGTACGCCACCGCATTGCCGACCAGATTGTCGAGCACGATTTCCAGCAGGGCTGGATCGGTTTCGATCGCCAAATCCGGACCGTGCGACTCGGCGATTTCGATGTGCACATTGCGTGCGCGCGCAGCCTCATGGTGCCTCTCGCACACCCGCACGAGCTGCGGCCCGAGCGGCACGTGTTCGGGATGCGACCGCTCCAGCCCCGACTGGATGCGGGTCAGTTCCAACAGGGCGGTGACGGTCGCCTCCAGCTCTCCGCCGATGCTGCCAACCTCACCGAGCAGGCCGTGCGCATCGCGCCCGCTCGGATAACGGCGTTCGACGTCTACCAGGGTGCGCAACTCGGCGAGACGCGTGCGAAATTCGTGCGCGAGGCCCGCGGCGAACTGGCGTTCGCGGGCCAGCCCTTCGTCCATCCGCGCGAGCACCTCGTTGAAGCGCGCGACCAGCGGGGCCAGCTCGGTCGTGTCACTCGTGGGCAACCGACCGCCCGGCGCATCCGGTCCGATGCCGGCCATCGCGCGATCCAGCACGGAGAGCGGACGCAGACCGCGGCGCACCAGCCACGGTGTCAGCAGCATCACCAGCCCGCACGCCCCCAGCAGGCAGCCCAGAAGAATGATGTCGAGCGTGTCCAGAAGGTCATCCAGCGGGCCGCTGTCCAGCGCATACGTGAGCGCACAGGCTGGCGCGGGGGAGGCAACGGGATGATCGGCGGGCATGGGCGTGAACCGGAACGCGACGACCCGCAGCGAACGGCCAGTGCGCGAGCGCGCGTCGGCGAACGTGGGTTCGACGCCCGCGGCAATGGATGGCGGCGCTTCGGCACTGCGCGCAATCTCTGTGCCACCGCAGCGCAAATCGTACCAATTCGACTCAGCGTTGCCTGGAAACACGGCCGTCGCGGCATTGTCAGCGTCCACGGCAATGCGGCCGTTCTCGAACTGTGTCAGCGCCGCCAGCGATTGCGCACGCGACAGCAATGAAGCGTCGAAGCGCTGCTGCATCTCGGCGTCGGCACGCCAATCCACGATCCTGGCCGCGGCGCCGAAAACCACCAGCACCGCCAGCGCCAACAGCAATGCCAAACGCGCACGCAACGAGAAGGTTTTCGCGCGCGGACTCATGGAATGAGGTATCCGGCACCGCGTCGGTTTTCGATCAGGCCCGCGCAACCCGCATCCGCCAGCTTGCGCCGCACGCCGAACACGACTACCTCGATGCTCCGGTCCGAAGCCTCGCTTTCGCTGCCCGCAATCCTTTCCAGGATGTCGGCGCGCGGGAATACCCGGCCCGGATGCCGCAGCAGCAATTCCAGCAAGGCAAACTCGCGCGGCGTGAGTTGCAACGCGCTGCCGTTCGCGATTGCGCGGTGCGCCTGCGCGTCCAGTCTCACACCGGCATGTTCCAGCACGTCCGCCCGCGTTTCGACTGGACGTCGCGCCAGCGCGTGCAAGCGCGCGATGAGTTCCTCGAACGCGAACGGCTTGACCAGGTAATCGTCGGCGCCGGCATTCAGTGCTTCCACGCGATCGCCCACCTGGTCGCGCGCCGACAAAACCAGTATCCGCGGACGTTCGCCGACGGCGGGAAGCGCGCGCAACACGCCGAATCCATCCAGCCGCGGAAGCCCGAGATCCAGCACGACGAAGTCGTAGCCGTAGCCCGCCAGATACCCGGTCGCCTCGACGCCATCACTGGCGACGTCCACCGTGAAACCCGTCGCCCGCAAGCCACGCGCGAGATTGTCACGCAAGCGCTCGGAATCTTCGACCAGCAGCAGCTTCATGTGCGATACCTGCCACGCAATGCAGGAAAACTAACACCGCGCGCGTGCTGCCACCACCGAGGGGCGGCCAAACCATCGCGAAGTGCGAACAAAGCAGGACCGAAGGCCGAATGCGCCAACAACGGCCCCGCGCTGGAGGCCACGTGCGGCTACAACGCCGGCGCGTAAATGAACGTCGACCTTATCGGAAAACCGCGTGGGCCGGAACCTATACTGATCCGCCGATGCGAATACCTGAAGGGGCACACAGCGCTTGCGGCGGGCTTGCAAGGTTCGCGAAAGCCGCGGCGAAGCAGGCGCTAAGGATACTGCGGCAAATTATCCGCATTGCACACGCCTGCGACGATTGGCATGAAGCCTCGCATTCTCATGCGACGATTCGCGATGCTGCTGGTGATCGGCATCTGCGCGGCAGCGCCGCTTCGCGCTGCTGTCGCCGCAAGCGGCCCGTTCGGCATCGATCACCGGATCGCTTACGATAACAGTGGCATCTGGGCCCGCAACAACCAGAAGGCGCTGTTGGGTGCAACCATATTCACCGTGGTGGGCGGCTCGCTTGCGCTGGGTGACCAGGACAAGTTGGGCGACACGTTCTGGCGCTCACTCGATTCAATGGCGGTGTCGTCAGTGATCGCGCAGGGCGCGAAATGGACTTTCCAACGCGAACGTCCTTCGCAAACCAGCAATCCGGACAGGTTTTTCCAGGGTTTCAAATACGAGAGTTTCCCCAGCGGCGAAGTCACCGCCATCGCCGGCGCCGTGACGCCGTTCGTCGTGGCGTACGGCCACGACTACCCCGCGGTGTATGCGCTGGAACTGCTGCCGCTGTATGACGCCGTGGCGCGGGTCAAGGTGCGCGGCCACTGGCAGAGCGACGTGCTGGCCGGCTGGGCCATCGGCACGGCCGCGGGCATCTGGGCCGCGCATCGCGATTCGCCATTGATCCTCGGCTGGCTGCCCGGAGGCTTCCAGGTGGGATTCATCCACCGGTTCTAAATGCGTAGCCGTATGCAAGCCAGCGAATCGCGAAACCGCGCGCGCCGGATCGGGTGCCGCTCCGATTGATCGCCCCATATGACCGCACAAGCCGCGTTGAGCTTCTCCGCCAGAATCGAGGACATCCGCCGTCGTGTGACCGCGCGCATGATGCGCGGCGTGTTTCGCGCGGGTGGCGCGAGCGGCGCCCGGCTGCCGCGCAGCGGGATTCACAGGGTATTGATCTGTCGCAGCGTCCACACCCTCGGCGATTCGTTGACCCTGACGCCCTTGCTGACCGAGCTCGCCGAACTTTATCCGGGCGCCGAAGTGGATGTCGTGTGCGGCTGCCCGGTCGCGGATGCCTTGTTCAAAACCTTTCCGAATGTGCGCAACGTGCGGCGGATGCCACGGCATGTCGCGAGCCACCTGTTGGCGACTGCACGCACCTTGCATGCGATGCGTCGCAAGCATTACGACCTGGTCATCGACCCCGACCCGCAATCGCAATCGGGCCGGCTGCTCGCCCTCGCCACGCACGCCAGGTATTCGCTGGGATATGTCGGTCCCAAAAAGAGCGGCACGCTCACGCACGGCGTGGTGATCCCGGCGGACCTTCGGCACAAGGCGATGACGCCGGTCTATCTGTTGCGCAGTGCAACGGGACAAGAGCCCGCGGCGCGCGAGTATCCGCAGCCCACCCTGATGCTGACGAATGCGGAGCTGGAATGCGGACGCCGCACGATGACACGCCTCGCGTCGAAGCATCAGCCCGGCACCGGCGGACCTTGCATCGGCATTTTTGCCAATGCCACCCGCGACAAGCTGCTCGCCGGTGGCTGGTGGCTGGATTTCATCGAAGCATTCCGGCAGAGCGCACCCGGCACGCGTATCGTGGAGATCCTGCCCGCGTTCGGAAAGTCGATGCTGGAAGATCGTTTTGCCTGTTTCTACTCCAGCGACGTCCGCAAGCTGGCAGCCCTGATCGCGAACCTGGACGCCTACGTCAGCGCGGATTGCGGCGTGATGCATCTGGCTTGGGCAACCGGCATACCAACGGTCGGCTTGTTCAACGTCACCAATCCCGCCGAATGGGGGCCCTTCGGTCCGCGGATGGGTGCGCTGCCGCTGGACGATGCAACGACGGCCGAGATCGCGCAACTAACCGTCGAGCGGCTTGGGTTCCCATCCGCGGGCAATGGCGCAAACGATGACGCTGCCGCGTAGCGCGCAAGGAGGTGCACGCGGCGGCGCCGGGTTCATCGCCGTTTCCCGAGAAGATCCTTGATCGCATGACCACGTTTTCGGCCTCGCCAAACATCCACGCAGTGACGCGCCTTGGTGTTCTTCGACCCCGGCCGGCAATCCGAAAAAACGTCTCAACCGGTGTTCTGCAATCCCTGTGACACTCCGTTGACGCAGGCAACCAGCGCGCGCAGCAGTGCATCATCCTTGCCGCCGCTCGCGCGCCAGCGTCGCAGCAGGTCCACCTGCAAAAGGCTGATCGGATCGACGTAGGGATTGCGCAAGCGGATAGACAGCGCCAGCCGCGGATCGTCGCGCAACAGCTTGTCGCTGCCTTTCAGCCGCAGCAGCCAGTGATGGGTGCGCGTGAATTCCTTTTCGATCAACCCGAAGAACTCGGCGTGCAGCGGGCCGGACAGTTTCGAAAACGCCTCGGCGATCCCGAGGTCGCACTTGGCCAGCAGCATTTCCACGTCGTCCAGCACGTTGGCGAAGAACGGCCATTCGCGCGCCATCTCCGCCAGCTCCGCGTTGCCGAACGCTTCGGCACCACGCTCCAGCGCGCTGCCCAGCCCATACCAGCCGGTGACGATGGAGCGGCACTGCGTCCACGAAAACACCCACGGGATCGCTCGCAGGTCCTCGACGCCGTGCATGCTGCGGCGACTGGCCGGGCGCGAACTCATGGTCATGCGTTCGATCACGTCGATCGGCGTGGCGGCGCGAAAGTAATCGACGAAGCCGGGATGCTCGACCAGTCCGCGGTACGCCGCG
>DATNAW010000226.1:0-6334 GCA_035572335.1 Rhodanobacteraceae bacterium
CTACAGCTTGTACGACGCAGCCCGCAAAGTCTGGCACCAGAGCTGGGTCACCAATCGTGGCGACCTTTTGCTGCTTGACGGTGGCATGCAGGGCAACCGGATGGTGTTCAGGGGTGTCGAGCGGAAATCCGGCAAGCCCGACGCGCTGGTGCGCGCTGCGTGGTACCGGCACGGCGACGGCGTGCGCGAAACCGCGGAACGGTCGATGGATGGCGGCAAGACCTGGAAGACCGAGTTCGACATCGTGTTCAAGCCGCATCGCGGAATGTAGGAGCGCGCTTGCGCGCGACAGGATGCGTTTACGCCGTCGCGAGCTTCTGCAGCCGCACCGCGTGCGCGAGCAGTTCCTTGCGCAGGCGTTGCGGCGTGCGGATCTCGAATTCGAATGGAACGCGCGCGAGCTGGCGCGCGAACCAGGCCAGGTCATCGGTGCGCACGTGCAGCAGTACGCCGCCATCGGCCGCTTCAAGCAATCCGATCGTCGGCGAAAACGCCACGCGCGCCTCCGTCATGCCGGTGTGCAGCAACACTTCGACGCGATGCGCACGCGGTAGCGTCGCGATGGTGCGGTTCAACCATTCCAGCACATCGAAGTCTTTTGGCCGCTTGAAGCGGACGGGCAATGGTCGCGTTTCGATGATCCGGTCGACGCGGAACGCACGCACGCCATGGCGCAAGTGGCAATGGCCGACCGCATACCACGCGCCGCCGCGGAAGCCGAGACCGTAGGTGTCGAAATCGCGCCGGCTTTCCTCGCCCTGTGCCGAGCAGTAATGCAGGTGCACGCGTTCACCCGCGTGTGCCGCGTGCGTCAAAAGCATCAAGGCCGAGGCATTGGCGTGCGCCGTGAGCGCACCGGCGGATTCGATCGAGACACTGGCTTCCACCGCGTGCAGCCGGCGTTTCAATGAATCGGGCATCACGCGTTCCAGCTTGGCCTGCGCGCTGGCCAGCGCCGATTCGCCTGCGTGCAAACCAAGGCCGCGGGCCGCCAGCAGGCCCATCGACAGCGCCAGCGCTTCCGCATCGGTGAACATCATCGGCGGCAGCTTGAAGCCCGCCACCAGCATGTACGCGCCGTGGCGGCCGCGTTCGGTGGTGATCGGAATCCCGAGTTCTTCCAGCAGCACGATGTAGCGCCGCAGGGTGCGCACGTCGACGTTGATCCGCTGCGCCAGTTCCGGGCCGCTGATGCGGCCGCGGCTTTGCAGCAGTTCAAGGACGGCCAGCACGCGGGTGGTGGGGTGGGGCATGCGGGCAGTCTAATCCGAATCAGGACGTGAACTGCCCTGATTGGGTTTTAGCGTGGACGCCGGTTCGTACCACCGGGAGACCGCATGCCTCGCCTTTCATTCCTGCTGCTCGGAGCATTCTGCATGAGTACGTTCGTTACCGTCGCGCAGGCGGACACCGACACGCGCGCCGCGCTGGAGAGCGTCGCGCATCTCGACAACTATCAAGTCGTCGAATTGCGCCGCTACGACATCGCGCCCGGCCAGCGCGACCGCTTCGTGCGCTATTTCGATGCGTATTTCCCGGAGGCGTTCGAACAGCTCGATTGCATGGTGTTCGGACAATTCGAGGATCGCGCCGCGCCCACGAAATTCGTCTGGTTGCGCGGCTACCACGACATCAATGCACGCCCGATCGTGGACGCGGCGTTCTACTACGGGCCGGTGTGGCGTGAGCATCGCGTCAAGGTCAATGCGTTGTTCCCGGGCGCGAGCGACAACGTGCTGCTGCTGAGGCCGTTGAACGCGAACACCGGTGTCACGGTGTTGCCCGCCGTCGATCCGGTCGACGAGCCGCGGGGTGCGCGCGGCGTGGTCGTCGCGCAGATCTTCGCGGTGAAGAAGGGCGACGAAGACGCATTCGCGCAGCGCGCGCAGGCCGCGTTCGAGCGTTACGCGAGTGCGCAGGTGCATCCGGCGGGCGTGCTGGTGACGCTGGACGTGCCGAACAATTTTCCGCAACTGCCCATCCGCACCGATGGCCCTTTCCTGGTCTGGCTTGGCGTGGTCGAAAACGACGCGGCACTGAAAAACTTCGAAGCGCAGGCGTCGCAGGCCGAACGTTCGCTCGAAGGCACCGGCATGTTGCGCGGCACGCCGGAACGGCTGGTGCTGGATCCCACGCCGCGCTCGCGCCTGCGCTGGTGGCCGGTCGCGGATGCGAAGCCATGAGCCACGCGGCCGACCTGTCGTTGTTCGCCGTGCTGGTGTTAGGCATCGTCGTGCTGCCGGGCCTCGACATGGCGTTCGTGATGGGCAGTTCGCTTGCCGCGGGACGCCGGCACGGCCTCGCCGCGGTCGCGGGCATTGCCGCGGGTGGCGTGTGCCACGTGGTGATGACGACGCTCGGCATCAGCGTGTTGCTGAAGGCGATCCCCGCCGCTTTCAACGCATTGTTGCTGGCCGGCGCGCTGTACATCGCATGGATCGGGATTTCGTTGCTGCGTGCGGACTTGGCCTTCGGCGTGCAAGCCGAGGGCGGCGCGATGTCGGCGTGGACGACGTTTCGTCGCGGCGCACTGACAAGCTTGATGAACCCGAAGGCGTACCTATTCATGCTGGCGGTCTTCCCGCAGTTCCTGCACGCGGAATACGGACCGCTGTGGTCGCAGGCGCTGGCGCTGTGGGTGATCATCGCGGTCACGCAGGTCACGGTGTACGGCGCGGTCGCGCTCGCTGCGGCGCAGGCGCGCGGGTGGCTGGTGCGACGGCCTGACGCGGGCATGGTGGCCGCGCGCGTGGTCGGCGTGGTGCTGGTCGGCGCCGCATTGCTCACCGGGTTCGAGGGCTGGCGTTCGTTGTAGTTGCGCGGCGACAATGCATGGATGTTTTCGCCAGCCAGGGAAGTTCGATGGGAAACGTGCCGAAGATTCGCGTGGTGCAGGTGATGCCGTGGTTCTTCGCGGTCGTGATCGCGACTTTCGTCGGTCGTACGGCGTGCGCGGCCGATGCATCGGTCGGCAACTGCCACGTCGGCGCGTACCGGCTGGCCAACGGCAACGTCGTCGACATCGGTCCGAGCGAGGGCGCACATCTGCGCTGGCGCCGCGACGACGGCACCACGGGCCAGCTCACGTCGCAAGCGGACGGGACGTGGACCAGCACGCTGGGTTGGACCGACAAGCCCGATGGCAGCAAGGTCACGTTCTCCGATTGCGCGAAGGGCCGCATCGATTTCAACGGCAAGCGGGGCCAGCGCATCGTGTTCGACGTCACCGACACGCATTTCAAGGGCGCCGGTGGCGTCGCGCTGGCCGGACGGCTGGTGTTGCCCAAGGGCAATGCGCGCGTGCCGATCGTGGTGCTGATCCACGGTTCGGAGCACGAGTCCGCGCTCGATTTCTACGCCCTGCAGCGGATGTTTCCCGCGGCCGGCATCGGCGTGTTCGTGTACGACAAGCGCGGCACCGGCGCGTCGGGCGGCACGTACACGCAGAGTTATCTCGTGCTCGCCGACGATGCGATCGCGGCGGTCAACGAGGCGAAACGCCTCGCAGGTCAGCGCGCTGGCCGCATCGGTTATCAGGGCGGCAGCCAAGGCGGCTGGGTCGCGCCGCTGGCCGCGAAGATTTCGCCGGTGGATTTCGTGATCGTCGGTTTCGGGCTCGCGGTGTCGCCGCTCGACGAGGATCGCGAAGCGATCGCCTACGACATGCAGCGCCAGGGTTACGGTCCGGACGTGATGGCGAAGGCGATGCAGGTCGCCGATGCGTCCGCCGCGATCCTGCTCAGCGATTTCCGCAGCGGTTACGACAAGCTGGATGCGCTGAAGCAGAAGTACGGCAAGGAGCCGTGGTTCAAGCACGTGCACGGCGACGTCACGTGGGTATTGCTCGCCTGGCCGGCCGAGAAATTGAAGCAGGAGGGCCCGAAGCTGTTTGCCGGTGTGCCGGTTGAGTACGATCCGATGCCGGTGCTGCGCAATCTCGACGCGCCGCAGCTCTGGATTCTCGGCGGCGAAGATGCCGACGCGCCGAGCGCGGAAACGATCAAGCGCCTGCGCGGCCTGCAGCAGGCGGGGCGGCCGATCACGCTGGCGGTGTATCCGCACGCCGAGCACGGGATGTACGAGTTCGAGACGAAGCCGGATGGCACGCGCGTCGATACACGCAATCCCGACGGTTATTTCGCGATGATGCGCGACTTCATTCTTTCCGGAAAAGTGCAAGGCAAGTACGGGAATGCCGTGCTGCACGACGCGGCAGCCGGCACGCCCGCTCGCTGAACGCGGCGCGCGCTGATCGATCAGCGGGTGGAGAACGCGTCGTCCGGCAACGCGAGGAACGCGAAGCATGGCGTGCCGCGTTCCTTCCATTGCTTGCAGGCATCGTCGAGCACGTCGCACAGCATGTCGAAATCGTTTTCCGCGGCGTCGCGCAGGTCCCCGGCGTGGTCGAACAGCCACGCGTAGCGGCCCGCATCGGGAAGCCATCCGAGGTCGCCGAGGCAGTCGGCCAGGGCATCCCAGTTGGCGCCGAAGGTTTTCGGGAAGGCGAGTGACGTGGCGATGCGCCGCAGCAGATCGTGCTTGTCGCGACAGCCGGTGAGGCTGATGCGCCGCACCAGATGGCCTTCGTCGTGCGCGGCCGCGTCGAGCGTGTCCAGGTCGGTTTCGCCGACGAGGTAGGCGGCGTTCTGTTGCGCATTCGCGAAGTCGATGCTGCCGGTCATCGCGGCACCGTGAATTCGCGGAAGCTGCGATAGTGGTCGTCGGTGTAGTAGTACACCTCCGGCGGATTGCCGCCGGTGATGATGCGGCGCGCGCCGCGGTCGTGTGCGCCGGGCGTTTCCACCGTGTATTCGTGGTAGTAACCGCGCGGCTCGGCCGGCAGCAGGCGCTCGTAATTGCCGAACACCACGCCGTCCTGCCGATGCGGGAACGGGCCGCCCCGCGCGATCAATGCCAGCGTCTCGCGTGCCTCCGGTGGCAGAAAAGCGGGAAGCGGTGCGGGAGAGGCCGCACCGGATTCCGGCTGGGCAGTCGGTGTCGCGATCGGTGGCGTGACTGCCGGATGGCGATGCACGTACAAGTAGCCGACCAGCACGGCCAGGATCGCCAGCGGCAGCAGTGTTCGCCAGGAACGTTGCATCATTCGACTCCGTGTTCCGCCAGCATCGTGGCGATCGCATCCAGGTCGGATTGCGGCGAAGGCTGGATGTTGCGGCCGAACGGGTCGGCCGGCCGCTGATAGCGGTTCAGCATCAGCGAGAACGCCAGCCGTTCGCCCGCAGCATCCGTGACGAAACCCGACAGCGTGTACACGTGCGTCAGCGTGCCGGTCTTGGCCTGCACGTTGTCGGCGGCGGCGCTGCCGCGCATGCGGTAGCGCAGCGTGCCGTCGATGCCGGCGACTGGCAGCGCGTCGCGCAACGCGTTCGCGAATGGCTGCCGGGCGATCCACGCCAGCAGTTTGACGGTGGCCGCAGGCGTGACCAGATCCTCGCGCGACAGACCCGAGCCGTCGTTGAACATCGCCTCGTCGTTTCCGATGCCGATCCGGGCGAGGAACGCGCGCATCGCGCACGCTCCCCAATCCGCACTCGTCTGCGGCGGCTCTGCGCGATCCGTGCAAAGATCGGTGCGCGCGGTGGCGACGCCGACCTGTTGCAGCAGCATTTGCGCATAACGATTGTCGGAATGCTTCAGCATGTGCACGAGCAGTTGCGACAGCGGCGGCGACATGATGCTGGCGATCGCGATAGGACTGTTTGCGAGCGCGGCGTCCGTTTCCGGCCAGTGCAGCGCGCGTACGGTGCCGTCCAGCGTGATGCCCTGTTGCGCGAGCGCATCGCGCAGCAGGTTGCCCGCAAACAACGCGCCATCGGGCGCCGACAACGCGTAACTGCCGCGCGGCTGGTCTGCACGCAGGCTGCCGCTGGCGTAGAGCACGTCCGAACCGGGCGCACGGTAGAGGCTGAGCGGCGCTGCGCCGCCGGTCAGGTTGACTACGCGCATGCCGGCATCGGGCGGATCGACCCTGACATTGCAGCAGCGCGCGCCGTCGCGTGCGACCTTCACGCGCACCACGTTGTTGCGCGCACCCAGCGCACCCGCCTGCGCGCCGTAGTCGGTCTGGAGATCGAAGGCTTCCCAGCCGTCGCCGAACAGCGGCCCGGCGAAAAACGTATCGTCGGCGATCAGGTTGCCGCGCACGCGCCGCACGCCACGCTCAGCCAATGCAGCGGCAAGCCGCCCGGCCCAGTCGGGCGATGCCTCGGGATTGCCCAGCGACGGATCGCCGTCGCCGTAAAGGATCAGATTTCCGTCCAGCGTGCCATCGGCGCGCGGCACCTTGGTCGCATACAACGTGGTGGAGAAGCGC